>DIZY01000100.1:44816-48856 GCA_002428055.1 Helicobacteraceae bacterium UBA6016
CCTATTAACGATACTCAAATTAGAGCCGCAAAACCAAAAGAAAAAGATTACAAGTTAACGGATGGCTTAGGCTTGTATTTGCTTGTAAAAACAAACGGCGCTAAATGGTGGCGGTTTAATTATCGTTTTGAGGGCAAAGAACAGACTTTATCGCTCGGCACCTACCCAGATGTTACCCTTTTGTCTGCAAGACAACAGCGAGACGATATGAGGGCTAAAGTGGCAAGCGGCATCAATCCCTCTTCGGTACGAAAACAGCAAAAAGTTATAGAAAAAATCAAACTGGAAAATATTTTTATTGAAGTTGCCAATGAATGGCTAAATAATGTAAGGGGCGGATTGTCTGCTCATTATGTGAAAGGTATTGAGGTATGCCTTAGAAATTATGTTTTTCCTGTGCTTGGGCAAAAGCCTATAAATGAGATAAGCCGCCTAGAGCTTTTGGAGACGATTAAGACGATCGACAAAAAGGGGTATTCCGAAACTGCGAAACGCACCATGAATGTATGCGGCAGTATATGGAAATATGCCGTGACAAATGAAAAAGTAGAGCATAACATCGTTGCCGACATAGATAAAAAATATGCGCTAACAAAAGTGCAAAAAAGAAATTTTCCAGTCATAACTGAGCCAAAAAAAGTCGGAGAGCTTTTGAGAGCTATCGAAAAATATCAAGGCTCATTTATATACTGCCACCAAAAACCAAGACACCCAAAAAAGAATTTATCTTCATAAATGCTAGACTTAAAAACTGTATTTTTTGGAGAAAAATATTATGAGCAAAAAGAAAAAGACATATAGCGCCGAATTTAAAAGCAAAGTCGTCCTAGAGCTACTATCAGAAGAGCAGACAATAGCTCAAATAGCGTCTAAATATGAAATAAGCGCCAAAAGCCTTATCGACTGGAAGAAACAGTTCCTAGATAACGCCTCTTTGGTTTTTGATAGAGTTCAAAAAGGCGCTAGAAATAAGCGATTGCGTGCTACTTATTGACAACTCGGTTATGTTTGAGAAACCTATCTTGTATGCAGCGCTAAGCCATGGAAATCCTTGTTATTTTGCTACAAGTGACAAACCAGAGTGGATTGATAAAATACTAAAAACTGCCAATGACAAAGAATTTATATTCGATGAAGAAAAAAGAGCCAAATGTGAATTCTTGCAAGAACAAATAGATAATAATTTTCTGAGCGCCGTTTAAGAGGGTTTTGGTAAAAATAAAACTTCTTTGAAAGCCCATTTTCAAGGCTATTCAACAACCAAGACCCGACCGTTTTGTCCTCGTCACGAGTGACTGCGGGATTCCGTCGCTTAAGCGACTACATGGGGATTAAAAAACAAATCTCATTTCTCTGCTCTTTTGCTATAATAAAACCAAAAGGAGTCTAGGATGGATTTAAATGAGAGAATCACCTTTGACATTCACAAATGCGAGGGGGCGCCTACTATTCGAGGGATGCGAATCAGGGTAAGCGATATACTTGAGATGCTAGCGCAAAATGTTTCCATAGAAGAGATACTTGAAGATTTTCCCGATCTTGAGCGAGAAGATATTTTGGCATGTCTGCATTTTGCAGCACAAAGAACAGCTGTAAAAAGAGTAGCTGCTTGATAATTTGGCTTGATGCGCATCTGCCGCCGAAGTTGGCTTCATGGTTTGAATATAAATTTCAAATCAAAGCTTTTGCGCTCAGGGATTTGGGGCTTAGAGATGCTACGGATATGGAGATATTTGAAAAAGCAAGAGCTGAAAATGCGGTAATAATGAGCAAAGATAGAGACTTTATCGAACTATATTTTCGTTTTGGCGCACCTCCAAAGATCATTATTTTGAACTGCGGCAATCTAACTAGCAAATACTTACAAGAATTTTTAAATGATAAAGTAGAAAAAATTGTCTTCATACTAGAAAATGACGACATTGTTGAAGTAGGATAAAACCTTCTGGCTAAAAGGCTGCCTTAAGAGAGTTTCGGTAAAAATAAAACTTCTTTGAAAGCCCATTGACAAGGCTATTCAACAACCAAGACCCGACCGTTTTGTCCTTATCGCTTCATTCCTGCGGAGTTGACACCATTTTTAGATAGATAATACGATTTTTTCGTATTATCTATTTATTCTCTATAAACTTTTTGTTATACTACTCTCATGAAACTATATTTTGAACTCAAAAAGCTCGGAGCTGTTCCGTTCGCTCATTCGACTCTGCTGTCACTGCTGGATGGATACAAAAACCCAAATGAAAAAATAAAAAATATGGCAAAAAGCGGTGAAATCATTCGTATCAAAAAAGAGCTATTCGTAGTGGGCGATATGTGGCGAGAGGGCGATGTATGTCTGGAGCTCGTAGCAAATACGATATACGGTCCGTCGTATGTGTCGATGGAGTGGGCGCTGTCGTATCATGGGCTGATACCGGAGAGAGTGTACGAGATAAGCTCTATCTGCTCCAAAGCCTCGAAGTCATACGATACTCCGCTGGGTAGGTTCACCTATACAAAAGCCAAAAAAGAACTGTTTGCCATAGGCATAACAAGCCAAAAGGCAAAAGACGGCACGAATTTTCTCATGGCTTCAAAAGAAAAAGCGCTATGCGACAAGCTCATCTACACTCCGAATCTGTCGATAAGTTCGCAAAAGCAGATGCGTGAATACCTAGAGGACGATTTGCGAATCGACATATCTGGGCTTCAGGGCTTTGATGTCGGTATCATAGAGGAGTGCATGGAGGTTGGTGTCAAAAGGCAAGCTCTCACCCATTTGTGCACCTACATCAAAACAGCGCAAGGCGAATAATATGCTAGAGCAGATGTTGGCTAGATATAACGCTTTAAGCGATGACGACAGATACAATGCCATGCGAGAAATCATGCAAGAGATAGCTCTAGCTGGGCTGTATCGTGGGGGATTTTTCAAAAAAGCGGCGTTTTATGGTGGTACTGCTCTGCGGATATTTTATGGGCTGGATAGATATTCGGAAGACCTTGATTTTTCGCTTTTGGGCGTGGATGAGGGCTTTAGCCTTGCGCCGTATTTTGAGGCTATCGTGAGTGAATTTGAGGCTTTGGGTATCAAGATAGAGATAAGTCAAAAAGAAAAATCGACAGATACAAATATCGAATCTGCTTTTTTGAAAAACGACACTGCCATACACATCCTCTCTCTTAGTTCAAAAGCCATCACAAGACCTATCAAAATCAAGTTTGAAGTGGACAAAAAACCTCCGCTTGGATTTGAGACGGAAGAAAAACTACTACTTCAACCGTTTTCATTTTATGTAAAATGCTTTTGCGTAGGCGACTTGTATGCCGGCAAGATGCATGCGCTGCTTTTTAGAAGCTGGAGGCAACGAGTCAAGGGCAGGGACTGGTATGACTTTGAGTGGTATGTGCGAAATTCACACAGGCTAAATCTGGAACATCTGAGTATCAGGGCGATAGAGAGCGGACATTTGGCATTTGGCGAGATATTTGATAGAGATACGCTGATAAAAGCGCTTTTGGAAAAGATAGATACGCTAGACATCGAAGCGGCGAAGCTGGGAATTCGGCGTTTTATCAAAAATGATAGGGCGCTTAANNCGGCGAAGCTAGATATTCGGCGGTTCATCCGAGATGCTAGAGTGCTTGATATTTGGTCGAAAGAGTATTTTGAAGAGCTTGTAAAACGAATTGCTATAAAAGAGTTTTAGTAAAAAACTTCTATGAAAACCCATTGTAAAGGCAATTCAACAACCTAGCCCCGACTTTTAGGGGATTTTATAGAAGACATACTCATATAAGCTGCGCCAAAAGAACTAAATCGTATACTTGACTATTAGTTTTCCATAGGAGAAATATCAAGTGTATAGTAGAATTATTGGTGATAAGATACTAAGCTCACTCTCTTCCCATGAGATTATTTTCCTGCTAGGCACAAGACAAGTGGGTAAAACGACTCTTACCAAAATGACTATGGATGCCTATAAGATAGAGCAAAAACAAAAAATATACTACGACCTTGAAGACGGCTCCAAAAGGCGGCTTTTTGAAAATGCGAG
>DIZY01000100.1:48956-55051 GCA_002428055.1 Helicobacteraceae bacterium UBA6016
CGTCAGGGTTATCGCTACTGGAAGTAGCTCTTTGGAGATAAAGCACAAATTCACGGATTCATTGGCGGGACGAAAAAGAGTCTTTGGGGTAGAGCCGCTGAGTTTTGATGAGTTTTTGATGTTTCATGGGCACGAGAGGCTGCTAAACTTCAAACGGATGTTTGCGGAGGCTATCGACAAGCTGAGCCTAAAGCCGATGGTTGACGCCTTGTCACAAGAGTTTTTATCTGCTTTTCATGAGTACTTGCTGTTTGGCGGCTATCCGGAGGTCGTACTGCTCCCATCAAAAGAGGAGAAAATAACAAAGCTCAAAAGCATCATCGACTCATACATCAACAAAGACATAAGAGACATCGCAAACATAGAAAATGTAGAGGCATACAACAATCTGCTCAAATATATCTCCATCAATACCTGCGGGACATTCAACTCTGCCGGCGTATCAAAGGATATAAAAGTAGCTCTAAACACGCTAAGCAGATATGTGCAAATACTAAAAGACACCTTCATAATAGGCGAACTCTCCCCATTTTTTACCAACAAAAACAATGAAATATCCAAAAACAAAAAGCTATTTTTCAAAGACCTAGGCAGTAGAAATCTACAAATCTCATCGTTTGTAGCTTTGGGCGACAGAGTGGATAGCGGTGCGCTGTATGAGAACTACGCCTACAATAGACTTGCAGGTGAGCTTTTGGCGACCGAGTCACTACATTTTTACCGCACTCAGTCGAAGACAGAGATAGATTTTGTCAAAGTGAGCGAGGATGGGTTATCTATATTTGAGGTCAAAGCCGGAACTCATACGCAAATACCCAAAGCGTTTGGCGAGTTTGCCTCAAAATATGCAGACAAAAATATCAAAAATATGACCGTGATAAACAGAGATATTTTTGATTATCGAAACGGTGTATGGTTTGTACCGGCTTATTTGTATTAGGCGCCCAAGGTCATTAGTCCCAGCCTTTGCAAAATCGGCAAGAGAGCGCCTCTCATCTCTTGCCGTCCAAACCTACCTCCTTTCAACCTCTTTTTTGCCATCATCATAAAGCCCCTGCGCTTTTAGCTCTGTTATCACCTCATTTGCGTCATACGACATCATATTTTCAGGTCTTTTGTCGCTCATGCCGATAACCAGTTTTGCCATGGTATTGTTGCTAACTCCACACTTATGAAGACCCATGCCGCCGACATTGAGCATAACACCGCTTGAGGACAAGCACTTCTCAAGGTACTCTTTGCCGCTACTCATCATGGAGCCTTTGACATTTGATATTTCATCCGGCTTGATGATATAGAAATACTGCTTGCCCTCTTTTAGCGTAGCTTCCGCCGCCACTTGAAGAGCATTTGACGCTGATGTTTTTTCATTTGCACCCCACGATGGCGAGCCTGAGCCGTTTCGTATACTGACAAGCGCTTCTGATTTGTTATTTGGATTGAAAGCTACTATTGGCTTTTGCGCACAGCCAGAGAACACGATTGCGCTAAGCGCCGCTATTGATATAACTACTATTTTTTTCATCTGATTTTACCTTTTTAAAATATCTGGCTTATCTGTTCAGCCATCTTCTCAACCATTACGGGCAACGCTTCATCTAGCTTTAGATTCATCTTGACCGCTTCGCTAAATACTCTTGTCTTATGCTCCACATAGTCGGTCTCGTAGCTTTGCGCTGTTTTTGTGGATTGATTGGAGTTTATCGTGCCTCCCGCTCCGTCATTTGATCGGATAGGACCTGCAAAAGAGTTGGCAAATCCAGCTCTTGCCTCTTGCCCCAAAGATACTTGACCCTCCTTTGTATCTTTGACCGTCACTACTTTTGACGATTTTTTCTCCCTTACTACGACATCGGTCACCATCCGAAATATCTCATCTTCGGTTAGCTTACCGATACCACCAACGACTAGACCACCCACTACCGCTCCGATAAGCCCGTCTTTGCCTCCGCTATTTACCGCTCCAAGCACTCCGCCTACAACTGCTCCGGTACTAGCCGCCCCTGCCGCTTTTGCCTCTTTGAGATTATTGGCAAATAGTACATTGCTCATCAGCGTATATTTGGCGGCTTCTGGGTCGTCTACCACCTTATAGCCTTTTGAGTTTAGCTTTGAGACGATACGAGGCTCTAGTGCGCCCACATCTTGCCCGCTTGTATTTTTGATACTTACAAATACAGTTCTCTCCGACTTTTTGACAGGGTCTAGGAAGATAGAACTTGTCATTTTGGTTTGGGTCTGTAGCTCTGTTGTGGCGCAGCCGGTGAAGAGAAGAGCAGCAGCGCCAAAAGCTATTGGATACTTCAAATACCTCATAAAAACCTCTTTTTTGGATTTTGACTTTGAAACGGCGAAATTTTATTATTTTTGGTAGTTGCTACAAGCTATAGGAATTTTTCTATAAAAACAACACCGAATTAAAATAGTTATAGTTCGCTTCCAAAAAAAGGAGGTATTGCAAGCATGAAAATCAGCTTTGATAAGACAATAGACGCTCTTTATATTGAATTTGTCGATGCAAAAAGCGTAAAGACCATTGAAGTAGGCGACGCACTTGTTGACTTCGACTGTATTTGTGGGTATGCCTTCATTTTACTATATCTACCAAGAAAAACAAAAAAGAGCCTTTCTTGCGGGAGGACTATCTGGTGCAACAATGGAAACATGCTAGTCAAGGTCAGCCTAGACAACGGCTACTCATATGACGAAAAGATGAATGCATTTGTAGATACGAACGCAGGAGTCGCTTTTTATAACAATATCGATAGATGTTCATATTAAAGGGTTCAAAAATGAATCAAGATAATAAAGCTAGTGGTGTGGGCAGACAACTGTCGGACGCACTAAAACGAGCCGCAAAAGCACTCTGTATGCTTTTAGCGCTTTGGGTTGTTGGCGCACTGTCGTATCTTAACTATCTAAAAAGCAAAGATGTAGATGAGCTGATAGTGGCAATTATAGGCTGGCTAATGGGGCTATTTTTTATGTGGATATTTATAGCTAAAAAAGAAGAGTGGCTAAAGGAAAAGATAAATGATTTTTTTTAGGATAGCAGAGGAGATGCGAAATGAGTTTAGGTGAAGGTTTATGGCTAGGGGCGCTAGCAGCCGCCATCTCTTACGGAGTTTATTTGATTGCAAAAAAAGAGCAAGAACGAGAGGCAAGAGGACAAGAAAGATCAGATATTTGCTCCTCCATACTTGCAAGAGAGGAGGATGGGTCAAGATTTACCAAAAAAGAGCTAGTGGATTACGGCGAGCTTGAAAAAATAGGCGCCATAAAAGACGACAAACTGGAGGTAGTGATGATGCCTATAGATAAGTATGAACGGATGGTGGAGATGTGTAGGCTGATTGAAGAAGAAGAGAAGAGGTCTCAAAAAAAGCAAGAGGAACTCTAGCGTGCAAGTAAAGCATTTTATGCAAGCTTCCAAGCGTAGTTAAAATTTTATAAAATTCTAATAAAATAAGCCAAATATTAATAGTCATTGATGCTTATTGATTAGCAATATTGCTTTATGTAATAACTTTTGTAATAACTGATAAAATTTTATTTTTGAAAAACTGTATGGAATAGGCTTTATAAGGTATTAGCGTGGCTGTCCCTCTCACTTCCTAATAAATCCTCAAAAGTCTTTTAAATCACTTTAAACAAGCGTCTAGTTAGCCACTGCTTATTAAGTATGCCAATTTTATACAATCAAAATTTTTAATAACAAGATAAAATACACTAAAACAGTAAAGGGAAGTTTTATGGGCGGTGCAATCAATAATTTTCTTGTCGGTGGAGCATCCTCTTCTTTATTGATTATTTTGGCGGTAGTTGTATTTGCAGGTATGATGGTCGCCAAGATGTCATCCTTTAAAATGGCAATAGCGGCCTTTGTATTGGTTGGAGTATATGCCATATTGGATTCGTATAAAAGCAATGCGGTAGCGATTGGCAATGACGGTAAGATAATAGGGGAAGAGGTGGTTTGCGTGGACGGTTTGGCATACAAGAGAAATCAGGGAAGTCTTTTTAGTTCAGAAAATTTGACTTTACTGCTGGACGCTAACGGTTCATCATTGAAATGCAGAAAAATAGGTGATATAAAATAATTGTAAAAAATAAACACCTAGGCTAGATAGGGAATATTAAGTCCATCATCTTTGTCGTCGCTCGATAAATCATCATAGTCATCGGCCGTTAAGGCGTCTATCGATTTTTTTATAACTATTTTTTGCAGTGGGTGTATCTGGCTTTGCCGTAGCCATTTTTCGAACTCTTTTTTGTAGTAGTGCAGCAGTGCCGGATGTGCCGCATCTTTGGAACTTTCTAGCTTTTTCAAAAGCACGGTTGCTTCCGAGGTATCCATCGATTGGAGCTTTGGGAGCTTGATGAGGACATTTCGCATAAATTGGTTTGTTTTGTATGGTTCCCCCATGTACAAAAGCTTTGAGGCCGACTCCAAGTCCGCTTCGTGCTCGCTATACCCGTAGCTATATCGAAAATGTCCGCAAACAAGCGGAATATATTGAGGGTAATGCTCCAGCACAAAGACCAACTCTCTTAGGTCTTGGTCTATTAGTACATTAAAAAGAGTATATGTCGTTTTGTTTGCTCTTGCCCAATGCTCGCTTGTTTCCAGATTTGGATTTTTGTCCAAAAATCTATCGTATTTTGCTATATCAAATTTACGCATTTGCGGCCTTTTTTAGGTTTGCTATCTCTTTTTGTAGCACTATTTTTTTGAGTGGATGTGTCGCATTTTGCAAAGCCTCTTCGCACGCCAAAACAGCAAAATCCGTCAAAACTTTGTGCACCAAAGCAAGAGATTTTACTTTTTTAAGGAGTCTTGCCGCCTCTTCTTCATCAAACCCGCCTCTGGGCCTAAGCCTTGCGTACAAAGCCGCACTTGCCGCCTCACTCCAAAACTCCTGCGCCAAATATAGATACTCATTTACGCTTGTAATATCCAGCTTGACCTCTTCTATCATCTTTCGGCCGTTGATTAGCTGATCTACCGAGAGTTGCGTATAGATGGGAAACTCTCGCACCGTTGTCGCCATTTCTCGAAAATCATCATCGGCAAGAGCCCGAAATAGCATTCTGGCTCTTTTGGATATTTTTTGGCGGAGTGCATCGCTTTCTAGCACCTTTGGGTTTAGCAGCCTTAGCCTCTCCAAAGCGCCGAGGCGTGAATGGCTAAAACCCATTGCGGCGACAAGGGGCTCGTCGTCGCTAAGCTGCGAGGGATGTGAGCCGCTAGGGCGATAAAAAGCCCAAAGTAGCCTTGCCTGCGTGTCTGCGTGCTCCAAAAACATAGCATCCCCGTCCGCCTCAAACGAAGGCAGTTCGGATAGGCTCTCTATGAGGGCTCTATATTCCGAGCCAGATAGTTTTTCCATACTCTTCAAACCTAACGATATTTTTTCGTTCACTTACCAAAAACAGGGTTTCGATTGGCGGATTGCGGGGCGCTTCGAAATACCCGTCTGTTAATACGATTAGCGTAGCTTCACGGACAAGCTCTTCGTCTTGTTCTACAAATTCGTATACGCACTCTATATCTGTTCCGCCGTCCGTCTTTGGAATGCGGAAAAGCTCTTCACAAAAAGGTTCGGAGCCGCTTAGCCTGACTACTAGATTTTTATTGATTTTTGAATCGAATGGCAGAAGCGTTATTTTGTATTCGCTAAAGCTCTGTACCACCGATGAAGCAGCCCCCAGAAAGCGGCGATACTCTTCTTCGCCGACTGACATTGAACTGTCAATAGCGATATAAAGATTCAAAAATTCGTTTGGCCTAATAAACCCCGGCATATAGATGCCCTGATGTATATATCTGCGATTTGGCCGCTCAAAACTCTCTCTTTTTTCAAACAGCGATACGCACAGATACTCTTTTAGCACATCATCAAAGCGAATATCGGGCTTTATTATTTCGCCTATCTCAAGAAGTAGCCCCTCAGATATTGCGGCGTCCGCTTTTGCCATAGACAAAGCCTGTACCAAAAGTGCGTCTAGCGCTTCGCCATCCCCGTCATTTTCAGCGCTAGAGTGGTCTGATTCCTCTAAGTCTTTTTGCTCGCCCTCACCGTCCTCTTCGCTTT
>DIZY01000107.1:0-3482 GCA_002428055.1 Helicobacteraceae bacterium UBA6016
TCCGCACCGCCTAATACGCAAGGCAAAAGTGCGTCTATCGGGGATGGGTCGCCGCATTTTCTCGCTTCCCTCAGAACCGCTATATGGTCGATATTTACGCCTAGTTTCATCAACGCCTCTCAAGCAAAATTTTTCGTAATTCTACACGGTGCGGGGTATAAACAACCTTTTGCTAAAATTCGCAATTAGATTGACATAAATAGTAATAATATAAACGAGGTAATTGTACAAATTGATAGCCATTGACTTAGGTTCTAATACCGTTAGAGCCGTTAAATATGATTGTGAGACAGGAAAAAAACTGTCCACATTTGAAAAAATAGTAAAAACTGCCGACAAAACGCATAGCGCAGGCGTCATAAACGACGAAGCAAAAGCGAGAGTCGTAGCCGCTTTGGAAGAGATGAATAAAAAGCTCGGAAGCGACGACAAGACGATAGCCGTAGCGACTGCGGTGTATAGAAAAGCCAAAAACGGCGCTGAGTTTTTGAAAGAGCTTGAAGCCAAGTTTGGACTAAAGGCAAGGATAATAGACGGTGAAACGGAAGCTTTTTTGACGGCTCTTGCGGTCGAAGAGGCGATGAAAGGCACAGAGCAAAGCTCTGATAGCTTTTTGCTCGTCGATATAGGCGGCGGTTCTACGGAGATCATCTTCAAAAAAGGCGATAAGCTCACAATGGAGAGCTTCGATGTCGGCATAGTGGCGATGGCTCAAAAATACAGAGGTCACGACGCACTTGAGAAGGGGATCAAAAAAGAGTGTTTTGAGCTAAAAGAGTTTATTAAAGACACGATGTACGCTTTTTTGAAACCACAGATGTTTTGTGCAACGGCGGGCACACCTACCACGGTCTCCGCTTTGAAAATGGGTATGGACTATGAGAGCTACGACTGGTCAAAAATCAACGGCTCTACGGTCGGCCTTGATGATGTGGACAAGATATTTACAAAACTGCTAAAAATCAGCGAGGGCGAACGCTCAAAACTGGTGGGCGTCGGCAGAGAAGATCTGATAATAGCCGGAATTTTTATTTTTAAAGAGATTTTTGAGGCTTCCGGTTTTAGAGAGTGCAGAGTGTTTGATGACGGACTACGAGAAGGAGTAGCTCTGGCGGCTTGTAAGAAAATTAATATTTTCTGACCTATTATCTCTAGCGCCAGCTAGTAGCTTCAGGGGGTTGTAGGGACACTCGTGTCCATGCCGCAAATACGGGCTTTGCCCGCATTTGCGTATAATTTGATATATTTTTTTAAGGAACTAAAATGAGCTTGAAACTAAACGGCTCGCAAATGGTTGTAGAGGCTATGAGAGCGGAGGGCGTTGATACCGTATTCGGTTATCCGGGCGGCGCCGTTCTCAACATATACGACGAGATTTGCAAACAGACGCATTTTAAACATATTTTGACAAGACATGAGCAAGCCGCTATACATGCTGCGGACGGCTATGCAAGAGCTACAGGCAGAGTCGGAGTTGCTTTTGTCACAAGCGGTCCGGGATTTACCAATGCGATTACGGGAATAGCTACGGCGTACACAGACTCTATCCCGATGGTCGTCATCAGCGGGCAGGTGCCTATAGGTCTTATCGGTACTGACGCTTTTCAAGAGATTGACGCTGTCGGTATATCAAGACCGTGCACGAAGCATAACTACTTAGTCAAGACGATAGAGGAGCTTCCGCATATACTGCAAGAGGCTTTTTATATCGCTAGAAGCGGCAGACCGGGTCCGGTGCATATAGATATACCAAAAGACATTACGGCAACTTTCGGCGAGTGGTATAGAAAAGAGAATTTCTCTATGCAGACTTACAAACCGGTACAAAAAGGCAACCCAAAGCAGATACACAAAGCGCTTGAGGTTATGAGAGAGGCTCAGCGACCGATGCTCTACATAGGCGGCGGCGTCATACTTGCCGAGGCGGTTAAAGAGCTTAGAGAGCTTGCAAAGCTGACTGGAATTCCTTGTGTTGAAACGCTAATGGCAAGAGGCGCACTACCCGCTACGGATGAGCAACTAATAGGTATGCTCGGTATGCACGGAAGTTACGCCGCAAACATGGGAATGAGCGAGGCTGACCTTATCATCTCTCTTGGCGCTAGATTTGACGACAGGGTAACGGGCAAGCTAAGTGAATTTGCAAAAAACGCAGAGGTTATACATGTCGATGTAGACCCTAGCTCCATCTCAAAACTAGTAAACGCGAACCATCCGATAGTCGGAGACCTAAAATCCGTACTAACGGAGCTAAACGACCAAATAAAAAAAGATGGTTTTGACAAAGAGAGGCTGAAGCATTGGAGAGAACTAATCAAGAGATTTGACGAGCTTCACCCACTTGACAAGACCTACAAAGAAGACGGCAAAGCGCTAAAACCGCAGACTATCATCAAAAAAATGGGTGAAATCCTTCCGAAAGATACGATAGTCTCCACAGATGTCGGTCAACACCAGATGTGGGCAGCGCAGTTTTTCCCTTTTAACGAGCCTAGACAGTGGGTAACAAGCGGTGGACTTGGCACAATGGGCTTTGGTTTTCCGGCGGCAATGGGCGCAAAAATGGCATATCCGGATAGAGTAGTCATCAATATCACAGGCGACGGCTCTATACAGATGAATATCCAAGAGATGATGACGGCGACAGAGCATGGGCTTAATGTTATCAATGTAATACTAAACAACAACTACCTCGGAATGGTAAGACAGTGGCAGACATTCTTCTACGAAAAAAGATACTCCGCCGTTGATTTAATGATGCAGCCTGATTTCGTAAAACTAGCGGACGCATACGGTGCAAAAGGATATAGAGTAGAGAGCTACGAAGCGTTTGAAGCGGCGTTAAAAGAGGCAGTAACGCTAAAAGTTCCGGTCATTATCGATGTCGTTATCGACAGACTAGAAAATGTACTTCCGATGGTTCCGACCGGCGGTGCGCTATACAATATGATGCTAGAGCTGAAGGAGTGACAATGACTGAAAGACGAATAATATCTGTTGAAGTAGTAAACGAACACGGCGTATTGGCTCGTATTGCCGGGCTTTTTGCGGGCAGAGGCTACAACATAGAGACGCTAACGGTAGCTCCAATGCCGGGAAGCAACCTATCAAGAGTAACGATAGAGACAAGCGGCAACAAAAAAGTGTTGGAGCAGATAGTAAAACAGCTTCATAAGCTAATCTCCACATTCAAAGTCATTGAACATCAGGAGATGGTCGAAAAAGAGATGGTACTGGTCAAAATACCTTCATCATGCTCACTAGCCGACATAGAAGCGCTATCCGCCTCATACAACGGTAAGATAGTCGATGCCACGGAAGATAGCGTTATAGTAATGGCTTCAGATGAGCCAAAAAGAATAGAGGGATTTTTGAAAGCCGTCAAAAAATTCTCCCCCAAAGAGATAGTAAGAGGCGGCATCGTAGCTATAGAAAAATAAAACTTTTAGAGGTACACGAATGAAAAAAACCGCTTGGCTTTT
>DIZY01000107.1:3590-3955 GCA_002428055.1 Helicobacteraceae bacterium UBA6016
CTCCAAGAGGTCAAAAATGCAGACAAAAATAGCAGCCTAAACCCCGACAGAAAACAGACCGAAAGACTAAGGGCAATAGCCGCAAAACTTGTGCCGCAGACAAAAGTCTTCAGGGATGACGCACCCTCATGGGGCTGGGAAGTCAATGTAATGAAATCTCCTGAAATCAACGCTTACTGCGCCGGACGAGGCAAAATCATGTTCTATACGGGGATTTTGGAGAAGGTGACAATAACGGACGACGAGATAGCCGCCGTGATGGGGCACGAGATAGCTCACGCCCTCAGGGAACACGCAAGAGAGAGAATGAGCCAATCATACGCCCAAAACCTCGGTCTCTCAATAGCGGGAGCGCTCACAAAAAG
>DIZY01000107.1:3984-5429 GCA_002428055.1 Helicobacteraceae bacterium UBA6016
TACTCTAGAGAACATGAGAGGGAAGCTGACAGAATGGGGCTAGAGCTAATGGCTAGAGCAGGATATGACCCGAATGCCGCCATAAAAGTATGGGAAAAGATGGCAAAAATGGGCGGCTCCAAAACGCCTGAGTTTTTATCTACACACCCGTCAAGCCAAAGTAGAATAAACGACATGAGAAGCTACCTTGGCGTAGCAAACGAGCTCTATAAAGAAGCAAAAGGCATAAGATGAAACTTTCCCAAATAGCCGCACATATCGGACTGGAATGTACGGAGGAGATAGAGATAGTCGGCATAAACACGCTAAAAGATGCCAAAGAAAATGAGCTCACATTTCTTGATAATTCAAAATATCTAAATGACCTCAAAACCACAAAAGCGGCGGCCGTTTTGCTAACAGCCGAAAATGCGCCTCACGCTCCAAGCAGTGTAACGGTTCTTGTGACAAGTGAGCCGTATCTAAAACTAGCGATTGCAACAAAACTATTTGCTAGACCTGCTTTTGAAGTCGGTGGGCCGGAGTTTATCGACGAGAGCGCACAGATTATGCCAAACGCATATATAGGCAAAGGCGCAAAAATAGGCAAAAACAGCGTCATAATGAGCGGGGCATATATAGGTGATTATGCGGCGATAGGCAATGATACGACCATCTATCCCAATGTCACAGTTTATCGAGAGTGCATAGTAGGCAATGACTGCATACTGCATTCAGGGTGCGTAATAGGCTCGGACGGCTTTGGGTTTGCCCACACAAAGACAGGGGAACATGTCAAAATCTACCAAAACGGCATAGCGATAATAGAAGACGGCGTAGAGATTGGCGCCAATACGACGATTGATAGGGCAGTATTTGGCGTAACGAGAATCAAAAGAGGGGTCAAAATAGACAATCTTGTACAGATAGGACACAACTGCGAAATAGGAGAGTATTCCATACTTGTTAGCCAATCAGGCGTTGCAGGCTCTACAACGCTTGGGCGAAATGTAGTAATGGGAGGACAAAGCGCTGCGGCAGGTCACCTACATATCGGCGCCTTTGCAACCATAGCAGCAAGAGGCGGAATAACAAAATCCATTGACGGCGGCAAAACATACAGCGGTTTTCCACTAATGGAACACAAAGAGTGGCTAAAACTTCAAGCCAGAATAGGCAAACTGAAGTAGCTAGCCTCTTTTTCGATAGGAAAGAGCCTCTAAAATATGCGCTTTTCTTATCTCGTTTACCCCTTCTATATCAGCAATAGTTCTAGCCACTTTCAGCGTCTTAACCCTCCCTCTTTCAGATAGTCCGAACCGTACAACTCCTTGCGCCAATATATCCATTGCGTCAGAGGCAACCACAAGTGCCTTTGTCTCTTTTTCGTTTAGCCTTGCATTAAAGACGCTCTGCCCTCTTCTTTTTTGCATCTCAAACGCTTTTAGCACGGACTCAAATATCTG
>DIZY01000107.1:5524-7334 GCA_002428055.1 Helicobacteraceae bacterium UBA6016
CTACACTCTTTTGTTTTTGAGAGCAAATTTCCGCATGGGCATGGATTCATAGAGCCTGCAAACAAAAAGTCGGCCTCATACTCTATTTTTGAGTTTACTCTTGAGATAAGTATGCGGTAGTTTTCAAGCGGCTCTCTTAGCCCCTCCAAAAGCGTCTTTTCAAAATGCGGCAACTCGTCAAGCCAAAGCATCCCTCCCGCCGACAAAGCGATTTCGCCAATCTGCCCATCCCTTGAGCCTCCACCTAGAAGCGCCGAACGGGTAGCGTTGTTGTGCGGCGAACGAAATGGGCGAAGAGGTCTAAAACGGGCTTCTTTGCCGTCTAAAAAATCGAGCATCGCAAACTTGAGCACCTCTTCCGTCGAGGATGGCGGCAAAATATATCTTAGCCGTTTCATTATCATACTCTTGCCGCACCCAGGAGAGCCGTCAAGCAAAATATTGTGCATACCCGCCGCCGCAATCATCGCCGCTCTTTTGGCAATAGCCTGACCCCTGATTTCGGCAAAATCCAACTCAAATTCGGTGTCAAAAAAATATTTAACACCATCTATCTCAATATATTTTGAGTCAATATCACTGGCTGCCTCATACGGCAAAGGATTTTCACTCGTAACTAGCGAAAACGCCTCTTGCAGATTTGAAGCCGCATAAACTTCGGCGGAGGAAATTTTACAGACAAACTCGGCGCTCTCTTGCGGCACTACAAACTTTTTTGCCCTGCCCTCTTTTGCAAGACTAAGAGCTATGGGAAATATCTGATTTGAGTGCTTGAGTGTTCCATCAAGACCGAGCTCTCCCAAAAATACGGCGTCTTTGAGCACAATACTCGCTTTCATGCACTCCGCCATAATAGCGATTGCTATCGGAAAATCAAAGACGCTTCCACTTTTTTTGAGGTCTGCGGGGGATAAATTAACTATGAGTTTGTAAGGAGGAAGGGTAACGCCGTTTTTTGCGAGGGCGGCTTTTACCCTCTCTTTTGACTCCTGAATTGAAGAGTCACCAAGCCCCACTATCGTAAACGACGGAAGTCCTTTGATGAGTGAGCACTCTACTTGTACCGCCCTAGCTCTTGCACCCTCTAAGGTAGCAGAGCCTAGTTCCGTCATTTTTTGCCTATTTTGACGGGAGCCATATACTCTTTTTCAAATTTTTTGCGTTTTAGAATGGAGAGTCTCTCAAAAAAAAGTTTGCCATTGAGATGGTCTATCTCGTGCTGAAAAGCTATCGACATTAACCCATCCGCTTCGATACTCACGCTATTACCATGTCTATCGCTGTAAACGATGCTTACTTTTTCAAACCTAACAACATCTTCGTAGAAATCAGGCACCGATAGGCAACCCTCTTTATGTTTTGTTTCGCCATGTTTACTTATTATTTTCGGGTTAATTACTTCCATTAATTCCGATATTTTATTGCCATCTTCATCACAAAGCTCAAGTATTAAAACATTCAAAGGAACTCCGACTTGAATAGCAGCCAGACCTATTCCGCCGCTATGAAGCATCGTTTCATACATATCGTCAAGCAGCTTATGAAGATTTTCATCGAAGCTCTCTACATCTTTGGAGTGTTGTTTTAGCCGTTTATCCGGATATGTAATTATCTCTCTAACCAACATCTACTCCCCTAGCACATAAGGACCCATTGCGTTCTCATCGCAAGTTCTAAGCGCCGTTAGCACCGACTCTATGGTTTCATCGGCGCTTTTATCTTTGCTGAGTCCAACGATTCCGCAACAAATTTTTAGCTCCACCTCTTTATCGCCCAAGAAGAAGTTCGTAGAGCTCATCATGTCATATAG
>DIZY01000107.1:7464-8754 GCA_002428055.1 Helicobacteraceae bacterium UBA6016
CCCTTGTCGTTTCCAATATCCTCTATGACTTTTGCGGAGAGGCTAGAGAGCAAAAGCGTGCTACTATGTCCGTATTTGACTATCATTTTCTGCTCTTGCTCTATCTGGGCGCACAAATATCTCTTATTGTAGATACCGTATCTCGCATCAAATATACTCTCCGTCTCAACCTCTTTTACTATATTTGCGCTCTTTTGGTAGAGATCCTTAAAAATAGTTGCTTGTTTTGATAGAAAATTGGCAAGCATCTCGGCGTCACTTGAAAGTGTTGTAGCAAAATTTTGCACCGCAGCTGGATTATTGATACCCTTTGCTTCCTGTGACCTTTTTTTAGTCGTTTCAATAACGGAAAGCACCTGCTTATACAAAACCGAAACATTTTGTAGTATATCTTTGATGGAGGTAAAACCCTCTTTGAGTTTTGTTTCAAGAAGTACTCTTTTTTCATCACCGCCGGAGTCTTGAGAGCTTAACTGTTCAGCCACCTCTTTTCTAAAATCAAAAGGCTTATCTTGAAGCATCGTCTCAAAATAGAGCTCAAAATAGCTCGGAATAGGAGGCAAACCCTCTTCACTTATTTTGACAAGAACCTCTGCGGCAAACTGATCAAGAGGCGTGCCGCCTCCCGCCTTTACAGGGGATGGCTTATTTGCACCGCCCAGCGAAGGGGAAGAAGCGCTACCTAGGCTCGGTTTTAGCCCACTTTTTTGTATAAGCAATTTTTAGCCTTTATTTGAAGCTCTTTTCCAAGACTTTATCGATGAGACCGTACTCTGCAGCCTCTGCTGCGCTCATAAAAAAGTCTCTATCCGTATCTGAAACTATTTTATCAAGTTTTTGACCAGTTTGTGAAGCTAAAATTCCATTTAGCTCATCTTTCATTCTCAAAATCTCTTTTGCCTGAATAGCTATGTCCGTAGCCTGACCTTGCGCTCCACCCAACGGCTGATGTATCATAATTCTAGCGTGCGGAAGAGCATATCTTTTGCCTTTCGTGCCAGACGACAAGAGGAATGCACCCATAGAAGCCGCTTGCCCTATACAGATAGTACAAACATCGGGTCTAATATACTGCATCGTATCAAAAATACTAAAGCCGCTTGTTACCACTCCTCCTGGAGAGTTGATATAAAGAAATATATCTTTATCCGGAGCTTCAGCTTCCAAAAATAGAAGTTGCGCAACGACAGTGCTGGCAACGGCGTCGTTAATTTCGCCGGATAGAAAGATGATTCTATCCTTTAGAAGTCTAGAGTATATATCGTAGCTTCGCTCACCTCTTCCGGTTTT
>DIZY01000107.1:8817-20621 GCA_002428055.1 Helicobacteraceae bacterium UBA6016
GCAGGCAGAAGACCTTGTTTTTGATAGTACTCAAGCATAGCTTTAGGCTCGGCGCCCATTCCCATCGCTTCGTAGAATATCGCTTGAACAAGTTCGTTATCGGCTACGCTAATACCCTCTTTTCTTGCAAGTTCGTCTATCATAAATGTAGCTTTTACACTTTTTTCAGCTTCAGCTCTCATCTCTTCTCTCATAGCTTTTACTTTATCTTCCGCATCTTTTAGAGCTGTTATCTCTTCTTCGCTCATTGTGCCTATCTTGCCTCTGAACATCAAATCCATCTCTTGCTCTACTATCATATCAGGCAAATCAAAGCTGTATTTACCCACAAGAGCTTCGATGAGCTGAGGTTTTAGCTCATCCGTAAACAGCTTAGTTGTTTGTTCGCTTTTTAGTTGCTCTTCGATGATAGCTTTTAGTTTTTCAAGAGTCGCCTCAGGGTCTTCCGGCATCATTTTTTTGGCAAGTTCTTCATCTATAGTTACATCAGGTTTTACTTGGATGCCTTTTAGGTTTACTTTGAATACTGCAGTTTTGCCTGCAAGCTCTTTATTGCCGTAATCTTCAGGGAATACCAGTTCAAACTCTTTTTCGTCGCCGATTTTCATTTTTTCTAGGTTTTTCTCAAAATCAGGAAGGAATCTGCCGCCGCCAAGTTCTATTTGCATATCATCAGCTTTGCCGCCCGCAAACTCTACGCCGTCAACGGTACCGACAAAATCAACAGTCAAAAAGTCGCCTTTTTTAACCATTCTTTTACCCTCATATTTTTCAAGCGGAGCCATTGCTCTGGCAAGAGACTCTATTCTCTCGTTTAGCTCTTTTTGGGCAATTTCTACCTCTTTAAAGTCAGGAATTAGCTCCTCTACTTTTTCAAACGCTATTTCAGGTCTCATAGAAAAGCTGATTTCCGCATTTACGCCGCCGTCAACCTCTTCAAATTTTGTAACAAGGGGCTGACCTACAAGGTCTTTTGTATCGATATTAAGCTCTTTAAGTCCGTTTGTGAGGGCTTCATTGATTACCTCTTGTCTAGCGTCTTCTTGTATTTTTTCGCCGTATCTTTTTTCTACTACCGCCGCAGGAGTTTTGCCTTTTCTAAAACCATCAACTTTTACATTTCTAGCTATATTGCCCGCTATCTTTTTTGCTTTTGCATCTAATATATCTCTTGATACCGTTATTGATATTTTGCCGTTTGCGCTATTTTTTTTCTCGCATGATAACTTCATCTGTTTCCTTAAAACCTAAAATTTTTTGTTAAAAATAGCCTGATTTTAGCAAAATTTACTTTATTGTTTCGGCTCTCGCAACAGCCCATTTTTGTTATATTTATATTCTTAGTTATACACTAATGCANNGCGGCAAGGACATAAATGTCCCTTGCATCCCCCTAAAGCTACCCGCATAAGCGGGAGATGTCAATTTTGGAAAGGCGCCAAATTTAATGGACAAAGACAAAAAAATAGAAGAGCTAGTTGGCGAAGTGTTAGTACAAATCGGCGAAGACCCGAAAAGAGAGGGACTTGTCAAAACTCCGTACAGAGTAGCAAAAGCTTATGATTATATCTTCGGCGGTTACGATAAGGACCCAAAAGAGGCTCTCGGTGACGCCCTTTTTGAAAGCTCCAGCTCGGAGATGGTCGTGGTGCGTGATATTGAGTTTTATTCGATGTGCGAGCACCATATCTTGCCTTTTTTCGGTCGTGTACATGTGGCATACATCCCAAACGGCAAAGTGGTTGGACTATCCAAAATTCCTAGAGTCGTGGATATATTCGCAAGAAGACTTCAAATCCAAGAAAAGCTAACAGAACAGATAGCTGACGCTCTAATGGAGGCAATAAATCCAAAAGGTGTAGGCGTTGTCATATCTGCGAGACATATGTGTATGGAGATGAGAGGCGTTGAAAAGATGCATGCTTCCACGACAACCTCGTCTCTTCGTGGGCTGTTTTTGAAGGATGCAAAGACAAGAGAGGAGTTTTACTCCATCATCAACACCCACGGGGGCAATAGGTTTTAATGCCTCTAAGCTCACTAACCGACAAACTAAACAAAATCAATCTCTCTCCCGCCTTTGCGGTCATTACGAAAGTAAACGCCACAAACTTCGAGGCGATAGGTCTAAGACCCGGGGTGGGCGACATCGTAAGAGTCTCTTCGGTAGATGATAAAAACGAGAGCCTTGGAATGGTGACCGCCCTAGATGAGGCAAAATTTAGCATCTCTCCGTTTGGCTTCGTGGAGGGGTTTAAGATAGGAGACAGAGTCTACGCCTCCGAGACCGGACTCAAAATTCCGGTAGGCGAAGGGCTGCTTGGGCGAGTCGTAAGCCCGCTCATGCGACCAATCGACGGCAAAGGGGAGATAGAGCTGGATGAGCTAATGAGCGTCATCCGTCCGCCGGTCGCCGCCATGAAAAGAGGACTTATCGACGAGGTGTTTTCGGTCGGAGTCAAGACGATAGACGGACTGCTCACCTGCGGAAAAGGGCAAAAACTAGGAATTTTCGCAGGCTCTGGTGTGGGAAAATCGACCTTGATGGGCATGATAGTCGAAGGATGCACCGCAAAAATAAAGGTAATAGCGCTAATCGGCGAAAGGGGCAGAGAGGTGCCCGAATTTGTGGAGAAAAACCTAGGCGGTGACCTGACAAATACGGTCATAGTCGTGGCAACCTCCGACGACTCGGCTCTGATGCGAAAATATGGGGCATTTGCTGCTATGAGCGTGGCAGAATACTTCAAGGAACAAGGTCAAGATGTACTATTTATGATGGACTCCGTGACCCGTTTTGCAATGGCGCAAAGAGAGATAGGCTTGGCACTCGGTGAACCGCCGACCACAAAAGGGTACCCGCCATCCACTCTTTCGCTTTTGCCGCAACTAATGGAACGCGCCGGAAAAGAAGAGGGAAAAGGCTCTATCACGGCGTTTTTTACCGTGCTTGTCGAGGGAGATGATATGTCTGACCCTATTGCAGACCAGTCCCGTTCTATTCTTGACGGACATTTCGTGCTTGATAGAAGCCTAACAGACTTTGGTATCTACCCGCCGATAAATATTCTCAACTCCGCCTCAAGGCTTATGAACGACATCGTTACAAAAGAGCATAAGATGGCGGCGTTTAAATTTAGGCGGCTCTATGCCACACTAAAAGAAAATGAGGTGCTTATACGAATAGGCGCTTACCAAAAAGGCTCGGATGTGGAGATAGACGAGGCGATAGACAAAAAAGAGATGATAGAAAACTTCATGAAACAAGACAAAGAAGAGCAGATACCTTTTGACGAAACGGTTGCCGCCATTATAGAACTGGTTGCGAAGTAATATGGGATTTTTTGAAGAGGTATGGGGAGCGCTTGAAGAGAGCTCACCGAAGCTAAAAACCGAAAAAACGCTAAAGCTATTTGAAAGATTCAAAGCAGGGGAGTTTGATGATTTCAGCGCGAACGAAATCGTAAACGAACAGTCAAAACCATCATATTCCGCTCTTTGCGAAATCACGCACCCATCATCCGTGGAGAAACGAAGAAGACTTGATACCAATGAAGGCAAAGCGGTGTTTTTGCATGCGATAGCGCATATAGAGTACAGTGCGATAGACTTGGGGCTTGACGCATGTTACTCTTTTCAGGGGTTGCCTAAAGAGTTTTATTTTGATTGGCTGGAGGTGGCGGCTGAGGAGTGTGAACACTTTTTGATGCTTGAAAAACTTCTCAACAAAGTCGGCGGGAAATACGGTGATTATCCCGTCCACTCTTCACTTTTTGAAGCGTGCCGAAAAAGCGAAACGCTGCTCAAAAGAATGGCGGTGGTGCCTAGATACCTCGAAGCCGGAGGGCTGGACGCCAACAAAAAAATGACGGAAAAGGTCGCAAGGCTAAAAGACGAAACCGCAAAAGATATACTAGGCGCACTGGCAATAATACTACGAGACGAGATAGACCATGTAAGCAAAGGCACGAAGTGGTTTTATTACGCTTGCGAAAAAGAAGGGGTGAGTCCCGATGCCTACTTTGATATAGTAGAGTCGGTACTGCCAAACTCAGTCAGACAAAGGGAATCCGTCAACATAGAAGATAGGCTAAAAGCCGGTTTTAAATGCGAAGAGATAAAAAAATTAACGACAAAAGAGACGAAATGCTAAAAACTTATGACAAAACCGTTCTAGAACTAGGCGCTGAGGCAAGTATAGTCAGACGCAAAATGCACGGAAATAAGCTTTTTTTCAACTCCAACAAACATATTAATCCGACAAATATTTGCAAAGATGTCTGTAAATTTTGCGCATTTTCATCCAGCCGCAAAAATCCAAATCCGTATGAATTAACCATTGAAGAGATACTCACATCTCTTGCCCAGTGTGCAAACGAGATAACAGAGGTACACATAGTCGGTGCGCACAATCCGAAAATGGGGTTAGCATACTACGGCGAGCTTTTCGGCGCTATCAAAAAAGCGTATCCGCACTTGCATATAAAGGCTCTTACAGCGGCAGAGGTAAACTTTCTCTCGGAACTTGAAAATCTCTCTTATGAGGCGGTGCTTGAAAAAATGGCAGAACTCGGCGTAGACTCAATGCCGGGCGGCGGGGCGGAGATATTTGATGAGGCGACGAGAAGCTTTATCGCAAAAGGCAAAGTATCAAGCGAAAATTGGCTTCGCATCCACGAGCTTTGGCACAAAATGGGCAAAAAATCCAACGCTACGATGCTTTTCGGGCATATCGAGACGAGAGCGCACCGCATCGAGCATATAGAGAGAATCAAGCGACTACAAGAAAAAACAGGTGGTTTTAACGCCTTTATCCCGCTTGTATATAATGTGGAAAACAACTTTTTGAATGTGCCTCATCCTGTTAGCGGTCACGAGATACTAAAGACGATAGCGATAAGCCGCCTGATACTAGACAATGTACCGCACATCAAAGCGTACTGGGTAGCCGCCAGTCTAAATCTAGCCCTCGTAGCTGCAGAGTTTGGAGCGGACGACCTTGATGGTACGATACAAACGGAGTCTATCATCTCGCAAGCCGGAGCCGCAAGCAAGGGAGGCGTCTCAAGAGAGACGCTAATCGCATATATCAAAGATGCAGGATTTGCGCCCGTTGAGAGGGATAGCCTCTATAACGAGCTGAAAAGTTTTTAAGCCATAAATTTCGTAAGCGCATAACCGCCGAAAACTAGCCACACAAATAGTGTCAATGCCAGATATATTGGCTTCATGCCGACATTTTTTATCTTGTTTAGATTTGTCTCTATACCAAGAGCCGCCATCGCCATAGCTAGCAAAAATGTATCTATCGTATTTATCGTATCAACTGCCGCTTTTGGAAGTAGATTTAACGAGTTGAAGCCGACCGCTACCAAAAAATAAACCGCAAACCACGGAATCATAATTTTTGTTTTTTCGCCGCTACTCTGCCCTGAACGGGAGATAAAAAACGCCAATCCCAAAAGAAACGGTGCAAGCATCATAACCCTTGTCATTTTGACGATTACGGCCGTATTGCCGGCCTCTACGCCTACGGCGTTACCGGCAACGACAGCTTGCGCAACCTCATGCACGGTGGCTCCCACATAAATACCGTACTGTTTTGCATCAAACCCGAGTATGCCGGAGTTGTAAAGTATCGGATATAAAAACATTGCAATAGTACCAAATAGCACGACAGTCGCTACCGCCATTGATACCTTATGCGCTTCGCTTTTAAGCGTGCCTTCCGTGGCTATGACTGCCGCAGCTCCGCATATCGAAGCGCCTGAGGCTATAAGCATAGAAGAGTCCCTATCAAGCCCAAACACCCTAACACCAAGTTGCCAACCTATAATAAAGGTTCCGATTACGATAATCGCATCTATCACAAGAGCCTCTACGCCGACCGCAAATACTTGCTGGTAGGTAATCCTAAAGCCGTAAAAAACTATTGCAAATCTAAGTATGTTTTTGGATGAAAATATAACGCCCGGCGCCCACTCTGCCGGTAGTTTGTGCCTTAAGCTATTACCGTATATCATACCAAATAGTATAGCCACAACAAGAGGGCTAATGCCGATACCGATCACAAAAGGCATCTCGGCTATATACATAGATGCGAAGGCAAAAAGAGATACAAACCATACGCCGCTTAGCGTACTGGCTCTATTTTGTTTTGAAAATGCCACTACTGCTCCTTGAAAAATTCTTAAAAAATTATAGCAAAAATCGAAATATAAACATAATAAAATTATTTGTACTATAATCATAAAAAAGATATATAAAAAAAGGAAGTGCGATGAACTTCACTATTAGACAGCTTGAAATTTTCAAAGAAGTGGCAACGACAGGGCATGTAACAAACAGCTCTGAAGCGCTTGGTATCTCACAATCCGCCATATCTATGGCACTCCAAGAGCTAGAGTCAAATCTTAAGACAAAATTTTTTGAACGACGAAATAAAAAACTTATTCTTAACGAAAACGGCAGAATGCTTTTGGAAAAGTCTTCACAGCTTCTGAAAGAGTTTGAGGAGCTTGAAAACAGCTTTTTGGAGGATACGGTTAGCGGAAGACTTCGCATAGGAGCTAGCCAAACTATCGGCGACTACATCATGCCCCAACTCATCTACTCTTTTATGCAAAAATATCCGGAAGCAAAATGCGAACTAATAGTTGCAAACACAAAAGACATAGTTTCGCAAATTGACGGCGGCGAGCTGGACATCGGATTTGTAGAGGGTTTTGTATATGACGCCAAGCTAGAGACAAAACACTGGATGGATGACGAACTGCTAGTCGTAGCCTCAAGCAAAAAAACATTTCAAAAAGAGGAGTATTGCTTAGAAGAGATCTCCTCTTTCAAGTGGATACTACGAGAGAAGGGTTCTGGCACAAGAGCTATCTTTGAAGAGGGAATAAGCGACGGATTTTCAAAGCTAAATGTATTTTTGACGCTAGGGCACAACGAAGCAATCAAAAAAATAGTGGAGCAGAGCGACTCACTTACCTGCCTATCTCGCCTAGCAGTACAAAAAGAGCTGGACGAGGGTATGTTGTTTGAGCTAAAAATCAAAAATTTCGCTTTTAAAAGAAAACTTCTTAGACTGTTGCACAAAGAAAAATACCAAAGCAAGCTCTTAAAAAGTTTTATGGAATTCGCCGAAAAATTCTAAAAGGTCAAAAATATGCTCGCCGTTTATAAAGATTTAAAAGAGCAAGACAGGGCAGCCGCCTCAAAATACGGTATCAGCGAAGAGATACTGATGGAAAATGCCGCAAGAGGCGTGCTCGAATTTTTAAAAGAAACCGGACTTTTTGGCAAAAAAACGCTCATTGTCACAGGTAGCGGCAATAACGGAGCAGATGGGCTCACCCTCTCTCGCATGATACAAAACTGCTCTGTTTTTGTCGGGCTAAAGCCAAAAAGCGAACTTTGTAAGCTTCAATTTGAAAGAGCCAAAAAATTA
Organism: Helicobacteraceae bacterium UBA6016; assembly: GCA_002428055.1. GTDB lineage: Bacteria > Campylobacterota > Campylobacteria > Campylobacterales > UBA6016 > UBA6016. The sequence goes on from DIZY01000107.1 coordinate 16,268, forward strand.
GGCGTTAATTTTGTAACAAATACCGATGGATTTGAAGTAATTATCGATGCCGTTATCGGTAGTGGAGCCTCAAAAAAGCTAGAAGGTGAGCTGGAGGGGCTGATAGAGAATATAAACGGGCAAAACGCTATTAAGGTAGCCATTGATGTGCCAAGCGGCGTAAGAGATGGCATGGGTATGGATGAAACCGTTTTTTATGCGGACTTTACGGTAACGCTTGGCGCATACAAAGAATCGCTTTTGCAAGACTATGCAAAAGAGTTTGTCGGAGAAATAGAGCTAAAAGAGCTCGGTCTTTGCAGCGATAAATACCGTGAAGGCTTTACTCCCACATCGTATCTGCTTGAAAAAAGCGACCTGCACACTCCAATACGCAACAAAAAAAACTGCAATAAAGGTGATTTTGGACATTTGTGCATAGTAGGTGGAGAGATGATGGGGGCATCCATAATCTCCGCAAAGGCGGCATTAAGGTTTGGCGCAGGGCTTGTAAGCGTAGTTGAAAGAGACAACACCCCGCTAAACGAACCGCAAATAATGGTGCGCACCAGTTTTCCGATTGGTGCAAATACTCTGCTTATCGGGCAAGGGCTTGGCTGTGCGTATGGCGAGGATGAAATACTATCTTTCGTGAAGACAACAAATAGATGCGTGATTGACGCCGACATTTTCAAAAAAGAGTGTGTCAAGGATATTTTGGCGTTAAATACACAGATGGTCTTAACTCCTCATCCAAAAGAGTTTGCGTCGCTTTTAAAAATCGCTATGAATATAAATGCCACGGTTGATGAGATACAACGGGATAGATTTGGATTTTGTGCCTCTTTTTGCAAAATGTTTCAAGATAAAACGGTTGTACTTAAGGGCGCAAACACTTTAATAGCCCAAAACGATAAGATATTTATCATGCCTTACGGTTCGGCGACGCTAGCGAAAGGGGGTAGCGGAGATGCGCTTGCCGGAGCGATAGCTTCGCTTTTGGCGCAAGGATACGAACCGCTAGAGGCTGCCACAAACGGTACTCTTGCAATAGCAGCGGCGGCAAATAGATATGAGGGCGCCGACTACTCTATGACGATAAATGATTTAATAGACGGACTAAAATGGCTCTAAAAAAAATAGTTATACTCTTTAGCGGAAGAGGCTCAAATATGCGTAGCATTATCGAAAAGCTACACGACAAAACCGTTATCGTAGCCGCCGCAATCACAAATAATCCAAATGCCGATGGTATCAAAGTAGCCGAATCATTAGGTGTTAAAGTGGTCGTTTTACCGCATACTGAATTTGCCGACAGAGAAGCTTTTGACAGGGCGCTTGTATCCAAAATAAAAGAATATTCTCCGGATTTGACGGTACTTGCAGGGTTTATGCGTATTCTTACGCCAGTCTTTACGGACAATATCAGAGCCGTCAACATTCACCCGTCGCTTTTGCCGCTGTTTAAAGGCAAAGACGGCATCAAGGATAGTTTTTATAGCGGTATGAAAATCGGCGGAGTAAGTATACACTTGGTAAGCGGCGAAATGGACGGCGGCGAGATAGTAGCACAAGCTTGCGTGCCGATACTAAAAGACGACACGCTTGAAAGCTACGAACAAAAAGTGCATCAAGCAGAACACACTCTTTATCCGACGGCTATTTTAGAGCTTCTAGACCTGTCTATTTGACGATTATCTCAACTCGTCTATTTTTTGGGGATGCCCCGCTTGTGGTTTTTACAAGTGGATTTGCGTCGCCGTAATGACGCGCCTCTATGATATTTTTATCAACTCCGTGAGCGATTAAGTACTTAACAACACTATTTGCTCTTCTTAGGGACAACGCCCTGTTGTACTCCTTTTCCCCAAGACTATCGGTATGCCCGGCACACATAACAAGACTAGCTTTTTTACTTTTTATCTCTTCGATTGCAAGCTCAAGCTCTTTTTTGGATTCGCTACTTATGTCAGCCGACTCGGAGCCGAAAAATATCATGAAGCTTAGAGGCTTCGGCGGCATTGCAGCTATCGTATTGCCGTATTTTTGCATAACCGTTTTTTCATCCAAAAGTTTTGAATCCGCTTTGCCGCTTTTGTCTATCGCCAGCGTCTCCCATGCCTTTGAAATAAGGTGCTCCTTTCCGCTACTGTCAACAAACTCTATAACACCGACCCTGCCGCCCTCTTCCGGCAAAAGAGTAACATTGACCTTATCGGCACAGCCCGTAAAAAGAAGAAGAAAAGCTATAAAAGTTGCTATATTTTTTAGCATCACTCGGCCTCCAAAACAAAATAGGTACCCCTGATGCCCATTGTCGCAGTCTTGGACTCCATCTTCATCGACTCAGGATTCATCTTTGCGATAAGCCCAGTCATACAAGCTATCGTTCCGCCACCTAATTTGCCGACAAATCGCCCCTTCTTCTCGCTCGGTTCAAATTTGTACTCTTTTATGGAAAACTCTGATTTTTGCCCTACCGAAATAAGCGTATTATCGTTAAATATCAAACCCGCCGTAGCTTTCTCTGCCGTCCTTATCGTATCACTCTCAAAAAACTTATCCCCTGCTTTGGGTATTGTCTTGCTTTTGTCGGCTCTCTCTACGGTTACCGCACCACTAACGCTCTTAAATATTCCGGCAACCTCGGCCGAAAAAAGCATGCAAAAACTACCGACCAAGACGGACAAGAGTAAAGCTCTCATTTTAAACTCGCTTTTTTATTTTATTGTAGCAAAATATATAAATGTGTCTTGTCTGCGTAACCATCTTTATATTACAATATCCGCCACAGTTTCAAGAAGGATTGATTATGAGCGACACATTAAAAATAGGACAATTAGAGCTAAAAAGCCGCCTCATCGTGGGTAGCGGAAAATATCCAGACTTCAAAACAACAAGAGAAGCGACTTTGGCGTCAGGCTCTGAGATGATAACCGTGGCGGTCAGACGGGTCAATATCATGAATAAAGATGAAGAAAATTTGATGGATTATTTCAAAGATACAGAGGTGAAGCTACTGCCAAACTCCGCCGGATGCAAGACGGCAGAAGAGGCGATTACGCTATTTCGTCTAGTGCGTGAAGCAACGGGCATCACTACTATCAAGCTAGAGTGTATCGGCGACTACGATAAGACGCTTTATCCAGATGTCATAGAGACGCTTGCCGCCACTGAAGCGCTGGCAAAAGAGGGCTTCACGGTATTTGCATATACGAATGATGACCCGATAATGGCAAAACGACTTGAAAATGCGGGAGCCGCCGCCGTCATGCCTCTAGCTGCACCTATTGGAAGCGGGCTTGGCATACAAAATAGATACAACATCGTATTTATCAAAGAGGCTATCAAAGTACCCGTCATCGTGGATGCGGGTGTCGGATGCGCATCTGATGCCGCAATAGCGATGGAGCTGGGAGCGGATGCGGTACTTACAAATACGGCGATAGCACAGGCAAAAGACCCCGTAATGATGGCTGAGGCGATGAGATACGCAGTAAGAGCGGGTAGAATGGGCTTTTTGGCAGGCAGAATAGCCAAAAAGCCTTACGCTTCAGCAAGCTCGCCGATGAACGGGCTGATACAGTTTTAACGCCTGTTTGGTTAAAATTCGCACACAAATTTTAGAGGAGAGCTAAAAATATGGATTTATCGAAAATAGAGATAGGTAGCAACCCGGACGGCATCAATGTCGTAATCGAAATACCTTACGGAACAAATATCAAGTACGAAATAGACAAAGAAAGTGGTGCGGTAGTCGTGGATAGAGTAATGTACTCTGCGATGTTCTACCCTGCAAACTACGGTTTTGTGGCAAACACGCTTTCAAACGACGGCGATCCTGCGGATGTACTTGTGCTCAACGAATACCCGCTTCAAGCAGGTTGCGTTATCAAATGTAGACTAATCGGCGTGCTTATCATGGAAGATGAGAGCGGAATGGATGAAAAACTTCTTGCCGTGCCTGTCAAAAAACTAGACCCAAGATATGAAAACATCCAATCAATCGACGATTTGCCAAAAATCACGGTAGATAGAATCAAAAACTTCTTTGAAACTTACAAAATGCTAGAGCCAAACAAATGGGTAAAAGTAAAAGGTTTTGAAGATTTAGCGTCTGCGACAAAAATCCTAGACGACGCTATTAAGGCGTATAAATAACCTATATAAAAGAGTTTAGAGAGTTTGCGATTAAGGGTAACGCCGTCGATATGGCGGTGGGTATCATCATCGGAGCCGCATTTGGGGCTATCGTAAACTCTCTAGTTACCGACATCATCACGCCGCCTATTGCGGTGGTGATGGGTAGCGTGGATTTTTCAAACCAGTTTTTTGTCCTCAAAGACACGAACGGCACGGGAATCTATCACACTCT
>DIZY01000144.1:0-7248 GCA_002428055.1 Helicobacteraceae bacterium UBA6016
ACTCTCTTCTATATCTTTATCTATTTTTGTGATAACTATTTGTGTATCTTCGCCTATCTCTTTTGGCTCGGCTCCTAGTTCGTAGCTTAGATTTAAGACATCTACGGTTTTGTTATTGTGGTTGATACGCCCCGACAACATTCTATTTGCGCCCGGAATGAGCGTGAGTCCTTTGGCGTTTACCGCTTCCACTACAAGCTCGCTTCTGATACCAAGCCACTTATCACCTATATAAAAGCTTGCTATTTCCGTGCTATTTTCGCTCTCAAATCTATGCGAGACCTCAACCCTTAGGTGTTTTGTAGGCTTGGCTTTTTTTGCTCCTTTTTCGCATACTTCACCTAGCGGCACAAACACGAGAGCTACTATGTCGTTTTTGTAGCTATCTGATTCGCTTTTGTACTCCCTATATCCGTCCGATACTCTAGCGCCTACCGCATAGTATGTACCGCCGAAATTCACGATACCGGAAGCCCCTTGCCCGTTTCGTATCTCAAAATATTCGCTAGACATGGAGGCAAAGCTTTTTTCACATATTTGCTTGTCGGTACAAGAGACTATCCTTTTGCTTCTAGCTGCATATACGCCAAAGCTCCCTCTGATAGGCTCCCCTTTTTCATCCAGAGGCAAAGCGTCTTGTAGCATCGCCTCAAACTGCGGCTTGGAGTCAAATACTATGCCTATTCCGCCTACCGTCTCTGCGTTTTTGGAAGATGAGAGTATCGATGCTAGATAGATATAGGTCTCCTCTGAGCCGTATATATGGCTTTTGACAAACGGCGATACCGTGTATTTTTGCGCATCTTTGATATTTAGCGTCTGCTTGATTGACTCCTCGGAGAGCGTCTTACCTAGAAGATGCCTATCGGCGTCTTGAGACACCGCTACGACTTTGCAGTTTTTGTCAAATACAAAGAGGCTTGTATACACGGTATAAAGAGAGTTGATATAGCTAAGTATGCTTGACATTTTGTCGAATTCCGAAGCGGTCGGCTCTTTGGATGAGAGTATATCCTTGAACGCCGATGTTAGCGCCCACCATCTACAGTCGTTTGCTCTTTCGTATAGATTTCTATCCATTATATCGATGGCGAGTGAGGCTTGAAACTCAACATCGCTCAAAATCGATGATACGACCGTCTCGTGCAGATTTCCTATCGAGTTTTCAAATATCTCTTTTGTTTTGGCTCCGGTGTTGCTCACCTCCCACAATAGCACTTTGGAAAAAGATGTGTTAACTATTCGTTTGTTGCTACTTTGCCTGACATTGCCGTTCCAGACTGTGCGGTCAAGCTCTTTTTGTATCATATCCGCCTGTTTTGGTATATCTCTTAGCTCGTCCGAAAAGAGCGTTTTGTTGTCCATAACCGCTTCTAGTATATGCTCATTGATACCCGCCAGCTTTGAAACCTCGTTTTTTTCAAAAGCGTGCTCGATAGGCAGCATGGCATGTCCATACCATCCGAGTCCCGTATAGCCTTGATAGCCTTTTGTCGGGCAAGTTTTGGCGACATAGTTTCGTCCTGCGAATTTTGATATTTTGTAGTCGCATCCCATCGCTTTTTCTAGTTGCGCCCCTAGCGGCACCTGATATTTGTCGCTAGNNTGCGATAACTACGCCGTCTTTGTCAAGAAGCGTCAGCACAAGCCAATCGTTGCCTTCTCTGAGTTTGCTAAATATCCTACACATCTCGTCCTCAAATTTAAAAGAGAGGCTCAGCACGCCAAGTGCGACATCCGTATCAGGATCCGTTATGCGAAAGGAGTAGAGTAGGGAGCTTGTCTTATCCGGTTCCATATCGGAGTGCCCAAGCGTCTCTACATACTCCTTTGTCGTATTGATGGCCTCTTTGATTAACGGGTCTTTTGATTTTTTTACTTTTGAGTTTTTATTTAGCTGTGCTAGCAGGTTTCCGTCCGTATCGCATAAGATAATATTGTCGTACACGGAATACTTAAGTACATACTCCTCAAATCTCTCCACTATCTGCTCTTTTAGAATTTCTAGTTCGCCCTTTTTTTGCTTTATTATCTCTTCCGAATTTGGCTCTTTGGAGAGCTCTAGTATTTGGTAGTTTATTTTGTTTTGCTCTTTTATGAATCTTCTAATATCGTCATCGGTCGCCAAAAACCCTATATCTGCCGTTCTTTCAAATAGATTTCGTATCACGATGTCTACTGCGACTTGAGCTTTTGAGTTTATCTCTGAGGCTACCTTTTTGAGCGTCTCTTTGGCGAGGCTGCTTAGAAGCTGAGAGGAGAGCAGCTCAAACCCCTCCCTAGTCTTGCTCATGTCGGTTCCCGTACCGCTCATTTGACCAAGTAGCGTTAGGATTTCCCAGCGGCTACCCAAATTTTTTAGTATGTTTTCATATTCGACGACACCTTGCATTTTTGACATCAGTGCTTGCATACATTTTTCCCCGCTCTCTATTTATCTAGATTTTAGTCAATTAAGTACTCTTTTGATGATTAAAATCTGCACAGCAATCTTCTAGGAATAAGATATGCATTTTCTTCTCCAAAGCAACTCCAAAACCAAGGATTATTTATGGAAATTACAGTCAGAGGGCAAAAAGCCACACTTCTAGGAAGGCAGCCGAAAATCAAAGATGAGGCTCCTGCAGTAAGGGCGTATACGCTTGAAGGCATACAGACGGTTGTCGGCATGATAGCCCCTACCGCTCAAATGTTTATAGTGATTCCGTCGCTCAAGACGGAGGTTTGTTCACTCGGAGCAAAAAAGTTTGACGAGATGCTCTCCGAGGCAAAAAAACTTAGTGCATATATTGTGACGGCAGATAGTGTAGAAAATATAAACTCATTTTTAGATGGCTACTGCCTAAAAAATATAACCGTACTAATTGATAAAGACCTTGATTTTGGGCAAAAATACGGCGTACTTATCGGAGACGGAGCGCTAAAAGATAAGCTTGCAAGAGCGGTATATATAGTCGATGAAAACGGAGTGATCACATACAAAGAGATAGTAGGCGAAATAGTGGATGAAATAAACTATGACGCATGCGCAGCCGCACTAGTCAAAACACTAGAGCCAAAACCGCACGACCCGCACCATAACCATGAGAATTGGATGAGGCACTGATATAGAGGAGAAAAATACAGATTTCTAATGCTATGCACTCCTATTTTCTTTTGTGTGCTTGAGACCACTAAAAAGTATACCCTATGCCAAGGGCAAACGAGTGGTCGCTCGAAGAGACGCTGACTCCGTATCCGTAGCGCATACTTGTGTACCAACCCTCGTTGAGTCGGTATGAGTAGCCGGCTTTGATAGTTTGTATAGGAGTTGCGCCTTTGTAGATGGAGTCGGCGAAGTAAAAGCCTATACTCAAAAGTGAGTTTGCCGTCGGCTCAAAGCCAAATCCGAGATTATAAAATTTGCCGTTTTGGTATGAGATATCGCCTGCATCCTTGTCTGTGACCCATGTGTATCCAGCCCCGCCAAACATATATCCTCTCTCTAACTCCAAACTCCATGCCGCCGATACCGTATAGTCAGCTCCTTCATTGTTGTACCCTGTTTTATATGTTGGAAGCGCCACCGAAAACCCTGGAGAGATACCAAATCCACCGTTGCCGTAGCTGTGCGAGACGGATAGTATGGTATCATCGGCGCCGCTTTTATTTCCCGTATCGGCGTCTGTTTTGTAGTGGGCTACGCTAGAGCCAAAAGACCAATCCTTGTAGTATACATTTGCATCCAGTGATGTTGTGACGGTGCCGCCTTTTTTTGCGGTGGCGTAGTCTATCTGCGAATACTCCGTATTTAGCAAGATTTCATAGTTTAGGTTGCTTTGCGAAAGCGGACATCCGTCTTTGTTTACAAGTTGCGTAAATGGGGTGTTTTGACATCTATCCATCCCATCTTCCACGCCGTCCAAATCAGAGTCGCTATAAGCTACGGCAGCCGTGGTCGCAAAAATAAAAAAAACTCCCAAAAAACTTCGCACTAGCGTGTGTTCTTTCCTCTCTCAGAATTTGTTTGTCTATGCTCCGTATGATTTGGCGTCATACCTTTTTGCGCTCCTTGAGCTCTCATGCCTCCGCTTTTGTCAGCGCCTCTTTTTTGTGATAGATTTTGATGCATACTCTCTATAGCACCGGCTCTCTCCTCTTCGTTCATTGTTGCGATTTGAAGTTTTAGTCTATTCATCATTTCGACTCTTTTTTGGGGAGGCGCATTTTTGATAGCCTCAATCTGTTCATCCAAAGACTCTTTGGCAAACAAAGATAGAGCAATAGCACACAAAAAAAATATCTTTTTCACAACATTGCCTTTCTTTTTGTCATTGTAGCTTTCATATCAAGCGTTATTTTGGTTCCGATATTGGGCTTGCTATCGATGGTTATCTTGACGCCTAGGCTATCGCAAAGCTTTTTGACTATGTGAAGTCCTATGCCAACGCCCCGTTCGCCCTCTTTGTAGAATCTCTCAAAAGCCATCTGAGGCTTGTACATTCCTATGCCGCCATCCTCTATCGTAACCGTGCGAGCAAGTCTGGATATACTGATTTTGACCCAGCCATCTTCTTTGTTGTATTTGCAAGCGTTGCTGAGGATGTTGTCAAATACTCTTTTGAGCGCATCTTTGTTTGAATCCAAACAAAAATCATCATCGTTTATCTCTATTTTTAGATGTGGATAGAGCTTTTGGTATGTCTCTATCTGCTCTTTTAGCAAGGGGTATATCTCTATGGGCTCTATTTGATTTTGATGTTCGCAGAGATAGCTTTTGAGATTTTCCCCCAAAGCGATGATTGACTCTACGCTTGTCTCGATTCGCTCTATCTTTTTTTCATCCCCAGACGCTACTTTTAGCCGACCGAGATTGAGCCTTATCGCCGCCAATGGCGTGCTCAAATCATGCAGTATATCCCGACTAAACTCCTCAGTCAAAGATAGAGCTTTTCGTAATGGATATAGAGCGTACATAGAAAATAGAGCCGACAAAATCACTATTATCAAAGAGGCAAAGAGCAGTTTTTGGACACTCTCTTTTGCTATATCCTCCAAAACCCTCTCATACCTATCTTGCGAAATTGAGATTTTGAGCGCATAGTTCTCATTTTTTGGGATGGCAAATAGCGCATATAGTCCATTTTTGGACTCTTTTAAGGAGTGTAGCTCACTTTGGACTAGGGGCTCAAAGTCAAACTCAAACCCTTCACACTTCAAATCAAAACTACAAAGCCGCATTTGGCTGTATATCTTTTCGTTTAGATCATGAATGTTTTTGGCGTGTTCGAAGTAGATAAGTGTGGCGCTAAGCGTCCAAAGAGATACAAAAAAGATGCTAAAACTCTTTAAAAAAGATTCCCTCTCAGCTCTTTTCAATGCGGTATCCTATACCTCTAATGTTTTGAATATCCCACTCAGTGGTGTGCCTTAGCTTGTTGATGGCAAATCGCAGGGCATTTTCGCTTGGGTGCTCCATCGCCTCAAACAACATCTCTTTGTCGATAGTGCGTCCGGCATTTGTGATAAAAATCTCAAGTAGCGCAAGTTGCACCTCTCCTAGAGAGATTACTAAGCCATCTTTTGAGACCTCTCGTGTCGTTGGATCATAGCTTATCTTGTCGTGTGCGACTACTCTTTTTTTGTGATTTAGCTTTGCCTCTATATGAAAAAGTAGCTCTTGTGGATAAAACGGCTTTTTGAGATAATCGTCCGCTCCGGCATTAAACCCCTTTGCTATAGAGGATATGTCGGTAAGGGCGCTTATAAAGATAGTCGGCGTATTGTCGTTTGCCTCTCGTAGGCTCTTTAATAGCTCAATGCCGTTGATTTGGGGTACATTAATATCAAAGATATACATATCAAACCCCCCTTCATAGCTTTCATCCAGAGCTTTTTCGCCGTTTTTTACCCAGACGCTATCATATCCAGCCTCAAAAAGCATCTCATCAATAGTCTCGCCAAGCACCAAATCGTCTTCTAAGAGTAGTATTTTCATCAGACTATTATTGCAGATAAAACTTTTGAGGTGGGGCTTATCGCCCCATTCCTCTCTTGCTTCCCATACCGCCGCCGGTTCCGTTTCTCATTTGAGAGCCGCTAGCATCAGCGCTTCCACTTTTTCGCATACTGCTTGCCGCCGCTTTTCGCTCTTCAGGACTCAAAGCCTGCATTTTATTTTTCATCTCGGTTTGAAAAGAGCTCCTATCGCTCTCCGGTACGCTTCCCTTCATCGCCTGCATATCAGACAAGCTCATAGTGCTATAATCAGTTGCAAACGCCGCCGCCGCAAGTATACAAATCATCGTTATCTTTTTCACAGTTGTTCTCCCTCTGTTTTTTTTGTTTTAGGCGTATATCGCACCGGTTGTCGTGGCAGTCTGGGACGATATAGCCGACAACAGACTCTTCATGTAATCAGCTTGACTCATGGTGGCTGGGTCGATAGAGCGCATCTGCTCCTTTGCTGCCGCTTTTTTATCAGCCGGTAGGCTCTGCATAGAGTCCGCTATAGTCTGTCTATCCTCTTCGGATAGATTTTGCATGACATCGCTCATTCCGCCGCCGCCTTTTTTGCCTCCGCCGCTACCGTCCATCTTTCTCATTTGCATCATTTGCCCACTTTGCGTAGCGCTTGTAACTTCTGTCATAACAATCTCCTTAAGCTATATTTTCAAACGCCGCAAGATGCGACTCAGAGGCTCCGAGGAGCTTTGCATACACTGTATCCAGCATTGCCACTCCCGTCTCCTCGATAGCCGCATACAAATCCGCTATATCCGTCTCCTCAATAGCTATACCGACCGCTATCGCCTCATCTGTTCCGGCTAAACCTTGCATCAAAAGCCCGTCATAAAGACTCTGTATTTCAACATTCGAAAATACCCCGGCTTCAGTGGATAGCGAGCTTGTATCCAGCCCCAGCTTTGCCGCAGTTTTCAAAAGCGTATCATAATGCTTTTGCTCAGAATCCGAAATCCTATCAAACTGTATAAGCCCGGTTTGCGCATAAAGCGCATCATATACATCCCTTGCCATCTTCTCCTCTTCTATCATAAAAAGCAAAGCGCTTGTGTCCGTATCTGTAAGAGTATTTACTGCTGTTGTATTGGCAGCTTGATAACCTCCATGCGAGCTACCGCCTTGTTGGTTTCCGTGTTTTTGTGTTTGATTTCTCATTTGGTGACTCCTTTTTTGGTTTTGATGGGAGTATTGTCACATAGTTGCATTAGCGGAGTGTTAGCGCACCAAACTCATCTGCAATCTCTT
>DIZY01000144.1:7273-7775 GCA_002428055.1 Helicobacteraceae bacterium UBA6016
AATTCAACCGTAAATTTAGCTCCATTTTCCGTGTTTTCGACGAGCAGTTTTCCCCTGAGGCTATTTTCTACTATCTCCTTTGACATATACAGTCCTATGCCTGTGCCTTTATCTGCTGATTTTGTCGTAAAGTGCGGATCAAATATTTTATCCATTATATTTTCCGGTATTCCGCCGGCGGAGTCTTCTATAGAGATACTAAGCGCATCATCTGTTTTGTTTATATCTATTTTAATAAGCGAGCCTGTTTTCTTCTTCAGTAGCGCATCTTTTGCGTTTGCGATGATGTTCAAAAACACCTGCTTTAGCTCGTTTTTGTAGCATCTGTATTTATGCTCGCTATCTTGGTTGAATACTACTTCGATGTTGTTAATTTTTAGCTGGGCGGCTAGAATTTTTAGAACATCGTTGATGGAGTCCTCCACCGTAAACTCCTCTTCTTGCTTGTTCGTAGAGAAGAAGTTTCTAAAGTCATCTATCGTACTGGACATATTTTTGATTA
>DIZY01000037.1:0-6021 GCA_002428055.1 Helicobacteraceae bacterium UBA6016
AAAAAAATATCTATTGCATATAAAATAACTTTATATCTATCTAATTTTTCAAAAATAAATCTGTCGTTTGCAATGCCTGACTCTGTAATATTTTTTTTGGTTTTATCATCCATATTTGTACCGCAAAAAATAAAAACCGTATTGGGACATCTATTCATTATACTAAAAACAGTCGACAAATATTGTAAACTTTCGTGTAGCGACTCAAGTCTGCCTATAAAGCCCAAAAATATAGTGTTCTCGGAAAATTTACCCCTAATTAACTCAATTTCATTTTTATAGCCATTTTCCAGCTCTTGATCGCAAGTAATGCCTGCCTGTTGAAGTTCAAATTTAGCTTTGCCCAAGATTGGACCGATAGTCATTGCGAGACCGTCAATGTATGATTGCTTTCCAATATGCTTTATCAGATCCACAGATTCCAAGGCGGCGTGAACATACTTTTTAATTGGGTCATAGCCAGAACCTGTAGTATCTTCAGCGTACGAAACAACAAATCTATTTGCATTTTTCTCCAAAAACTCCACCAAGCTCTGCCCGCCCCGTTCAGGAAAAGTATTCAAATAGACATCTATCACATACCCGTAAACATGCGGGTCAATATGTCCCTCAAAGCAGCATCTATCCATCGGTATGCCTACTTCTATCACTTTTTCTTTGACACTATCAATATTCCCGCCGCCACACGCCAAGTATACAGCGCTTGGACACCGTTTCATAATTTCAGCTACAGCCCCCAAATACTCATAGTTATCCACTTTAACTAGTCTGCCGATAGAGCCGAACAGTACGGCATCTTTTGGAAATTTTGCCCTAACCTTTTTGGCTAGAGCCTTGTTTTTTTCCTCCTCTGGATTTGCGTATCTCTCCTCGGTCTCAAAATCAAAATGCTCAACTGAATAATTGCTCTGCTTTTGGTAAGTCTCCTTGTCTATATGCGTAATCCTCTTATCAATTCCCGGTATATCAAACTCAAAATTCCCATGAATCCAATACACTTGCTTTGGCGCAGTACGGTTAGCTGTCAAAAAATCGCTAATATCATAATTATTCGGGATTATCATAATGTCGACGCCGTCATCTATCATTTTTTGGCGCACATAGATAGCTTTTGCAAGATGGCTATGATAGATGCCGTCGTGGTAAAACGGAGCTGCTCCGTCCCATACGCTAACTCCTAGTTTTTCCATCATGTCGATACATTTTTGGTCATTCTCGCTCTTCTCGAAGTAGCTCATTAAATAAACCCTAACTTCATATTGCTCTCTAAACTCGCTTGAAGCAGTTACATCTTTTAGTACCGAATAAAGAACTTTAAACGGCGAGTTTTCCACAAATCTATCCTGAAGTATTCCTATTATTTTTCTGCCGCTACTTTGCTCTGCTTTGCATTTTGGTAGATTTGCCCTATCGCCCCATGCTTTATAATACTCCGCAGCAGGTCTATCTATCTCATCGGTAAACGACTTCCATTCGGATTGTGTCTGAAAACTGTTGCCCATAAAGTGATAGATAAAGAAATGTACATACATTGCCTCGTCACACTCATCTCTTGCAATATGTTCATAAAAAATTGCTTTCCACTTCGGGTACAAAGATGTCCATGATGGATGATTGAAGTATTTTTGCACAAGCCACAAGCCGTGGAGTAGCCAATTAAAAAGAGAGCGCCTCTCAACTTTTGAGCGGGCAAAATATGCGTCTTTATCAAGCAACCCTGCAACAATAGGCAAAATCTCCTCAATCTGTATGGCGCTGGCATTCAAAAAATCGATAACAGCACCGGAAAAATCGACACTTCCGACTTCTATAATATGCAGCCTCGTAACATCCGCGAAAAACTTCAAAAAAGCGTCACCTTTGGAGTTGGCAAAAGAGGAGAAAAAGCGCAACACAAGAAGAAACATCCTCTCCATATCGAAGATACCGTCACTATAAAGATTTTGGTCAACAAACTGCTCGTACGCAGTATATCTAGCATCTTCGGGCAATATGCAAAGATAGAAATAGTTGTATAGGTGAATATAGTTATTCTCAGGCACATCACCGTTAGCTATCAATATATCATACACTTTGTCTCTAAGTAGAACGCAAAGATGCGTCAATATATCGCAACTCTCTATATTCTTTACTTTAAACATACCGCCAAAGAGATTTACAAAATCGTTTAGCTCTTCTTTTGTGGACACACCGCCCAGATACAGAGCGGCGGAGCGAATAAAATCAGAGCCGTTTTCATTATTGCAAGCGTTTACGAAATTTTGTTTGTCTAGGGGTGTCATTTATCTCTCTGTTTGTAAATATTTTTTTAAGCTATCTCTCAAATCCAAAAAAGCTCTTTTATAGGCTTCTTTTTTATTCAAAATCTCTCTTATTTCGCTCTCGTCATAAATATGAGACGAGAGATTTCGACTCTCTATCATATCAAGCCACACACCCTCGTCAGCAATAATTTGCTGTGCATACGCCTCTTTAAAAACAGCCCTTGGGCTTTTGGCGTCGATACCTATAAAATCCAAATATCTCTTAAGCGCTTTCCAGCTCATCTCATATGTAAATTCAAATCTTTTTACAATCAAATCCAAATAAACATCCTCAAATCCATCGGCTTTAAAATCATCTTGTCTGTCTACGACACTTGCGAATTTATCTAGCGCATTTGAAAAATTATAGAGTCCATCCTCAGCTCTTAGCTCTTTTGTGGCGCTATACAACACCCTGCCGGTTGACTTTACTCGGTTTTTAAACCTATCCTCGCATCTGCTAAGATTTTGGACATCTATCTTTGTTAGCGTCTCAAGAGTAGAGACTTCATCTTCAATCAGATAGTTTGACTTGAAGTTTTCGTCTTCGTATGCAATATCTATATCGCTTCCTTGTACGGCTTCTCCGCTAGCCTGCGAACCGTAAAGATAGATTCTCGTAGGCTTAGCGTGTTTTAGGATTATCCCTTTGACTTTATTTATCAAAACAGTTTTATTGGTTTGCATCTTTTATCTTATTCTCATTTTGGCACAATATCGGCGCATATACTATTTAGCGTACCGCTGTTTATTTCTATAGGTTTGATAGTTTTTATATTTTGTAGCCATTCTATTGGAAAAGATTTTAGTCTCTCCACCAAAACGGTCACATCTAGCAGTGATTTTTTATTTGCAATCTCCATCACATCATCCCAAGAAAAAACTTCATTTTGCGCTATTGCCACAAGGTCAAAGATATCTTTTTCCTCATCTCTGTCAATTATCGCCCCAAGCTTGTTTGTTAGGATATTTATTTTGTTGTCAATTCTATACTTTCCAAAAAGCTCGCTTTTGCCATACCTATACACTCTATCATTGACAAAATCAACTTGAAGCGTATCTTCAAATATCACCCTTTGAAAATCTTTTGACTGTACAACTCTCTTGTATTTTAGACCTTTGACGCCAAAAGTATCAAGGATCTCATTAATAGACTCGGCAAAAATAGAATCGCTACTTGTAAAAAAATCCAAATCATCCGAATATCTAAGATTGTAATAAAATCTATGAAGCGCAGTCCCGCCCGTCAAGTAGAAACCGTTCTCTAATGAAAAAACAATATCCAATACCTTGTCTTGAAGTTTGTACAAACTAATATAATCTATCTCTTTTTCCACTGAAGTCTCTCAATAGGATTTGACTCATTAAAAAACGCATTTCTAAGCAGATATATCGTCTCGCTTTGCTCATCAGTAAGACCAAACAATATGCGAAGCTGGTCTCTATCAAAAATCTGCAAAGACCGGATTTTATCGGTTGAGTTTTTGATAATTTTATTGAAAAGTTTTAATTTGAGTCTTTGGTCGTTTGATTTTACAACCTCTTTTATTTTTTGCTCATTTATATCATAATCCCAGAAACACTCTTTTTTTATTTTTGCGTAAACTTCATCGTTTTTCATAATAATTATCCAAACATTTGGCACAATATCGGCTATGCCACGCTAATTTCAAACATTATAAGACAAAAACAATGAAACAAACACACCAGAAGATATACGACCTAGCGGCAAAACTCTATCCCATCCCTAGAAGTCTCACGGGAGAGGGGTCAGGCAGACGCTAGAAATCATCAAAGAACTACTGCCAAACCTTAAGATACAGAGTGTCCCTAGCGGTACAAAATGTTTTGACTGGGAGATTCCAAAAGAGTGGAAGATAAGAGATGCGTACATTGTTACGCCTAGCGGCAAAAAAATTGCGGAGTTTGGGCAAAACAATCTGCACATCGTAGGCTACTCAACACCGCAAAGACTAAAGATGCCGCTTGGGGAGCTAAAAAAACACATCTATGCCCTACCTTTTATGCCGGACGCAATTCCGTACATCACATCATATTACAAAGAGTCCTGGGGATTTTGCATGAGCCATGACGAGTTTTGCTCCCTTGAAGAAGGAGAGTACGAGGTCGTTATCGACAGCAAACTCTTCGATGGAGTTATGAACTACGGCGAGCTTATTATTGGAGGCAAAAGCGAAACAGAGGTGTTGATTTCGACATATATCTGCCATCCATCATTGGCAAACAACGAAGTATCCGATCCTTCGGTCGCCACATACCTAGCCGACTGGATAGCCTCAAAAGAGCGCATGCCAGCGGCTCACTTTTTGCCTCTTATTTCGCCCAGATGCTTTGGATGCAGCCCAAATCACCGCTTCACATATTGCAAGAATTTATCAAGCTATACTTATCAACCATAGTCATTACTCTTCTTTTATCTAAACATTTGGCACAATATCGTACGAAAGATGTAATTTATAAAATTTTACTTTTACAACAACGATTACCATTATACAAAATTAAAAGGCAAATGATTGACTCATATTATTCTTGCAGGCGGCGGCGGAACAAGATTGTGGCCCATATCTCGTACTTTTCTACCCAAACAGTTTATGCAAATTAACAATAAAGCGTCTTTATTTCAAAACACAATTCAAAGAAATAGACAGCTGTGTGATAAGAAAATTATAGTCCTAAATCAAGAGCATTATTTTTTAGCGCTGGATCAAATCGGTAGTGAACTAGAAAAGTGTTGTTTTTTGGTTGAGCCGATAGGAAGGAATACTGCCGCAGCTATTGCATTGGCCTGCTTAACGCTTGAATTAAATGAAATTGTTTTGGTAAGTCCATCTGATCATATTATATGCGATGTGCCAAATTATACAAAAGCAGTTCTGGGCGCCGCAGAGTTGGCAAAAAATAATAAAATAGTAACATTTGGCGTTAAACCGACCAACCCTGAATGTGGATACGGATATATAAAAACAAGACAGCAAGATATAATATCTTTTTGCGAAAAGCCTGACCTCATAACTGCAACTAACTATATAGAATCTGGTGACTATCTTTGGAATAGCGGAATATTCTGTTTTAAAGTAGATATTTTTTTATCAGAACTTGCCAAATATCGACCTGACATATACCAGGCATGCCTGACCACACACAAACATACTGTTCAAAAATACAATATCATTAAGCCGTCTATGCAAGATATGCTCAATATACCAGAGGAAAGTATAGATTATGCCGTTTTGGAAAAAAGCAACCAATTAAAAACAGTTTTATTGGACGCAGGATGGTCTGATTTGGGTAGCTTTGAATCTCTGGATAAAACTTTTGAGCGAGACAAAAATGGCAACACCGCATCAAAAAATTTAATAACCATAGATTCCGTCAATAACTTTGTGCTTGCCAATAATAAGACAGTGTCTTTGGTGGACATTTCAAATCTGATTATAGTTGACACCCTAGACGCCCTATTAATAGCAAACAAGGGTAGCGGACAAAAAATAAAAGAGATTGTCTCAACGCTAAAAAAGACAAATAAAGATATTTGCGACACGCACACCACAACATATAGACCATGGGGAACCTATACTATTTTGGAAAATAGCGACAAATATAAAATAAAAAAGCTAATCGTCAAACCAAAAAAAAGATTATCGCTTCAAAAGCATATTCATAGAAGCGAACATTGGGTTGTTGTCAGCGGAAGAGC
>DIZY01000037.1:6131-6423 GCA_002428055.1 Helicobacteraceae bacterium UBA6016
TATGTTGGCGAAGACGATATATTAAGATTAGAAGACGATTTTCAAAGGATATAAAAATGAAAACAGCTCTGATTACTGGGATAACCGGGCAAGATGGCGCCTATTTGGCTGAGTTTCTCCTAAAAAAAGGATACATGGTTCATGGTATCAAAAGAAGAAGTTCTCTTTTTAATACTGATAGAATAGACCATCTATATCAAGACCCACATGAAAGCGATGTAAAATTCAAACTTCACCATGGCGACCTCACAGATAGCATGAATTTAACTAGAATCATTCAAGAGGTTCAGCC
>DIZY01000037.1:6470-8477 GCA_002428055.1 Helicobacteraceae bacterium UBA6016
CACTTAGAATCCTTGAAGCCGTTAGGCTTTTGGGCCTTACCAAAAAGACAAAGATTTATCAAGCGAGCACATCTGAACTATATGGGTTAGTGCAAGCAGTGCCTCAAAATGAGACTACACCTTTTTACCCAAGAAGTCCTTATGCGGTTGCAAAAATGTATGCATATTGGATAACGGTTAATTACCGTGAGGCTTATGGAATGTTTGCTTGCAATGGCATATTATTTAATCACGAATCACCTATAAGAGGTGAGACTTTCGTAACAAGAAAGATAACAAGAGCAGCCGCAAAAATCGCCATGGGGCTGCAAGACAAGTTATATCTCGGCAATTTATCAGCAAAAAGAGACTGGGGACATGCCAAAGACTATGTAGAGGCTATGTATCTGATACTTCAGCAGGATAGTGCGGAAGATTTTGTTATCGCAACCGGAGTGACAACCGAGGTAAGAACATTTGTTAGGATGGCTTTTTTGGAGCTTGGCATACGCATTGAATTTAGTGGCGAGGGTGTATCTGAAAAAGGATTTGTATCGAGTTGCGAACATCCTGATTTTCAAATCGAAATAGGCAAAGAGATAGTCTGCGTAGATCAAAAATATTTCCGCCCGACAGAGGTTGATCTACTGCTAGGCGATCCGACGAAATCAAAAACAAAACTAGGCTGGGAGCCAAAATATGATCTTTCTGCTCTCGTAAAAGACATGATAATAAGTGATATAAAATTGGTACAAAAAGATAAACTTCTACAAGAAGCAGGATATAAAACATTGAGGTATTTTGAATAAATGGATAAAAACTCAAAAATATATATAGCTGGGCATAACGGCCTAGTTGGAAGCGCTATAGTGGCAAATTTGCAATCAAAAGAATATACGAATATCATCGGCAAAACCCACTCAGAACTAGAACTTACAGACCAAAGAGCAGTTGCCGATTTTTTTGAGTCGGAAAAACCTGAATATGTCTTTTTGGCAGCCGCAAAAGTCGGTGGCATAGTGGCTAATAATACATATCGGGCGGATTTTATCTATAGCAATTTAACGATACAAAACAACATCATTCATCAAAGCTATCTAAGCGGTGTCAAAAAACTTATTTTTTTGGGAAGCACTTGTATATATCCAAAAGAAGCTCCGCAACCCATGAATGAGGAGTGCCTATTAACATCGCCACTCGAATACACTAACGAACCCTACGCAATAGCCAAAATAGCCGGCATAAAGATGTGCGAAAGCTATAACATACAATACGGTACTAATTTTATATCTGTCATGCCCACAAACCTTTACGGCGCAAACGACAACTTCAATTTAGAAAAGTCGCATGTGCTGCCGGCTATGATTAGAAAAATGCATCTAGCAAAACTACTAAACAGAGGGGCGGAAGATAGACTTTTGGAAGATCTTGGTGTCGACTCAATGAGCGAGGCGATTCGTTATCTTTCGGAATTTGGAATTTATCATGACAAAGTTGAAATATGGGGTAGCGGCAAACCAACAAGGGAGTTTTTGCATGCTTCCGACATGGCTGATGCCTGTGTATTTATAATGGAAAATATAAATTTTTCAGATGTTATTATTGGGAAAAAAGAAATTAGAAACACGCACATAAATATCGGAAGCGGCGAAGAGATAAGCATAAAAGAGTTAGCTTATCTGGTTAGAGATATTGTTGACTTTAAAGGGGATATTTATTTTAATACGGAAAAGCCGGATGGAACAATGCGTAAACTCTCGGATGTATCAAAATTAACTTCACTTGGTTGGAAAAAGCGCATAAACTTACGGGGCGGTATTTCAAATCTATATAATTGGTACAATGAAAATTGTGATATTGTAAAAAGATAATATTAACTTAGTCTCATTTAACAAACATTCCCCACGCCAGTGGCTCCCCTTTTGTAAGCTTTTTTGACGCTTTTTTGCCTATTACTTCGCCCAGATACTTTGGATGTAGCCCAAAACCGGGGCGTACGGAGCGGATATTTTGTGCCGTTAATTCACC
>DIZY01000037.1:8519-13511 GCA_002428055.1 Helicobacteraceae bacterium UBA6016
GTCTTCGGTGTTAGCTCATAATTTACGCTTCCTAGTATCTGCTCGGTCTCTCTGATTTGCTCTACCATCTTGGCAAACTCTGCAGGCTCCAATGAAAAACCACTATCGGCGCCACCCAGCTTTCTATCCAAAATAAAATGCTTCTCTATAACGGTTGCGCCAAGAGCCACAGCCACAACGGGCGCAACACTATCCATCGTATGATCAGACAAGCCGACTTCACAACCAAAGCGGCTCTTCATATCGGCTATTGTCATCAGATTCATCTCGTTTAATGGCGCGGGGTAGCTAGAGGTACACTTAAGTAGCGTTATTTGATTATTTCCAACACTCCTGCAAGTCTCAACAGCCAGCTCTATATCGGTAAGTCCCGCAATGCCGGTCGAAATTATCATCGGCTTTTGCCTTTGGGCACAATACCTGATAAGATTTGTATCCGTTATCTCAAAAGATGCTATTTTGTACATTGGCACATTTAGGTTTTCCAAAAAATCAACAGCGCTAAAATCAAAAGGGGATGAAAAATAAACCATTCCAAGAGAATCAATCAGAGCAAAAAGCTCCTCATGCCACTCCCACGGTGTCATCGCCTCACGGTACAGCTCATACAATCCCCTGCCGTCCCACACAGTACCCTGCTTTATACGAAAATAGTCATTGTCGACATCCAGTGTTATCGTATCCGGCGTATAAGTTTGGAGTTTCACGGCGTCCGCACCGCTATCTTTCATAGCCCTTATCGTCTCTTTTGCCATCTCCAAGGAGCCGTTATGATTGGCCGATAGTTCGGCTATGATAAATACTTTATTCAATAGTTTTGCCTTTTTTTAGCTCATATACCAATACTTTTTTACCGTCTCTTTCATATTCGCCCTCCAGGCAAAAACCAAACCGCCCATATAAGGCCGTAGCCGTTTTGTTATCGCAATATACTTCAGCACGCAGAGTATCAAGCCCTAGCCTTAAAAAAGCAATCTCAAGCAAAGCCGTAAGCAACCTTGCACCGCTACCCTTTGGGGCTTTTGGAGCTTTATATATCCCTATATCGGCTTTTGTCTCCTCATAATCTATTGCGGAGAGCGAGATTACCCCGACATCTTGGACCATCCAGTACGCCTTGGTTCTAACGATTTTTAGATTTTCTACAAATTTTATATGCTCATCCCAGACTATCGGCTCTTTATCAAACATCCACTCTCTAATGCTCTCATGGTTGCGCCACCCCAAAAGTTCCCGCAATTGTTCCCGCTCAAGACCACAAAAAGGTTTTATTATTAGTGTGTCTATCAGAATTTCTTTGTCAAGCAAAAGCGTCTCTTGCGGAGCTTTTAGTCCAAATTCGCAAAGCGTATTAGCCGCAAGGCGCAACGCCCCTATTTCTCCAATGCAGCCCTGTCCAGCCGCAGACGAGGATGCTCTCTCCTTTTCGCCCAAAAAACCGGATAAACACTCTTTAGTCTCGCTAAGCGTGTCAGCCGATACGACTTTGCAAAAACCTATATTTTGAAGTTTGATTGCGTTTGAAAGTTGATTTTGCGCCGTAATGACCGCAATGCTCGGCACACCCATACACGCAAGCTCCAAAAGAGTTTGTCCTGCCGCACTTATGGCTAAATCTGCGCCGGACATGGTTTCTGCAACGCCTTTTGCGTCAGTATTGCTTAGCTCTATTATGTTGATATCTTCTCCGAAAGCATCTTTTGCCGCCGATAAAAAATCAAAATCTAAAGGGGCGGAGCCTAGGTTGATAAAAATATTTTTTACACTCTTTGATATATCTTTTTTGGGCGCATTCCAAAACTCTTTTCTCAGCAGCGGAGCATCGGCAGAACTATAAACAATCCCCTTTGGATAAGGAAGCCTATCAAAATCATCAAGCCAAACGCACACTTTGGCTTTTTGTGAGGCCTTATTGTATGTGACAATTGAGGCGGTATACGAATCAATAACGACAATATCGCACCCATCAAAAGCCATTTCGTCGCTCTCCCAGTCACTCCCTGCCTCACCTCTACAAAACAGCTTTGCCGCAAATCCAAAAGCCACAAAAGCGTCGCAAAGAGCCGTGCATCTAGATAGATGCCCATATCCATAACCCTTTCCGGCCTCTGTAAATATGGAGATTTTCAGCAAAAAAATGTCCTAAAAATACGCTCCGCAATCGCCCAGTCTTCAGGCGTATCAATATCTTGCACCATTCGTCTATCTATTTTGACCGCCACCGAATGAGGGGCAAAAATAGGCAAATCTTTCAAAAAAGCGTCTCGTCTGCCAAAATAAAACTGCGCCGCATCATGGTAAGCACTAGGCAAATCCTGGCTTCTTGAGCCAAATTTTTCAGGGAAAAACATCTCAACCCCGCCGTCATCAAGAAGCTTGAATGAGCGAAAAATAGGTGCCACAAACTCCGCAACGCTAAAGCTATACTCCCTGCCATCCCCTAAAGCCTCAAATCCCTCTTTCAAAAGCTCCGGCGTCAAAAAAGCGGATGTGGCATAAACACAACACGCCGTATCAACCACCTCGCCACTCTTTTCAAGCTCCTTTATCACATGGGCAATCACAGGTATTGTCCCTGTAAAATCATCAGAGAGCTCTTTTGGACGCAAAAATGGAATTTCCGTTCCAAAACTCCTAGCGACATCGGCTATCTCTTCATCATCGGTAGAGACAATTATTCTATCAAAAAGCCCACTTTTTTGCGCCGCTTCTATCGGATAGGCAATTATCGGCTTACCGCAAAACTCTTTGATGTTTTTGCGAGGTATCCGCTTTGACCCGCCACGAGCCGGAATGATGCAAACATTCATTTATCGCTCCTCAAAAACCCGATACTCTCAACCTCTGTTGCAGCTTTTATATCCAGTATCATCTCTTCAAGTATTGTTATCGCATCCGCCGTAGCCGATAGCCTATCTTTTGTCCATTTTTTGTTTTCGCTGAGTTCTTGTTTGATTTCTTGTATCTGTTTTGCTAGGTCGGCATGTTCTAGCAGGTAGTGGCGCATCTTTGCGAATGTCCGCATGATGGAGAGTGTCGTCTCGGTCGCCTTCGGACTTTTGAGTACCGTTGCAAGCATATAAACACCCTGCTCAGTAAATACTTTTGGAGCATACTTCCTATGCTGACCTCTACTGCCCACACTTGAGGTCGAAAATTTCGACTTCAAGTTTTGTTCTTCGTTTAAGGTCGAAAATTTCGACCTTAAAGAATTCCAGTTTTCAGCAGTAACTTCGATAATGTACCCGTCAGGAAACTTATCAGGATTATTGCCAACTGCTTCATTAACTCTTTTTGTCTCAACGGAATAAAGTTCAGCAACATCACTATCGAGTATTACCCTTTGGTTACCGATTTCGATTATCTTGTCCTGAACACTATTTAAATTCAAGTATTCCATAAAAATTATCTTAAATTTTGAGATACTGGGCTAAAAGGGTTTTTGGCATTAAAAATATCTGGGTTCGGTGTTTTGAGTTTCGGGTTTGGGGAGGGTTACCGGGGCATAGCCGTCAAGTTAATGCTTTAACTATCTCATTAACAGATACATGTAATTTTACACAAGGGGACACTTGCCCCCTTTGGCAATTAAAAGCAGTCCTCATACCTAATTTTTTTTGCCATCTTCTCCCTTTGTTCCTCCATCTTTTGATGGTGGGTACTTTACGGGTGCATCGACAGCTGTTTGACTCCTTGAATTATGCCGCTAAATTACAGAATACCAACGACATGACCAAGTTTTATTTGATGTTTTTTTGGAAATATTCTACCTGCCCACCATGTATTAATGATGGGTTGACGTAGGTGGCCGTGTTGGGATTGCTTACATGATCTGTATCAATTCGTACATACTGTTTTTGTCTTTCCTCCTATCCAATAATTGAAATTTCCTGGCCAGTGAGAGTTGGCGTTCGATAAATTCGCCCATGGAACCAATCCCAGCAGCCAGCGCCATGCGGAATTCCGTTATTTTTTCCTTCAGCGATTTATATGCTTTGTAGAAACTGAGCAATTTGCCACTACAGGAGTGTATTTGCATATTGAGTTGCCACACTATTTGCCAGTTCACCACAATCCAAAGCAGCTTTGCCATAAGGCAGCATTCAAACCGTGCCACTTTCATCTTTTTCACTTTGTGTATGTCGCCAATACTCTTCCAAATCTTGAAGATCAGCTCTACCTGCCAGCGTATGGTATATACTTGGTGTACCTGCTCCATGGATAGGACATCTTGCCCAACATTGGTGATAAATATGTTCAACTGCGCCTTGGCTTTGTACTCCTGGCTCAATTGACGCCCTTTTTTCTGTGCCTGTTTTTCGGCCTTTGCAATCCGTTTTTGTACCAGGTCTTCCGGCATGTATTCCACAACCATGCGTACAGGTTCCTTCTTTTCGGTCAGATACACGTCCATCTCCAACGATTTGAGGTTATACCGTTTAAGGTATCTTGCCACCACATTGAAGTTGATTTTGACAAAAACGCCCCCTTTGAGCTTGTATGCGTCGGCTCCATTTATCAACCGGCTGACGAAGTAGGCTCCTTTCTCCTTTATGCCCCGTATCGATTTTACGCTTATGTAACCTAAATCCCTTATGATCAATACACCAGGTGCAATATCGCCAATTGTTTCCACCGCATTGGCAAGGTCTTGCTTTATGAATGGGTGAAGGCTGAGATCCAGTATTTTCCCTGTTTTCACATCATACTCGAATTGGATGCGGATACAAGCAGTGGACGAGGCACCGCCACTTCCGGGATACTTCTCTGCCATATCAAGCGGAATCTGGAAACATGTGGAATCTTTTACTCGCACTTCAGTGAAGTTCCTGAGAAAATCATACCGGGCTTCCCTTGAGTAAAATTCCTGTAAAGCAGCCTCTATCAGCAGTTTGAAAAACCCGACCGCTTCATCGGTAAACCGCAGGTCAACAGCTTGTTTGGAAATTTCTTTAAGCGTCCTGGCGGTAATGGCCTCTGCAAAATTTTCCA
>DIZY01000037.1:13574-13733 GCA_002428055.1 Helicobacteraceae bacterium UBA6016
ACAAATTTGGCATCCTTGGCCATCTGATCGATTTTCTCTTTCGAGAAAAGATCGGTTAAAGCGACTGACAGTCGCTCCGAAAATTTAGAATTTATAGTTTCCCTTATACCTATGGAACCCCGTTTTTACCAATGAAATTTGCTTAACTTGACGGCTATG
>DIZY01000054.1:0-1484 GCA_002428055.1 Helicobacteraceae bacterium UBA6016
GCTGTGGCGCTAAAGCTAGCCGCTAAAGCGTCAGAGGGCTTTTGAAAAAAATTTAAAATGTAAAACACTATACAAAGGAAATATTAAATGGGAAAAGTAATCGGAATAGACCTTGGAACAACAAACTCTTGCGTCGCATATATGGAAGGTAGCGAGCCAAAAGTGCTTGCAAACAAAGAAGGCGCTAGAACTACGCCATCAGTCGTAGCTTTCACAGATAAAGGCGAAGTACTTGTGGGTATGACCGCAAAAAGACAAGCTATCACAAATCCTGAAAAAACTATCTACTCTATCAAGAGAATTATGGGCTTGATGACAAGCGAGACAAAAGCAAACGAAGCAAAAAGCAAAGTTTCTTACAAAATCGTAGACAGAAACGGCGCGTGCGCGGTTGAAATCGGCGATAAAGTATACACTCCACAAGAGATTTCGGCAAAAATTCTTATGAAACTAAAAAGCGACGCTGAGAGCTTTCTTGGCGAAGATGTAACGGACGCTGTAATTACGGTGCCTGCATACTTCAACGACGCTCAAAGAAAAGCGACAAAAGAAGCGGGAATTATCGCGGGTCTAAACGTGCTTAGAATCATCAACGAGCCTACAGCCGCGTCTCTTGCATACGGACTTGATAGAAAAACACAAGAGAAAATCTTGATTTTTGACCTAGGCGGCGGTACGTTTGACGTTACTGTGCTTGACGTAGGTGACGGCGTATTTGAAGTTCTTGCGACTGACGGCGACGCATTCCTAGGCGGCGATGACTTTGACAACAGAGTTATTGATTGGTTGGCGGATGAGTTCAAAGCAGAGCAAGGCATTGACCTCAAAAACGACAAAATGGCTCTTCAAAGACTAAAAGAAGCCGCAGAAAATGCAAAAAAAGAGCTTTCAAGCGCAGTTGAAACGGAGATTAATCTACCGTTTATCACAGCAGATGCGACAGGCCCAAAACACCTTGTCAAGAAGCTTACAAGAGCAAAGTTTGAGTCTATCATCGGTGACCTAGTAGACAAAACAAAAAACAAAATCGTAGAGGTGCTAAAACAAGCCGGACTTGACAAAGGCGTAATCGACGAAGTAGTAATGGTGGGCGGCTCTACAAGAGTTCCAAAAATCCAAGATATGGTCAAAGAGTATTTCGGTAAAGACCTCAACAAAACAGTAAACCCTGACGAAGTCGTTGCCATTGGTGCGGCAATCCAAGGTGGCGTACTAAGAGGCGATGTAAAAGATGTATTGCTTTTGGATGTTACCCCTCTAAGCCTAGGTATCGAAACACTCGGTGGCGTAATGACAAAAGTGATAGAGAGAGGCACAACAATACCTGCCAAAAAATCGCAAACATTCTCAACGGCAGACGACAATCAACCAGCTGTGACTATCCATGTACAACAAGGCGAAAGAGAGTTTGCAAAAGATAACAAATCTCTAGGTATGTTCGAGCTAGGCGGCATCATGGCAGCCCCAAGAGGCGTGCCTCAAAT
>DIZY01000054.1:1542-4362 GCA_002428055.1 Helicobacteraceae bacterium UBA6016
GGTTCATCAGGTCTAAACGAAGATGAAATCAACAAAATGGTGCAAGAAGCCGAAGCGCACAAAGAAGAAGATAGAAAAAGAAAAGAAGTAGTCGAAGCCAAAAATCAAGCAGACGCTCTTATTCACCAAACAGAAAAATCTATCGCAGAATCAGGCGACGCAGTAAGCGCAGAAGAAAAAGCGGCGATAGAGTCGGCAATAAAAGAGCTAAAAGAAGTAATGGGCAAAGATAGCGCCACAAAAGACGAAATCGAAGTAGCTACGAAAAACCTAGCATCTGCAAGCCATAAACTAGCGGAAGCAATGTACAAAAAAGAGGGCGGCGACGCAGGCGCACAAGGCGGCTCACAAGCTAAAAAAGACGACGATGTTATCGACGCTGAAGTAGAATAAAAAGCACCCCATCCAAAAAAAATATCTTACGCCCCGCATCTTTGGCGGGGCTATCTCTTGTCAAATATCAACTCCAATTTTATATAATCAAATCAATTGTTAATTAAGTAGGTGTGTCACGATGAAAAAAGTATTAGCTACCGCATGTTGCTTGTTTATATTTTCAGGATGCGCCGCATTGCTTCCTAGCGGTTCCGAGATGACAAAATCAAAATGGAATAGTTACGGTGAAGCAAAAAAGGCGTTTGACGGGGTCAAGGTGGGTGAGACTACCGAGGAGCAGTTGAGGGATATGGGGTTTGACCCGACCAAGACGCCGAATATCAAAATACTTACATTTTTGGATGTTAAAAAGCAGTTTCTCGTGACCGCTTCCGATAAGACCGAGCATTTGCCAAAAAGTATACGGGAGTGCATAGAAAATGCGGATGCGTGCAACGGGCTTGAGATAAATATCGTTAGAAACGATAGCAAGCGGTACGGTAATGTCTTTTTGGACATATTTAACTTCAGGCGGCAAACCGAGCAGAGTGGGTGGGAGTTTGAGGGTCTTATCGTCCTAAGGGACGGTGTTGTTGTGTACAAAATAGCCGGCGGGAAGCCGATGATAGAAGGCGATAAAGACCAAAAAAATCCTCTAGGACCGCTCCAGTCCATTGACGGCATGTTTTTTCTGGACAATGGAAAATAACTTACCAAAAATGCCTAATAATTAATCAAACATTTTTGTAATATTCCTCGATAATCTGTATAAAATTGCATCAAAGATTTCGAGGAGCGTAAGATGCTAAAGCAGGGTCAAGTACAAAAACAGACGGCTAGGCTATCTATGAAGCTGTGGCTTCCTATCCTTGAGAGTTCGCTCTCCGAACTTACAAAAAGCGTTGACGAGATGTCGCAGACAAATCCGTATGTTCAGGTCAAAAAAGGGCTTGAAAACGAGTTTAAGCTGAGAAGCAAAGATGTCAAAAAATTTCAAGGCTCAAGAAGTACCGGACTTGACGAGGGAAGCGCCGCCTCAATCGCCACCGAAGAATCGCTCTACGACAAACTCCTATCCCAAATAGAGCCGCCAATGTTTCCGACCGAAATATCCCAAAAAGTCGCCAAAGCTATTGTGGAAAATTTGGACGAAAACGGTTTTTTTGATGGTCAAATAATAGACATAGCGGCAGAATGCAAGGCAGCCGAGGGGTATGTGGAGAAGATACGAGAGCGGTTTTCGGCGCTTGAGCCTTGCGGTATCGGTGCAAAAGATGTCAAAGAGGCTCTGTATTTTCAGCTCTGTCAGCTTGATGTGAACGAGGAGCTGTACTCGGCCATAAAAGCGCTTATATACGAGAAAGATACGGCGATGAAGAGCCTGTCCTCATCCATCCTGAAAGAGGCAAAAAAGATATTGTCTCGTCTTCGCACAGTTCCCGCTATCGACTACCAAGAGTCAAGCGCACCCGTTATTCCAGATGTTGCGGTTGTGTTCGGCAAAGACAAATTTGAGGTGCGGCTAAACTCCATTTACTATCCAGACATCGTGATAGACAAGGAGCTTGCGCACGAGGGCGGCGAGTTTGCCAAGGAAAAAGTCAAAGAGGCGATGATGGCGTCCAACCTCATCAATCTACGCAAAACAACGCTACAAAACATCGTCAATATCATCATAGAAAAGCAGTTCAAGTTTTTTCTAGGCGGCGAACTCGTGCCGCTTAAAATCCAAGATGTGGCGGACATACTCGGCTACAACCAATCCACAATCTCAAGAGCAGTCGCAAACAAGTACTTATCTTGCGATAGGGGTATATTTCCTTTCCGTCAATTTTTCAGCTTTGCGGTAAGCGAGACGGTCAGTACTAATGAGCTAAAAAGCTTTGTGAAGCACCTGATAGAGTCGGAGAGCAGAGAGAAACCACTAAACGATGAAGAGATGCTAGACGCCGTGCAAAAAAGATTTGGCGTCAAGATGGTGCGCCGAAGCATCACGAAGTATAGGTTGGAGCTTGGTATCCCATCCTCAAAAGAGCGCAAAAAAGAGTATGTTCTCGGCTAGGGAACGACAAATGCAATCTTTAAAAGAAAAACCAAAGAGTATACGATGAGACAAGGGCTAGCGACGCTAGAGGCGACAAAAAACTTTCTAAACGATAAAGTCGCTCCCTCATCTGCAAAAGAGTGCGCCTCTTTTGCTATCTCATCCCTTGGAATCGGCACATATAAGCCCGAAGCGTACAAAGAAGAAAACTATACATTTAGCTATAAAGATGCCATAAAAAAAGCGGTAAACATGGGGTGTAACCACATAGACACCGCCGCAAACTATCGCTACACAAAAAGCGAGCAGGAAATCGGCGAGGCGCTAGGCGAGCTATTTGACGAGGGGCTCAAAAGAGAGGAGCTTGTTGTCGCTACGAAGGGCGGCTTTTTGCCTCTTAG
>DIZY01000031.1:0-3638 GCA_002428055.1 Helicobacteraceae bacterium UBA6016
GTCAACCTTATTGCCACGACTCTTATCATAGTCGGCGGTATCGGCTATATCGTTGTTTTGGAACTTTACTACTTTAGAAAAAAAGCGCTAACACGATTATCCACACATACAAAGCTTACCCTCTCGACAACAGGATTTTTAATCATTGCCGCTTTTGTGCTTTTTGTTAGCCTGGAGTGGTTCAATACAAAGTCGATAGGCGGTTATGATGCATGGCAGAAGATAATAACCGGATACTTCTATGCAATAAATCTAAGAACAGCAGGGGCAAATACGATAGACCTATCAGGACTTAGTGACTCTACCCTGTTTTTGTCCACGATATTTATGGTAATAGGCGGCGGTGCGGGCGGTACGGCGGGCGGTATCAAGGTAACTACTTTTGCGGTTGTAGTGATAGCCACTTGGCATGCGCTCAAAGGGCACTCCGACGCCTCGGTATTCAAGCGGACAATTCCGCATGCCACCGTAATGCAGGCTTTCACGATACTTCTCGTGGGCACATTTTATATTATAGCCGCCACGATACTAATATCAGAGACGCACAATGTGAGATTTATAAAAATCATTTATGAAGTAGCAAGCGCATTCGGCACCGTGGGGCTATCGACGGGTAACGGCGGCGTACTTAGCCTATCGGCGAATTTTAACGATTTTGGTAAAGCGGTCATTATATTTATTATGTTTGCCGGAAGAATAGGATTTTTGGCGTTTACGCTAGCCTTTATAGGCAAAATAGAAGAAAAAAGATACAAATATGCAGAAGGCAGGGTAATGATATGAAAAGTTATGCAGTAATAGGGCTTGGGAAATTTGGATTTCAAATAGCAAAGGGGCTTGCGGAGCAAGGTCTGTCGGTTATAGCGGCAGATAACGACGCGGAAAAAGTAAAACAGATAGGCGATTTCGTAGAAGATGCGGTTATACTGGATTCCACCGACGCAAAAGCACTGGAAGATAGCGGAATAGGCAAAGCCGATGTAGTCATAGTCAGCATAGGCGAAAATATAGAGGCAAGCACGCTCACCGTCATGTCGCTTATAGACCTCGGCGTTAAGCAGGTAATAGCCAAAGCCATATCCGTACTTCACGGCAAGATACTCACAAGGTTAGGCGCATATAAAGTGATACACCCGGAAAGAGAAGCGGCGATGAGGCTTGTCAAGACAATAGCGGAGCATATCCATTACGACACGATAGACCTCTCAAATACAATGCGAATAGTTAAATTCAGCGTTCCGGGAATGTTTGTCGGCAAAAGAATCGCCGATATAGACTTTGAAAGAGAGCACGGCGTAAGACTTATAGCTCACAAATACAACAGCATCTGGCATACGACCGTAGACGAAAACTTAATAATTCAAGAGACCGATATACTCGTTATTATAGGCAATGTAGTGGATATAGAAAAAATAACAAAAACACTCTAAACTAAACTTAATCTAATTTTTTGTATTATTCGCATCTTAAAAACCAACAAAATTTCAAGAGGTTCAAATATGTACGCAGTTATAAAAGCCGGCGGCAAACAATATAAAGTAAGTGTCGGCGACGAACTGCTAGTTGACAAAATGGGCGCAGAAGCAAAAACAGAAGTAGAATTTAACGAAGTTCTTATGGTAGGCGCAGACAAACTAGTAGTTGGAAATCCTTTCGTCGCAGGTGCAAAAGTTGTAGCCAAAGTAGTAAACGAAGGCAGAGGAAGAAAGGTAATAACTTTCAAAAAGAGAAGAAGAAAAGACTCTAAAGTAAAAAGAGGCTTCAGAAGAGACTTTACAAGAGTCGTAATTACTTCAATCGCCGCATAATAAGAAGGAGAAGAAACTATGGCACACAAAAAAGGTCAGGGTAGTACCCAAAATAATCGCGATTCAGCAGGTAGACGCTTAGGTGTTAAAAAATCTGGTGGACAATTCTGTAGAGCTGGAAACATTATTATCAGACAAAGAGGAACTAAAATCCATGTCGGTAAAAATGTAGGCATAGGCAAAGACCACACTATATTTGCGCTTATCGACGGCGTTGTAACATTCGAAAGAAAAGATAAAGATAGAAAAAAAGTGTCGGTTTATCCGGTAGCTTCTTAATCTCTCCCTATTTCTTACATTAAAAATTCAATGCCACAAATAATCAATCAAAAAAAAAGTCTGCCGCTCTATGCGGCTAGCTTTAGTAGCTTAGCGCTCAGCGTAGGACAAGCGGGCTTCGCCCGTTTGTGCGTACAATAATATGTTTACCGACAGTATTGTCATAACAGTTGCCTCAGGAAAAGGCGGCGCCGGCTCTGCAGCTTTTCATAGAGAAAAGTTTGTTATCGCAGGCGGACCATCCGGCGGAGACGGTGGCAAAGGCGGAAGCATCTACTTCTACATAGACCCGAATGCAGACTCACTATCAAAATATCGCGGCAAACACCACCACAAAGCAAAAAACGGCGCAAACGGCGGCAATAGCCAAATGTACGGCAAAGGCGGAGAAGATTTGACGCTTATAGTTCCGGTCGGCACACAAGTTATTGATACCGAAACCGAAGAGGTACTCGTAGACCTCACCGAACCGAACAAAAGAGTACTATTTCTTGAAGGCGGCAAAGGCGGTCTTGGAAATATGCACTTTAAATCCTCGACAAACCAAAAACCGACATATGCACAACCCGGACTTCCCGGAATAGAAAAAAGAGTGCGCCTTGAGCTAAAACTAATAGCCGATGTAGGGCTTGTAGGTTTTCCAAATGTGGGCAAATCGACGCTTATATCAGTAATGTCGGCCGCAAAACCGGAAATAGCAAACTATGAATTTACTACGCTAAAGCCAAATCTCGGCGTTGTAGACATAGACGACTACAGCTCATTTGTCATAGCCGACATTCCTGGAATAATTGAGGGTGCATCCGAGGGCAGAGGATTAGGTCTAGAGTTTTTAAAGCACATAGAAAGAACCAAGCTATCTCTTTTTTGTCTTGATATAGCTAGAGAGCAATCGCTTTTTGAGCAGTTTACTACGCTTAAAAAAGAGCTTGAAAACTACTCAGAAAAAATAAGCAAAAACAGTTATGCAATAGCTATTACGAAGATAGACGCCATGGAATCGGATGAGGCCAAAAGGGCAATATCGGAGTTTATGTCGCAGATAAACATCAAACCGACCGAAGAGATAGACGGATTAGCCTCGTTTGAAAGCGAAACAGAAAATCCTAAATTTATTATGCCGATTTCATCAAGCGCCCACCAAAATATTCAGAAACTAAAGTTTGCTCTTTACAGAATCCTAAAAGGATAAAAGATGTCGAAAGACAAAATTGTCATAAAGGTAGGCTCGGCCGTACTTACCAAAGAGGGTAAAATAAGTGCGGAACGAATCCAAAATCTCGTAGAGTTCCTCTCAACTCTGTCTCAAAAATACAGAGTCATTCTCGTCACATCCGGCGCCATAGCGACAGGACATACAATACTTCCGACTATATCCAATAAAACAACGGCAGGCAAACAAGCGCTAGCGGCGCTAGGTCAAGCGGCGCTTATCAACAAATACCAAAAAGAGTTCAAAAAATTTGATATTACGGTAGCACAAATATTGCTAACCGCCGAGGATTTCGACTCCATAAAACGCTCTGAAAATGCTAAAGCGGCGGTAAATAC
>DIZY01000031.1:3713-27817 GCA_002428055.1 Helicobacteraceae bacterium UBA6016
GACGCCAAAATGCTAATTATCCTCTCCGACATCAAAGGCTACTTTGACAAAGACCCAAATAAGCATACGGATGCAAAACTACGAAAAATCGTCTCGCATATAGAAGAATCGGAGCTAAACGCCGACTACAACCCTAACGACGCTTTTGCAACCGGCGGCATAGTAACGAAGCTAAAAGCCGCAAATTTTTTATTAAACCACGATAGAGAGATGTTTTTATCTAGCGGTTTTGATCTAAAGGCGGCAAAAGAGTTTTTAATGGACGGTATCCAAACCGAGGGAACGCTATTTAAAAGAGATTTGAAATGAGAAAAAAAATAGTTTTTATGGGGAGCGCGGACTTCTCAAGTATCATCATGGAGTCTTTGGTAACGGATGAAAGATTTGAGGTTACGGTTCTATTCACGCAACCCGATAAGCCGGTGGGGCGAAAACAGATAATGACTCCGCCCGATACCGCAATATGTGCCAAGAGATTTAATATCCCGACATTTCAGCCCGCAAAAATCTCGGAATGTAGCGAACAGATAAAAGAGATGAGGCCTGATTTTATCGTGGTTGCGGCATACGGGCAGATACTAAAACAAGAGATACTGGATATTGCGCCGTGCATCAATCTTCACACTTCTTTTTTGCCTCGCAATAGAGGAGCGGCGGCGCTACAAACGCACATACTCGAAAATGACGACTACGCCGGAGTAACAGCTATTTGGATGGACAGAGGGCTTGACACTGGCGACATACTGGGAACGATATTTTTTAGACCGCAGGGGTGTGCAAAGTTTAACTGCCTACTAAAACACCTAGGCTACCAAGCGGCAAATCTGACCAAAAGCATTATTCAAGACTTTAGAGAAATTAAACCTCTTAAGCAGATAAACGCCGACGCAAGTTACGCTAAAAAGCTTACAAAAGAAGACGGCTTAATCGACTTCGCATCCGCCAAAAAAGCGTACAAAAAATTTCTAGCCTATTACCCGTGGCCTGGAGTCTATATCGAATCAGGACTCAAAATAAAAGAGGTTGCCGTGAATGAGCTAGGATCCAAAAACAGAGGCGGTGAGATATTGGCCGTAGGAGAGGATGATATAACTATCGGATTTGAAACAGGATCACTCAAATTATCAAAACTTCAAGCGCCTTCAAAAAATGAAGTAACCGCCCTTGAATACATACGAGGCAAAAGGCTAAATATTGGAGATATTCTGGTTTGACACACTGCCCTCAACGCAGACATACCTAGTAGAAAAGATAAAAAACGGCGAACTTAGTGCCCCCGTTTGCATTGTCGCCGATACACAAAGTGATGGGCAGGGCTCCAGGGCAAACAAGTGGGAGTCAATTCCGAACTCTCTTCTATTTTCTTTTGCCGTGCCGCTAAAAACGCTACCGGATGATTTGAAACTAGAATCCGCATCAATATATTTTATGTATATTCTAAAAGAACTTTTGGCAAATGAAGGCTCAAATTGTTGGCTTAAATGGCCAAACGACATATACATAGGCGATAAAAAAATGGCAGGAGCAATAACCGCTTTTTTAAAAGAAAAAGAGACGCTAGTATGCGGCATAGGAGTTAACCTTAATGAGACAAAAGAGTTTGGCGGATGCGATATAAAAACAGACAAAAAAAACCTCATTAACGAGTATCTATCGGTATTTACGGCTCCCCCAGAGTGGAAGCATATTTTTAGAAAATTTGAAGTAGAATTTTTGAAAACAAGAGAGAAAATGCTGCTTCATAGCAGTCAAAAATATCACGAAAATGTCACATTAAATAGTGACGGCTCATTGAGTGTAGATAATAAAAAGGTGTTTAGTTTAAGATGAGCGAAATTATTGCAATAGCAAACCAAAAGGGCGGAGTCGGCAAAACAACAACTGCCGTTAATCTTGCAGCTTCCCTTGCGGTAGCGGAAAAAAAAGTGCTCCTAATCGACGCTGACCCACAAGCAAATGCCACAACTAATTTAGGCATTCATAGAAATAGCTTTGAATATAATATTTATCACGCATTCATAGGCTCGAAAAAGCTATCAGAGGTTATTTTGGATACAAATCTGCCTCATTTGCATCTAGTTCCATCTAATATTGGCTTGGTAGGTATAGAAAAAGAGCTTCATGATAAAAAAATTGAGCATAGAGAGCTTATCCTAAAAGGGCTCATAGCGGAAATAGAGAATAGATACGACTACATCATAATAGATTCTCCGCCGGCACTCGGCACTACAACGGTTAATATTTTATCGGCGGCAAACTCTCTTATTATCCCGATACAGTGCGAATTTTTTGCCTTAGAGGGATTGGCACAGCTACTAAATACGGTCAAAATAGTACAAAAAACAATAAACCCTAAATTGCGTATACGCGGATTTTTGCCAACAATGTATAGCACTCAAAACAATTTGTCAAAACAGGTATTTTTAGATTTGAAAAGGCATTTTGTGGATAGACTTTTCAAAAATTCAGAAGAGGGCATAAGCAAAGATGAAACATCCTCGTATATCGTAATACCTAGAAATGTAAGACTTGCCGAATCTCCAAGCTTTGGCAAGCCTGTAATTTTATACGACGCAAAATCACCGGGTTCCATAGCCTATCAAGAGCTTGCATACTGTCTTTTGAAGGAGCCGAATGTCTAAGTCATCGGGACTAGGAAGAGGGCTTGGCGCAATCCTTGAAGAGGTAGAAGAGGCGTACAAACAAAATAGCGGTTCGGCAGAGTTCGTCAAAGAGATTGATCTTGAAGAGATAATAGTAAATCCGTTTCAACCAAGAAAACAGTTTGACGCAGAGTCAATAGCAGAGCTCAGCGAGTCGATAAAAAGACACGGTCTCTTGCAGCCGGTAGTTGTAATAAGAAGTAATGACAAGTTTATGCTAATAGCCGGAGAAAGAAGGCTTAGAGCAACAAAGCTTGCCGGCATAAGTAAAATCAAAGCGATAGTTGCAGACATCGACAAAGACAGAATACGAGAGCTCGCACTTATAGAGAATATCCAAAGGGAAAATCTAAACTCAATAGAGCTCGCCATAAGCTTAAAAGAGCTTATAGAAGAACACGATTTGACACACGAAGAACTTTCCGGCATAGTCAAAAAAAGCAGAAGCTTTATTACCAACACCCTTAGACTGTTGCAACTTGATGAGTATGTAAAAGATAAGCTTATGCAAAACAAGATCACTCATGGGCACGCAAAAATGCTTGTAGGGTTAGAGTCAAACGAACAAAAAAAAATAACAGACTCCATTGTCGGGCAAAAACTAAGCGTCAGAGATACCGAAGAACTGGTAGCAAAACTAAAAGAGCCGGTAAAAAAAGCTAAACAAACATCGTCCGCAGTCGTCAGACTAGAACTTGTTAAACTTATGGCTACACTAAATGAATCTTATGGAATAAAAACGAAAAAAACAGCCTCATCTATAACCATCCAATTCGACAATCAAGCACAAATCGAAACGCTATTAAAGAGCCTAAAAAGCAGCTAGGCTATTTTTTAGGCACGCTTTTTTAGCTTTCGTGTGCTAAAATCCTAAGTCACTACAAAAAGGAGTGCTTTTATATGCTAGACATCCAGCCTAGCCTACTTGCGTTTGAAATTGTTACTTTCTTACTGCTTGTAGCTATCTTAAATCAGATTCTTTACAAACCGATGCTAAGTTTTATAGAGGAGAGAAATTCGAATCTAAAAGCAGACGCCGGTCTCGCAGACGCCCAAGAAAGCGAGAGGGAAGCGCTAATTACGGAGGCAAACAAACTACTTGCCGACGCAAAAGCTGAAGCGGCAAAAATTAGACACGAAGCGATTACGGTTGCTAAAACCGAAGCCGAAACTAAAATAAATGCCGTCAAAGAAAGCGCAAAAACCGAAGTTGCTAACTTTTCAAGCGAATTAACCGCCCAAAAAGCTGAGCTAAAAGTAGCTATCCTCTCTAATTCTGAAGGGTACAAACAAAGCTTGGCAAAAGCTCTAAAAATATAAGAAAGGTCGCAGATGAGTCTTGTCAAAGTAGCATCCGCGTTGCTTCTAACATCCGTTGCAGTTTTTGCATCAGATGCGGGACACGGTGGAACGGACATATTACCTAGAGCGGTAAACTTTCTTATTTTTGCCGCACTTGCTTACTATTTACTAGCCGAAAAACTAAAGGCTTTCTTTAGCGGCAGAGCAGCTTCTATAGCAAAAGCTTACGAAGATGCTGAAAATAAAATCAAAGAGGCGAAAGTCGCTTTGAATGAAGCAAGAGCAAAAAAAGAAGAGGTTGCCAAACTAGCAAGCGAACTAATAGCTTCGTCTAAAACCGACGCTGTAGTTCAAGCAAAAAAAATAGCGGAACATGCCGACGAAGAGATAGTAAGAGTTAAAAAATCAGCTGAAGACGAAATGTCCATGCTGAGAAAAAAAGCTATTATTGACACGGTAGAGGAAGCTATCGGTGAAATCGTAGACAAAGAAGGTTTCGGCGTCGACGATAAAGATTTTGCAAAAATCATTGCAAAAAGGGTAGCCTAATGGTTTCATCAATTTCAAAAAAATACACTAAAGCATTAACAACTTCACAAACAGATGCTGAATTACAGCAAAGCTATGTCGCACTAAACAACATTAGCAACGCCCTCAAAATATCCAAGTTTCAAGATATTTTAGGTTCAAAAGATATCTCGCTTGATAAAAAAGCGTCTTTAATCTCTGAAATCTCAGGGAGCAGTGACGCTAAACTGTCAAACTTCATCTCTTTGCTTCTTAAGGCAAACAGAGTGGAGATAGTTCCTGCGGTAGCAGAAGAGATTAGAGAGTTTTTAGCAAACAAATCCGGTAAGGCAGATGGCAGAGTAACTGCTTCTTTTGATGTCGGAAGCGCAGAACTAGAGGAAATTTCAAAAGTTCTAAGCACAAAGCTAAAAAGAGAGATCGGACTAACTTTTGAAAAAACAGACACTGCTCATTTCAACGGTATCAAAGTAGAAATCGACGATCTTGGCGTGGAAGTAGAAATCAATAAAGATGCGCTTAAAAAATCAGTTATTGCGCATATCCTAAATACAACTAAAATCTTTTGAAAGGGGATAGAGTGAGCACTAAAATAAATGCTGACGAAATTAGCTCGATAATTCGAGAAAGAATAGAAAACTTCGAGCTAAAAGTAGATATAAACGAAACCGGTAAAGTAATAAGTATCGGTGACGGAATCGCTAAAGTATACGGTCTTAAAAATGTTATGGCCGGAGAGATGCTGGAGTTTGAAAAC
Organism: Helicobacteraceae bacterium UBA6016; assembly: GCA_002428055.1. Lineage (GTDB taxonomy): Bacteria > Campylobacterota > Campylobacteria > Campylobacterales > UBA6016 > UBA6016. The sequence goes on from DIZY01000031.1 coordinate 8,964, forward strand.
GGAGAAAAAGGTCTTGCGCAAAACCTTGAAGAATCAACAGTAGGTGTTGTTGTTCTTGGTAAAGGCAAAGGCATTGTTGAAAATACTACGGTAAAAAGACTAGGTAAACTTCTAAAAGTTCCTGTCGGCGAAGCAATGGTAGGAAGAGTTGTAAATGCTCTTGGCGAACCAATCGACGGCAAAGGTCCTATCGCAGCTACTGAAACAAAATTCATAGAAGAAAAAGCTCTAGGAATTATGGCTAGAAAATCTGTTCATGAGCCGCTTCAAACAGGTATTAAAGCAATCGATGCCCTTGTGCCAATTGGTAGAGGACAAAGAGAGCTTATCATCGGCGATAGGCAAACAGGCAAAAGTACTGTTGCTCTTGACACGATTATTAATCAAAAAGGTCAAGGCGTATTTTGTATATATGTTGCAATCGGTCAAAAACAATCAAGCGTTGCTCAAGTTGTTAAAACTCTAGAAGAGCACGGCGCAATGGAATATACGACTGTTGTTGCGGCAACTGCATCTGAAAGTGCTGCTCTTCAATTTTTGGCTCCATACTGTGGCGTAACAATCGGCGAATACTTTAGAGATAATGCAAAACATGCTCTTATCGTATATGATGACTTGTCAAAACATGCGGTAGCCTACAGAGAGATGTCTCTACTTCTTAGAAGACCTCCGGGCAGGGAAGCGTATCCGGGAGATGTATTCTATGTTCACTCAAGACTACTTGAGAGAGCCGCAAAAGTTAACGATGAACTTGGCGCGGGAAGTCTTACTGCCCTACCAATCATCGAAACTCAAGCAGGCGATGTATCTGCATACATCCCTACAAATGTTATTTCAATTACAGACGGTCAAATATTCCTAGAAACAGACCTATTTAACGCAGGCGTTAGACCCGCGATTAATGTTGGTATCTCAGTTTCAAGGGTTGGCGGAGCCGCTCAGATTAAAGCGACAAAACAAGTTGCGGGTACCCTTAGACTTGACCTTGCGCAATTTAGAGAACTTCAAGCATTCTCACAATTTGCTTCAGATCTTGATGAAGTAAGTAGAAACCAACTTGAAAGAGGTATTAGAATGGTTGAGGTTCTGAAACAAGGACCTTACGCTCCAATAGCCATCGAAAGACAAGTGTGCTTGATTTTTGCAGGAAATGGCGGCTATCTTGACGCAATGAATCCTAAAGAAGTAACAACTTATGAAACTGAGCTTTATGAGTTTATAGATTCTAAATATCCGCAAATATTTGAAGATATTAGAGCTAAAAAACAAATCGATAAAGAGAATGAAGAAGTTCTTAGAAAAGCACTTGATGAGTTTAGGGTAATTTTTTCGTCAACAGCTAAAAAATAAGTAAAGAGACAAAAAAATGGCTAACCTAAAAAACATTCAGCGCAAAATCAAAAGCGTTCAAAATACGGGCAAGATAACCAGAGCGATGAAGCTTGTCTCTACGGCTAAACTAAAAAGAGCCGAAGAGCTAGCTAAATCATCTAGAGAATATGCTTCAAAGTTGAATGAAGTTTTGTCAAACATCGCCTGCAATGTCAATAAATATGATATTAGCGGCTTTGGATACGATGCAAGACTGTTCAAAAAAAATGAGGATGAAAAGGTTGTCGATTTGATTTTTATCACTTCCGACAAAGGTCTTTGCGGCGGATTTAACGCCCAAACGATTAAAGCCGTAAAAAATCTATATTTGAAGCTTAAAAACGAAGGCAAAACTGTCAGAATCAGAGGAATAGGTCGAAAAGGTATAGACAACCTTAGATTTAATCAGATTGATTTGACTGAAACCAATATCGGCGTATCCGGGGCTCCTTCTTATGAAAAAGCTCAAAAAATAATAGAAAAAGCTTTTGCTGATTTTATTGACGGCAAAACCGATAGAGTCGTTATTATCTATAACGGCTTTAAAAGCATGATAGCTCAAGAGATAAGACAAATAGACCTCCTTCCGGTAGATCTAGAAAGTGCAGCAGGCAACAGCTGTCAGTCTATAATATCTACTGAGCCGGACGATAGCAAGATTATTTTGGACTCTTTGATGCAAAAATACATCGAGTTCAATCTATATTACTCGCTAATCGACTCTCTTGCCGCCGAGCATGCATCTAGGGTTCAGGCTATGGATGCGGCGAATAGAAATGCAAAAGAGATGGCTAATAGCTTGACCGTTCAGTATAACAAAGCAAGACAAGAATCAATTACAACAGAGCTAACAGAAATTATCAGCGGTATGGAATCGCTTAAATAATAAAGGAGATATGACGGATGGAAGGTATAGTAAGCCAGGTAATCGGTCCGGTTGTCGATGTCGATTTCGACAACGGTCAACTACCGAACATTAATGACGCGCTTGAAATAAACTTCAGCGTAGAGGGCAAGAGCGTAAAACTGATTTGCGAAGTTGCTCAGCATGTTGGCGACAACAGAGTAAGAACAATCGCAATGGACATGACCGAAGGTCTCTCTCGTGGAACAAAAGTAAAAGCACTTGGCACCCCTATTAAAGTTCCAGTAGGTATCGAAGTTTTGGGAAGAATCTTCGATGTTACGGGTAATGTAATAGACGAGGGTCCGGTATGTGAAGCGAAAGAGTATTGGTCAATCCACAGAGATCCGCCAAAATTCGAAGAGCAAAATACTCAATCAGAAATGTTTGAAACAGGTATCAAGGTTGTTGACCTTCTTGCGCCTTATGCAAAAGGTGGTAAAGTAGGTCTATTCGGCGGTGCCGGTGTTGGTAAAACGGTTATTATTATGGAGCTTATCCACAATGTTGCCTACAAACACAGCGGTTACTCAGTATTTGCCGGTGTTGGTGAGAGAACAAGGGAAGGTAACGATCTTTATCATGAAATGAAAGAGTCAAATGTTCTTGACAAAGTTGCACTATGCTACGGTCAAATGAATGAACCACCAGGCGCAAGAAACAGAATTGCACTAACAGGTGTTACTATGGCTGAGTACTTCAGAGATACAATGGGTCTTGATGTGTTGATGTTTATCGACAATATATTCAGATTTGCACAATCAGGTTCTGAAATGTCGGCTCTTCTAGGAAGAATCCCTTCAGCCGTTGGTTACCAACCGACACTTGCAAGAGAGATGGGCGCACTCCAAGAGAGAATTACATCAACCAAAAAAGGTTCTATTACATCTGTTCAAGCTGTATATGTTCCTGCGGATGACCTTACCGACCCGGCTCCTGCAACAGTTTTTGCTCACCTTGATGCAACTACGGTTCTTAGCAGAAAAATCGCCGAAAAAGGTATCTATCCGGCGGTTGACCCGCTAGATTCAACATCTAGAATGCTTGACCCAAAAATTCTCGGTGACGAGCATTACAAAATAGCAAGGGGCGTTCAAGCGATGCTTCAAAAATACAAAGACTTGCAAGATATTATTGCGATTCTCGGTATGGACGAGCTAAGCGAAGATGACAAATTAACTGTTGAAAGAGCTAGAAAGATCGAAAGATTCCTATCTCAACCGTTCTTCGTTGCGGAAGTATTTACGGGAAGTCCTGGTAAATATGTTTCACTTGAAGACACAATCAAAGGCTTTAAAGAGATACTAGAAGGTAAACACGACTCTGTACCTGAAATGGCGTTCTACATGGTTGGCGGTATCGACGAAGTACTTGAAAAAGCTGAAAAGCTAAAGGCAAAAAAATAAAGGCTAGCTTATGAACAGCTTTAAATTACAAATCATAACTCCGCAAGGCAAAGTGTTTGACTCAAACGCTGCCTCTGCGGTATTTCCTGGAGACAAGGGAGAATTCGGCGTTCTTCCCGGTCACTCTACCCTGCTCTCTCTTTTGGGACCTGGACTAATAGAGGTAACAAAAGAAAACGGTGAAAAAGAAAGCGTAGCTATCAACTGGGGCTATGCGGAAATTGACGAGCAAAAAGCTATAGTACTTGTGGATAATGCAATTGCGGTTGCGGGCAAAACAAGCGGCGAAATTCAAAAAGCTATAGAAAAAGCGCACAAGCTCATCGAAGATGCAGCTGCATCTGATTCCGTACTTTCGGTTACAGCTCAAAAGCTGAAAAACATACAAAAATAGATGTCTACAATACTGCATTATTTCCAAAACGGTACATGGGTTACCGTTTTGGTTTTTATTACTCTTTCAATCTATCTAATCTCCGTAACCTGGGTTTTTATATATAGATTTTTTTATCTAAACGCATGGGCGGCTAGAGAAAAGGATTCCGTAGAGAGACTAGCCCTTGGGCACAGAAGCGTCAGTGAATTATCGGTACTTTCAAAATGCAATAGACACGAAGATAGCGTTAATCCACATGCCTTAAACGCCTGCTTAAAAGCTGCAGAAAAAGACTCAACCGGAGGTCTTACGATACTCTCTATAGCAGCCTCCACATCACCATTTGTCGGACTTTTCGGTACAGTCGTATCAATACTAGACTCATTTGCAAAAATGGGTGTAGCCGGAGGCGCCAGCCTTAATGTGCTTGCTCCGGCTATAAGCGAAGCGCTGGTCGCAACTGCATGCGGTATCTTTGTAGCGGTTCCTGCATATGCTTTTCATCTCTCTTTAAAAAGAAAAAGCTATGAGGTACTTAGCTACATACAGATGCAGATAGAACTTCTAAAATCCTAAGACAATGCTAGAGTACGAAGATAAACCCGAGCTAAATATTACGCCGCTCGTAGATGTAATGCTAGTACTTCTCGCTATTTTAATGCTCGCCACCCCCGCAATTGTATATCAAGAAAAAATAGAACTGCCGAAAGGCTCGCAAAAAGAACAGATTAGCGAAAAAGAGAAAATTGCGATTCGTGTGGACCTGCAAAAAATAGTATATGTAAACGAAAAAAAATTTGATATGGATAGTTTCGGAGACTCCTTTCTCAATTACTCTGCCTCGTTTGCCAAAGATACTCCCATCACGCTCAGAGCCGACAAAAATCTTAAATACGACGATGTAGTGCATATTATGAGGCTTATTAAAGCCTCCGGATTTCAAAAAATATCTTTGGTAACGGATGGATAAAAATAGCTTTTTTTGGCTTGGGGGCATCGGCTCTTTTGTCTTTTACGCTGCCGTAATAGCTATTCTTATATTTACACTTACAACCTCAGAAAATCTAAAAAAAATAGCGATAAAAAGCGAGCAGAGCTCTATAGAAGTTAGCATGGAAGAGCTAGAGGTCGCTGTGCCTGCGGCAAAAATTGAGCAAAAAGAGGAGCCACAAGAGGCTAAAAAAGATATAGAGCCAAAAAAACAAGAACCTAAAAAAATTGAAAAAATTATAGAGGATGCAATCTCCCCAAAAAAAATCATTAAAGAAGCCGTAAAAAAAGAGAGTCCGAAGCCGACAACGACCACGCAACCGCAAAAAACTCCTACGGAACAGCCAAAAAGCGCAAAAGATCTGCTAGCTGCCCTATCTATCAAGAAAAATAGCGACATTAGCTTCACATCTTTTAACTCTAGCGGCGAAGTAAACGAATATTTGAGCAATATTGCAAAAATGATAAAACAAGGGTGGAATCCTGCAAAGACAGATGCGGGTATTATTGCAGTTGTAGTTGTAAATATCGAAGCGGACGGAAGTTTTAGTTTTAGGCTAAAACGAGGTGGTAACGCCGACTTTAACGACAGACTTGCATCATATCTTCAATTTTTACAAAAAAAAGGCTTCCCGCCGCCAACGGATAAAAAAGCGGTATCCGTAGAGTTTAATTTTAAAGCGAGAGAGTAGTGATGTTAAAAATAGCTTTTGTTTTGTGCGTAAATTTTGTTTTGCTATTTGGGCAAACGGCTAGTATCGATATAGAAAAAAGCGCTACCGCCTTGGCCAAAATAGCAGTAGAGAGCTATCGTGACGCAGGCGTTACAGAGTTTGAACAAAATCAAATAGACTCAATGTTATTAAACGATATAAAAGTCTCAGACCACTTAGAAGCGGTCGCCAACCCTTTTAAAAATGGTTTTGATACGCCGGTATCGGGAGCCGACTTGAAAGCCAAAGGCATAGAAATTCTTCTGAAATACAAAATTTCAAAAACCGCAAGCGGATACACGCTGGAGACAAGACTATTCGACCCTCTAAAAAATGCGCCTTTTTCGCAAAGATATAGCGTGCAGGAGTTCAAACAATATCCATTCTTAGCGCACAATGTAGCGGTCGGCGTAAATGATTATTTGCGAGCCCCTTCTATAGATTGGATGAAAAATTTTGTTATTTTGGCAAAAGACATGGGGGCAAAAAAAAGTGATATTGTCATAACGGACTACACGCTCACATATCAAAAAACAGTTATTAGCGGCGGCTACAATATATTTCCAAAATGGGCTGGCGGCGTCCAAAACGAATTTTATTATACGGCCTACGATAAACAACCGACTCTATACAAATACAATATTTACACCGCAAAAAAAACAAGAGTTACAAGCTCTGACGGTATGCTAATCTGCTCCGATGTAAGTCGAGATGGAAAAAAGCTCCTGCTTACAATACCTAGCGGGGGGTTGCCGGATGTATTTTTGTACGATACAAATAACGGCTCAAAAACAAATCTAACGAACTTTGGCGGAATTGATGTTAACGGCAACTTTATAGATAATGAGACAAGAATAGCTTTTGTATCGGATAGACTCGGCTATCCGACGGTATTTACGAAACAAATAGGCTCCTCCTCAATAGGGCAGCTAATATTCTCTCCGAGATACAACTCCTCATTTAGCGCAAAAAACTCGCTTTTGGCGCATACCGGCAAAGATAACGGCTCGAACAACATCTATCTCATCAGCACACAAAACGGACAAAAAAGACAGATAACCGCAAGCGGATGGAATAGTTCGCCTCGCATTTCAAATGCAGGAGATGCCGTAATGTACTTTAAAAACGATGGCGGAAAGACTTTTTTGGGAATTTTTAGGCTCAACTCTTCCTCGACTTTTCTTTTTCCTATGAATTTTGGAAAAATAAAATCAATGGACTGGTAAAAATTATAATTTATTGATGTATAATAAATGCATATCCAAAACAAATCAAAGGAGTATCCAATGCTAAACAAGTATATTCTCGGTTCAGCTCTTGCTGCGGCTATCATTTTCTCAGGATGTAGTTCAAAGGCTCCGGCTGTTGATACAACGGCTCAAAAAACAGAAACTGCGGCTCCAAGCGCAAGTAGTGGCACATCTACTGCTCCCATAGCTACGGTAGACGCAGTAGCTGAAGCTCAATCAAAAATCCAAACAGTTCTTTTTGATTTTGATAAATTTAATATCAGAGCCGACATGCAACCAATCGTAGAAGGCAATGCAAAACTTTCAGGCTCAGTAGATGCAAAAGCTAAGCTTGAAGGAAACGCTGATGAAAGAGGCACTGACGAGTACAACTACGCACTTGGTCTAAAAAGAGCAAATACTGTTAAGGCGGCTTATGCTTCAAAAGGTGTAGCTGAGGCTAAAATGAGTACCGTAACATTCGGCGAAGGCAACCCTGTTTGCAAAGAGTCAAGCGAAGCGTGCTGGGCTAAAAACAGAAGAGTTGATACGAAACTAGAGAAATAATTAAAATATGAAAAAAGCCATATACATTGCATCCGTAGCGGCTGTTTTTCTACTTGGTGCGGAGCCGTCGGCATTTAAAGCCGGCGACCTCGATGCGCCTACGCCATACGGTCTTACCAGCAGTGAGAAAAAAATAGTAGAACAAAACAAAAATCTTCAAAATATTTCAACCAAACTTTTTGATACCGCACAAAGCCAGATAGAACTTCGAAACGAAATAGACGGCATCAAGTCTCTTATAGTCGGACACTCTGAAAAAATTAATAACTTCGAACGAAAAATGGAAAGCGACGACAACGGCTCGCTTAAAACCTTAAATAAAAAACTTGACGACAACCTAAAACTACAAAACGAAAATTACGACAAAATTATGAGTACGCTTTCGGCGCTTGCGGCATTGCTTGACGAGACAAGAGGCGAATATGTCAGCAAAGAGCAGTTAAAAGCGATAGTCGGAAAAAACTATAAAGATATTAAAAGCAAAAAAACAAAACCAGCCCCCGCTCCAGTCGAGGAAAAAACGCACGAAAATAAAACTGAAGAGCCAAAAGCTGAATCCCCAGAGAAGCCAAAACAAGAAAAACCGTTAAATATCGAGGAGAGCTTCAAAAAAGCACAGCAAGATTTCAAGGATAACAAACTAAAAGAGGCTAAGGCAGGCTTTGAAAGCGTGCAGGCGAATGACGGAGAGTACAAAAAAGGATTTTTGGCATACTATCTAGGCGAAATCGACTATAAAAACGGCAACCATAAGTCGGCTTTGGAGCATTACCAAAAAAGCATAGAGCTGGATGAAAAAGCCAACTATATACCGATTATTTTATTCCACACAGGCGCTAGCCTTGAAAAACTAGGCGACAAAGAGTCTGCAAAAAAGATATTAAACTCACTCATAACCAACTACCCAACCCACTATCTCGTGGCTCCGGCAAAAAAAAGAGCGGCTGAACTAAAATAAGAGTTCAGCACTCCTAAATAAATCTTTTTTTTAGTAAAATCGCTTTCTTTTAAGAAATAAAAATCAAAACAAGAGAGAACAACAATGGCATTTGAAAACAATACCGTAGTAGCGTTTGCCTATGAGCTAAAAGACGCACAAACAAAAGAGGTTATAGACTCTTCAGCTTCAGGCTATCCGCTAGAGTTTATCACAGGTAAGGGACACATCATTCCCGGTCTTGAGTCTGAAATACTAAAAATGAATATAGGCGATAGCGCAACAGTGGTTGTAACTGCGGAAGAGGCTTACGGTGTTTACAATGAAGAGGCTCTAAAAACATACCCTGCAGAGCAGTTTGCAGGAATAGAACTAGCTGTAGGTCTACCATTATACGGACAAGCCGATGATGGCTCAACCGTGCAAGTAACGGTAAAAGCGTTTAATGATGCGGAAGTAACGATAGATTACAACCATCCTTTGGCTGGAAAAGCTCTTGAATTTGCGGTAACGATAGAGTCTGCAAGAGAAGCGAGCGCAGAAGAAGCAATGACTGGCAAGGTGCAGTGTGCAGACCATGGAAGCAAAGGTGGATGTGGAACTGGCGGATGTGGTTGCCACTAATATTTTGATAAGTACGCCGGATAGGCAAAACAAGGGAACCGCTTTTTGCTTGCAAAAATGTTTCCTCGAAAGCCCATCTTCGGCTACGCTAACCGCATGAAGCGGCAGAAACTTTTATATTGAGGATATATTTTTGAAAAAAGTGGCATTTTTATTTCCGGGACAAGGGTCTCAAACACTCGGTATGGGCAAAGATTTTTTAGAGAGTTTTGCCGATGCCAAGGCGATGTTTGAAGAGGCTAGCGATACCTTGGGTTTTGATATTCAAAAAGTAATGTTTGAAGATAGTGAAAAACTAGAGCAAACAGCATACGCGCAACCTGCGATACTTTTGACGAGCCTTATAGCTTTGAGGGCTTTTGAAAAAGAGTGCGAGATAACCCCCGTATTTGCAATAGGTCACTCTCTTGGCGAATTTAGCGCAGTTAGCGCCGCTGGCGCGCTCAGCCTAAAAGATGCCGTGTATACGGTGCATCAAAGAGGCAAGTTTATGACTGAGGATTGTGAAGGTAAAGATACCGGAATGATGGCGGTACTTGGTCTTGATGATGATAAAGTGGAAGCGGTATGTGAAAATGCTAGAAATGACGGTAAGAAAACTTGGGCGGTAAACTACAATACTGATGGTCAAGTTGTTTTGGCGGGGATAAAATCAGACCTTTCAAGCATTGAAGCGCAGCTGAAAGAAGCTGGAGCCAAAAGAGCGTTACTTCTCAATATGTCGGTATGCAGCCATTGTGAAATCCTCTCAAATGCGTCTGTAAAATTAAAGGCTCTTTTGAACGAAAAAATGACGGACAGCTTCTCTTTTCCAATAATTTCCAATGCGACAAGCGAAAAATACTCATCAAAGAGCGATGCGCTAAATCTGCTCGAAAAACAGCTTGTAAGTCCGGTGTTATATAAACAATCAATCAAAAAATTTGAGAGTAAAGTAGAGGCTTTTATTGAGTTTGGAAACGGAAGCGTACTTGCGGGACTCAACAAAAGAGGCGTAGCCGCACCGACATATAGTATCAATTCACCTGCTTCAATGGCCGAAATCATAGAAAAACTAAAGTAGGAAAAATAATGAAAATAGCGATACTTGGGGCAATGAGAGAAGAGATAGAGCCACTTCTAGAGAGAATAGAAAATCTACAAAAGCATGAATATGCCGCAAATATATACTACACCGGCAAACTGGGCGGCAAAGAGATAGCCATGGCGTACAGTAAAATAGGCAAAGTAAATGCGGCTCTTACGGCGACCATTCTTATCGAAAAATTCGGTTGCCAAAAACTGCTTTTTAGCGGCGTGGCAGGCGGAATCAATGAGGGCTTAAAAATCGGGGATTTGATATTTGCAAAAAAGCTTGTTCAGCACGATGTAGATATAACGGCTTTCGGTCATCCTTGGGGCTTTATTCCAGAGAGCGGTGACTTCATAGAGGCGGATGCCGCCCTAAATGAACTTGCAAAAAAAGTAGCGGATAAGCTGGGTGTCAAAATCATAGGCGGCACTATCGCCACAGGCGACCAATTTATCGCCAGTGAAGAGAAAAAAGAGTGGATAAAAACTACTTACAATGCAGATGCGCTAGAGATGGAAGGGGCAAGTGTCGGATATGTGTGCCAATGCCTTGGCGTGCCGTTTTTTGTCCTTAGAGCGATTTCTGACACTGCCGATATGGACGCTGGCTTTAGCTTTGAAGAGTTTCTTGTCAGCAGCGCAAAAGTTAGCGCAAACTTTTTAGAAAATATGATAGATGAGCTCTGAGATACTATTTAGTAAAAAACTTCAAAAAATCTTTGGGCAGACAAACGCCAAATACGCCCTTATAGAAGAGGGCGACAAAGTTCTAGTGGCGCTTTCGGGCGGTAAAGACTCCCATACAATGCTTCATATGATAGCCAGACTCAAAAGAATAGCTCCGTTCGATTTTGAGTTTAAAGCCGTAACGCTCTCGTACGGCATGGGTGAAAACCTCTCATTTTTGACCGAACACTGCAAATCTTACGGCATCGAACACGAAATCATAGACTCTAATATTTTTGAGATAGCTGGCTCGCATATTCGTGAAAACTCCTCTTTTTGTAGCTTTTTTTCACGCATGAGGCGAGGGGCGCTATACACTTATGCCCTAGAACACGGATACAACAAGCTAGCCCTCGGACACCATCTAGATGACGCAGCTGAGAGCTTTTTTATGAATCTTTTCCAAAATGGAGCGATGCGTACTCTTGCGCCAAAATACAGAGCCACCAACGGCATCATCGTTATAAGACCGCTCATACTTACGAGAGAGGCGCAACTAGAGTACTTTGCAACAAGTAATGAGCTTACCGTCATAGGCGACGAGGCTTGCCCTGCTATGAATTTCAAAGCCAAAATGCCGTACAAACGAGAAGAGACGAAAAATTTTCTAAAAGATTTGGAAAAAGAGAAGCCGCAGCTGTTTACTATGCTAAAATCTGCTTTTGAACATATCCATGACGACACATTTTTTGACCCAACCAGATTTAAACTATAAAAGGATGCAGAAAATGAAAGATTTTTTTGAGTTTAAAAAACTAATTACCCCCGCCGTCATCAAGGTCATATTTATGCTAGGTGTCGTGCTTAGCTTTTTTGTGGGTGCGCTTGACATAAAAGCTGGAGTAAACGCCATTGACTTTGGCGGTAGCGCTTTGATATTTGCCGGAATTCTCAAGATATTTTTTGGTCCTATTATCGTGCGGGTATGGTGCGAAATAATCGTAGTTTTATTCAAGATAAACGACAGCCTAACAGAAATAAAGCGAGAGCAAAAAAAAGATGAGTAGTATCGACAAAATCGTAGATAAAAAACTGTTGCCGTTTGTATTTGTGGTCTCAAAAAATCCTGTACTTTTTCACGACCTGCTGGATGCAAACAGACAGCTAAAGGATAATATGACACCGAACAGCGGCGCACTTGGATATAAAATACATACGAAAAATATGTTTATAGCATTTTTGTTTTTGGTTCATATAACCTTTATTTTTCCGGCAATTACGATACTCCATGAGGTGTTTGCAAAAATGAACTGCCACCTCTCAATCATATCTGCCGTCGTATTTACGGGACTCTTTTTTGTATCTTACTCAATATTCAAAGAGTATTTGATAGAGCGCATATCAATAAAAAGAGTACAAGGAGCATGGAGTCTACACTTTCCGGCTTTTGACTATGAGACTTACAGCAAAAAAGTTGCAGATATATACAATGACGCTATCAAAAAGAAGGTTCCCAGAGGGGAACTGGAGTATTTTGTGATGAGTAATCTCTCAAAGTAGCTTTTAGGCTTTCGGTCTAAAAGCTACTATAACATCCTCATTCGTCTCAATATATGCACCCTCTATCAGGTCGATACAATACGGAATAGCAGGGAATACGGCGTCAAGACACTCTCTGATAGATTTTGGCTTGCCCGGTAGATTTACTATAAGCGCTTTGCCTCTTATCCCTGCGGTTTGTCTGGAGAGAATGGCGGTTGGAACATACTTTAGCGACACTTGGCGCATTAGCTCACCAAAGCCGGGCATCATCTTTTCGCACACTGCCTCGGTCGCTTCCGGCGTAATGTCTCTTTTAGCAGGTCCCGTGCCACCGGTGGTAACTACGAGAGAGCATCCCTCTACATCTACAAGCTCTATCATCGTAGCCTCTATCGTGCTTTGTTCGTCAGGGATGACCCTGTACACTTCTTGCCACGGTGTCTTAATATAGTCTTTCAGCGTATCGACTATCGCCCTACCGGAAATATCTTCGTAAACTCCGGCACTCGCCCTATCGGAAGCGGTGATGATGCCTATCTTTAACTCCATTTTCTACCTCAATATGTGATTTTTGTTTTCTAGCGTATATACTTTGGCAAACTGAGTAAAAAAATCGGCCGAAGGCTGCGGTTCGACGACTCTATCGCCGCTTCCTATGAACACCTCTATTTTCACGCCCCTATTCGCAAGAGTGGCAAGCTCAGAGCCGTGCCAATCAAAAAAGAGAAGTTCTTGCAGCTCCTGCGCCGTACCCTCTTGCCCGTAAAGCTCGCCCTCTTCTTCTTTGAGACCGCTTTTTTTTAGAAGTTTTAGCTTGTAAAGAGCCGGATCTGCTTCAAATGCAGATAACTGCACCTCTTTAAACTCTTTGTCTTTGTGTGTATAGTATGCGGGCGATAGAAGTATGAGGCTTTTTACGCTTTCATCTTTTAGCGCATATTTTAGTGCGCCGATAGAGCCGTAGCTAAATCCGGCTACAAAATCGCCGAATGCGGGCAGATACATATCAAACAATCTCTCCTCGCCATGCAAACAAAATCCGCTATAAAACACCTTTTGCCTCCAATTCGGAGAGTTCAAAATGCCTATCTTCTCTCAGCACTGTGGCAAGTGCGGTTATCTCTTGTTTGTACTCCGCCACAAAATCGGCAAGAGCGTTTTCGTTCTCCTGCAAAACTGAAGTAAGAGTCTTGTTTTCACTCAAAAACCCATATTTCAAAAGAGTATTTTTTGCCAGTTCGGAGGCTTTTTCAAAATCCGTTTTGCTCTGGTAGTACACATCCCCAAAAAGCGTTTTGGTCGCCGCTCTGCCGACGAGATAGAACGAGACTAGCCGCTCAATCTCTTTTGCACCTTTGTACTCCATGTCGTCTTCGTCACAGCGAATCTCTACTTGCGATATATACGATATTTTAACGCCGTTTTTTGTGCCGTAAAGTAGCTTTGCGGCCTGATATGCGCAGAGTATGTCAATCTCCCGCTCACCCAGAACCGCAACTCTTTTTGTGCCGTATACGACCTTGTTGCGTACCTCGGCAAAATCTATCTCCTCAATACGCTCTGAGCCTCTTTTGAGGGCGCTTATTGCGGCTTCATTCACCAAATTTGCGAGCGCCGCTCCCGAAAATCCGGTCGTATGTCTAGCAAGTGCGCTTGCATCAAGCGAGTGTTTTTTGTTTTTTAGATAGATTTTTAGTATCTCTTCTCTGCCTTTTATATCCGGCAACTCTACAAAAACTCGCCTATCAAATCTTCCCGCACGAAGTAGCGCCTCATCTAGCACATCTATCTTGTTTGTAGCGGCTATTACGATGACTCCGCTAGAACCCTCAAAGCCGTCCATCTCCACAAGAAGCTGATTTAGCGTAGACTCTCGCTCGCCGGAGCCAGCACTTCCCCTTGTCTTACCGATAGCGTCTATCTCATCGATAAAGATGATAGAGGGAGCTTTTCGCTTTGCCGCCAAAAATAGCTCGTTTACCCGTTTTGCGCCGACGCCGACATACATCTCCACGAAAGTAGCCGCACTCTTATAAAAAAACGGTACTCCCGCCTCCCCCGCAACGGCTCTAGCAAGTAGCGTCTTGCCCACGCCGGGTGCGCCGACCAAAAGTACCCCTTTTGGCATGTGGATATTTCTGGATTTAAAAAGCTTTGGATTTTTGAGAAACTCTACTATCTCTTCGAGCTCATTCTTTGCCTCGTCAACGCCTGCAATGTCCGTAAACTTGAGTGGGCTTTTTATCTCATACACCTGCTCTTTTGGTACATCGCCGTTTAGTTTTGAGGCTCCTGCTTTAATGACACCGTAGCTTGCTTTTTTGTTTAGGTATCCGCTTGCCACCTTCCAGATAACGGCAAATACCGAGAGAGATACGACAGAAAAAATCAAAAACGGAAAAAACTCAAAACTATGCTCTATCGGCACACTGCGAAGCACTATCTCTTCGGTCTTATCACTTCTGGGTACCGAGAATGTGCCTTTGTCCGTATAGAGATAGATATATTGACTAGACAAAACCGCCCGCTTTACCTCGTTTTTTGCAATAAGCGCATTTAGCCTCTCATAACTAACAAGCGACGATGTATCTCTAAAAGCGGCATACAGCCCGAGGATAATGAACACCAAAGAAGAAATGGCGATGACGCCGAGCGGTTTTTTGTGGCGAGCGAGAAACTCTCTAATCATTTTTTTTAAAATCCTCTTTTATTACGACGCTTGTCGTCGGAAACGCTATCTTGACGGATGCGCTCGCCATAAATGCCCCAAGAAGCTCTTTTGAGATGAGGCTTTTCGTCTTAAGTATCGAAAAGGAGTGCGTCGGATACCAAACGGATATGGCAACGCCGTTGTTTTCGATAAAGCTAAAGACTCTAGGCTCTGTGCTTATGTCGCCTATACTGTATTTTGTCCTCATTCTCCTAACGGAACGATCTGTGAGCTTTGAAAATGTTTTGCTATGCTTCGTTGAAACATCCATAGCGATACGAATAGCCTCGTCTATATCCGAATCAAATGTAACCATCAAATCCACGCTATCCCAAACCGTCGTAAGCCCAGAGTGTGAGTAATTTAGAAATATATGGGTGAAGATATAGTTATTTGGCACAAAGATTATTCGTCCAGCCCGCTTATTCTTTTGATAGCTTATAAGCGATACCTCTTCGTACATCGTAATTGTAAGAAGCGAGATGTCGATAATGTCGCCCAGCACCTCTACGCCCTCTTTGGAGGATATTTTGACCCTATCCCCCACTTTTACGGCGCCCCCTAGCACAATGGCGACCCAACCGAGAAGACTCATAAACCAATCTTTCATCGCAATAGCGATACCGGCAGAGGCAAAGCCGAGTATAGTAACCAGATAGCCGACATCGTTGATATATGAAAATAGAAGTATCAAAACGACTAGCACGATTGTTACTATATTTACGGTTTTAGCTAGCAGATACGCTCTTTCGTGATTACTAAGCGAGTACTTTTTTATCATTACCTTCGCAAAAATAGACAAGCCTATAATCGCCAACAAGAGCAACACAATATTTAGTAGCTTCATCATCTGGTATTTAATATCCATCTGAAGCTTTTGGCTCTCTTCGCTTGTCTTGGCGTTAAATGCCTCTACGCTCTTGGCAAATTCCGTCTTTTCCAGACGCAGACGGCGCAAAGAGTCGCCCTCATCATCCAATTTTGCCTGAATTTTTTCAAGTTCTTTGAGGGATTCGGAATCACCCTTTAGCTCCAGTAGTCCAACAAGCGTAGTATTCAAGGTATTTCTATCTTTTACGGTGTTGCTCATCTTGTCAAGCTCTGAGAGTCTCGTCTCATAAATATCTTTTTTGACCGAGCTCTCTTTGATAAACGAAAGTGCGCTAAAAACACCGAAAGGGCTTTCAACCTTCGGCACCCTGCCCACATCTTCAACCTTAATCAGCTCGCCGAAAATAGACTTTTTATAATCTCCGAATGCCGTAAAATCACTATATCTTTTATACCAAATATTCTTGGACAGACTCTCGTCAATATTTGATATTTTTGATTTTATAGAGCTAATATTTTGCTCTATAATCGCCGTCTCTTCGGCAGACTGCGGCTTTTTGGGCTTCGCCTCGGCTAGAGAGACAAAAATCAAAAAGGCAAGAAATATCCTAAGCCAAAAACTCATTTAACGCTTCCATTACTATATTTTTTGGGGTGTCTTTAATGATTTCAAATCCGCCGATGCTCTCAGGAATAATAAACTTTATACTACCCTCTTTTGTTTTTTTGTCAAGGAAAAATTTATCGTAAAAGGCTTCCGCATCTTTTACCCCATAAGCTGTCGGCAAGTTATATTTTTCGAGCAGATTTTTGACCCTTGCCGCATCTTTTTCGCTTATCTTGCCAAGCTTCATCGCAAGAGTATTTGCCATTACCATACCGATAGCGACAGCCTCTCCGTGCAGGTAACCCGTGTAGTTAGTCTCACTCTCTATGACATGGGCAAAGGTGTGTCCGTAGTTTAGCACCGCCCTTACGCCGTGCTCTTTTTCATCCTGCGCCACCACTGAGGCCTTAATCTCTACGCTTTTTGCAACCGCTTTTAGCAAGTTCTCTTTGTCTCTCAAGTCTGCGTTCTCCAAAAATGAGAAAAACTCGGCGTCAAAAGTCACCGCCATCTTCACTATCTCCGCAACACCCGCCGCAAACTCTCTACTTGGCAGCGTATCAAAAAAGCGAGGGTCTACGAATACCCCTTTTGGCTGATAGAAAGCTCCGACAAGATTTTTGCCGTATTTGTTATTTACGCCAGTCTTGCCGCCCACGCTTGCGTCAACACAGCTAAGAAGCGTAGTAGGCACTTGAATAAAATTGCACCCTCTCTCGTATATAGACGCCGCAAAACCTGTCATATCGCCGACAACGCCGCCGCCGAAAGCTATCAGATACGAGCTTCTATCGAGTCTATTTTCAAAACAAACGCCAAGTATCTGCTCTATCGTCTCCATATTTTTGTACTCTTCGCCGTCGGGGATAGTGGCGATACATAGCTCGTCAGCAGTGATTTTGGACTTTAGATACTCCAGATGCAACGCCGATACGGTAGGGTTTGTGACGATGCAGGCTTTTTTGAAATGTTGCGGTTGTAGCTCGCCTATCACTACATCATAACTGTCGTCTATATTTTTTTTCAAATCAACTTTTATATTCATTTTTTTCCTTAGTCGCTTATCGGTATAAATATCTGGTGATTATCTTTGAGCAGTGAAAAAAGCCCGCTGCTTGCCGGATTTAGGAAGTCTTTTAGCCTCAAGGAGAGCTGTTCGTCGGTGAAGGGTAGAAACTGGATAAAGTTGCCAAGACCTCTAAACTCCCTAAAGAAGTTTTTGGACTCCTTGATTACTTGAAGCTTTACGCCGTAAACATCCGATAGAGATACATAGTGCTCTACAACCTCGTTTTTATCCCCCTCTTCCGGGTCGTAGTGATATAGCTTTAACGCCCTTTTTAGCTGCAAAGACATATCAAAAAATACATACGAAATCTTCTCCAAATCAAGGTTGTGCGTAGCCACCACCGTAGAGTAGGACTCTTCAAAAAGCCGTTGTTTGCCAAATTTTAGCACAGGCTTTTTAAGCTCGAAAAGTGTTTTTTTGACATCCCCTTTGAAACTATCTTTGTCGCAGAGTACTAGTCCGGCGTTGTATTTTTTGATGTCGTTTTTGATAATGGCAGGCGCATCGTCCATTCTGTGTTCAAACTCGACGATAACACCCTCGCTACTTACGCCTCTCAGGTACTCTATCACCGTTTGGGAGTTTATATTAAAAGCTTTGATGAATAGTTTTTTGTTGTTTAGCTTCTCGTGCAAAAGTAACGAATCGGATACTATTCTTTTGATTTTTGCCTCGCTCATGGCTGAGACATTAAGACATAGGTATAAATTTGCGCCGAAGGGCTGCGGGAAGTGCCCTATCTCGCTTTTTATCGCCTTATATACATCCCTTAGGATATTGGGCTGTCCTATCATGATTAGCTCATCCTGTGGTCGTATCATTGTTGACTGCTTGGGCAAGATGAGCTGTTCGTTGCGGTATATGGCGGCTATTTTCCAGTTTTTTTGCTCTATATTTGAGACATGGCGGAAGACATATTTACTTCCGTAAGGCACCATGACCTCCATTATCTCACCCCTGCCCTTGCCGATATTTTGGGCTATGAGCGGGATGTTGGGCATAAAAGACATTAGCATATTGGAGAGGACATCGTGCGAGTTGATGGTTTTTATCTTGAGTCTATCGATGAAGCCAGCGTCAATCCCCTCTGCGTCGAGCACTATGATAGAGGCGCTCATATTTTCGCCCCTTGAAAGTTCGGAGACTATTTTTGCATCCTGCATATTTTCAAGAGCTATGAAAATCACTCTGGCTTCTTTGAGCGATAGGGTTTTTAGCTTGTGCTCGCTTGTCGGGTCAAA
>DIZY01000031.1:27850-34290 GCA_002428055.1 Helicobacteraceae bacterium UBA6016
ACAATATCAAAAAACATAGCATCGTTTTCAACGGTTCTCAGTCTCTGTAAAAACCTCTTTGCGACGCTCCCGCCTGCAATAACTACTATTTTTTGCATTCTCACCGTACCCTGTTTTAAAGGCGCAAATTATAGCAAAAAAGGGCTATCAAACCTTTACCGTGCGTTGCATCTGTTTTTTGGCATAATACGCCCTAAAAAACGGAAGATTAAGGGCAAATGTTTGAATTTAAAGTAGAAGCAACGGATGGGGCGGCTAGGGCTTGCACTATCACGACGACAAGAGGGACGATAGAGACTCCCGTGTTTATGCCTGTGGGTACGGTGGCTAGCGTGAAGGCTCTGGATATGGCGGATATTGAGGAGCTGGGGGCGAAGATAATTCTTGCTAACACCTATCACACATACCTGCGCCCTGGAAGCCCTACGGTGGATAAGATGGGTGGACTGCACGGATTTACTACCTATCAGGGCAACTTTCTTACCGATAGCGGCGGGTTTCAGGCATTTAGTCTAAGTGACATCTCAAAAGCTTCCGATGACGGCATAAAGTTTAAAAGCCATATTGACGGTAGTACGCACTACTTTACCCCCGAAAAGGTGCTGGATATACAGTATGAGCTAAACAGCGACATTATGATGGTGCTTGACGACCTCATAGCCTTGCCTGCCGAACAAGAACGAATCAAAAAGTCTGTTGAGCGCACAACGGAGTGGGCGAGACGAAGCCTTGTGTATCAAGAGGCGCAAAAAGCCGAGGGAAAGGCGCAGACTAACAATCTTTTTGCCATCGTGCAAGGCGGTACGGACAAGGCGTTTCGCAAGCTCTCTGCCGAGGGTCTCGTATCTTTGGAAGTAGACGGCAAAAGCTTTGACGGTTTCGCCATCGGCGGGTTATCGGTCGGGGAAGAGAGCAAGGCGATGTATGAGACAGTGGAGTGGACTACGCCGTTTTTGCCGACGCATAAGCCTCGTTATCTGATGGGTGTCGGTACGCCTGAAGATTTGATAGAAAATATCGAAAGAGGCGTGGATATGTTTGATTGCGTGATGCCTACACGAAACGCTAGAAATGGCACGCTTTTTACATCTTTTGGCAGAGTAAATATCAAAGCGGCAAGATATATTCTTGATGAAAATCCGATAGACCCTGAGTGCGACTGCCCCGTATGCCGTAGATATACGAGAGCTTATATGTGCCATCTTTTTCGGGCAAAAGAGCTTACATTTTATAGGCTCGCCACAATTCACAATCTGCACTACTATCTAAATCTCGTAAAACAAGTTAGAATCGCTATACTAAATAAAGAGTTTAAAAGCTTTAAAAAAGAGTTTTATGATAAAAGAAGAGGCGAATGAGTGACTTTCATCTAAACCATTCGGAAGCGGAGAGCTACGCTAGGAGCTTTTTGGATGAGTATTTCAAAGAGATAAGGGATGTTGTTGAATTCGAGCAGGTTTTTATGCAAGAAAACTCTCTTGAGGGTCCCAATATCGACTATTTTAAACTAAAAAGATTTCTAGAAACCGCCGTACGAAACCTAAGGGCGATAGATAGCAATATTCTCACGGGACTCGTACACAAGCTCTACAAAGATGTGATGACCCTTTATACATTTTACCAATCGGCAACATCCAAGGTGGCCATGCCCATAGTCGTATTCGAAAGAGATTTTCTAAAGACGATAAAGCCTTATAACGAACTTGTGCGCAGAATAGAAGAGCTAAAATCGATGCGGACTAGCTATGAGATGAAAATGCGCTATCTTGAAGGCTCGATGAAAGCGCTTGAGTTAAATATGAACAGCGACGAAAAAAGAAAAGAGTATGCACAGCTAAAAGCTAGATATGCCGAGGCGGCCCATTTTTTTGCCGAGGCTAGAGACGAAATACCGTTGGCGTATAAAAAACTGGAGGAGATAGAGGAGACTTTTAGAGAAACATTTCTTGCGTGGTTTGAGGAGTACAAAGAGTATTATTTGAGTGAGCTAAGAGGTGCTACAAATGTTAAATTTTATTATTTAGATAAACTGCTTTGGTATAAAGCCGAGAGAAGCAACGAGATAAGACGGTTTTTTAAAGATTCCGGCATCAAGGGCAACTACGACACGAAGACATTTATCGAATACTATCTACGAAATATAGACCTCAAAAAGACTTTTGATAGAGGGTGGCACACCTATCTTCGAGAGATTTTAGAGATTTTGGAGTAGCCGATGTTTGTATTATATACGCCGGAAGAGATAAATGAGCTCCTTGTTGCCGGCTCAAAAAACAAAAAAGCGGTTCCGGCAAGCCAAGAGGAGAAGCTATTTCACTCCATCAAACATGTTAGACTCTTCGACGAGATAGAGATGGCGGATACGCTAAATATCGTCTCGGATGTTAAAATAAACAGATACAAAGAGGGTGATACTCTCGTTTTGGGCGGTGAAACCAAGGAGAGAATTCACTACATCATATCCGGCTCGCTTTTTATGCCGATAAACGATGAAAGCCATGTTGAGCTAGGCAAAGACCAGATTTTTGGAGAAGTAAGCGCTTTTACCAAGACTGCAACCCCAAAAAACCTGCATATAGCAGAGGACAATACAATGATTTTCTCTTTTAAAATCAACAAAAACGGAGCAACAAGAGATAATGCGCTATCTTTTGTTAAATTTTATGAGACGCTTATGCGGTATACAACCAATAAACTGCTCTGGTTTGAACTGGTTTAGAAAATCTTAAGCACCTCAAACTGTAGATACCAGACTCCGACGGATACCAAAAATCCGACAACAACAGTCCATGCATACTTCATGTGAGCCTCAAAAGTATAAATACCCCTCATCTTGCCCATTACGCCAACTCCTGCGGCGGAGCCGAAAGCTATCATAGAGCCTCCGCATCCTGCGGCGAGAGCCACCAAGAGCCATTGGTCTATAGTGATAGTCGGATTTGCTTTTAGCACGGCGTATGTTAGCGGCACATTGTCGACGATAGCCGACAAAAATCCTATGCCGATATTAACAAGCGTCGGATTGATGGATTTGTAAATATCGGCGACAAGAGCCAAATAGCCGATATATGAGAGCGCTCCTACGGCGAGCATAAGTCCAAAAAAGAAAAGCAGCGTGTCGTTTTCTACTTTTGAGATACTTTTGAAAAGCCCTATGTCTACATTTTTTCTTCTTTTGAGGTTGTAGCTATACACCATTAACAAGGAAAGACCAAACATCATACCCATAATTGCGGGAAGATGCAGAGCTTGATGGGCAAATACGCTTATCGCTATAGTCGAAAGTCCGAGCCAAACGATACCCATAGCGCCATCTTTCATGACGCTCTCTTCTTCATTGCTTACAGCTGGAGCCGAATCCGGCACAAATAACGAAAGCAAATAACAGGTCACAACCCAGCCGATAAATGAGGCAGGGAAGAGATAGAAAAAGTCAAAAAATGGAGCCTTTCCGGCATTCCATATCATCAGCGTCGTTATATCCCCAAACGGAGACCAAGCGCCGCCGGCATTTGAGGCTACGACAACATTGATAGCGGCTGGCACCAAAAAAGCCTTATTTGTTTTTTCTATCGTGACAAGTAGCGTCGCAAATACGAGAGCGGTCGTCAGATTGTCGGCAATAGCGCTAATAAAAAAAGTAAGAAACCCTGTAACCCAGAGAAGCTTTTTGTATGAGAGTTGCTTTTGCATAAGCCTTGTTTTCATAACATCAAACACCCCTCTTTCAAGAAGCGCCTCAATATAGGTCATAGCCACATACAAAAAGAAAAATATCTCGGAAATCTCCAAAATAACATGCTCTACAGCCTCTTTCATGCTATGCGGCACCGCTCCGTCACGAGCCAAAAAGTATATGCCGATAATAAAAAATAGAAATGTGCCGACAAAAAGAGCCGGTTTTGACTTATTTACGCCGGTTCTCTCTTCCATCGCTATCAATACATACGACAAGCAAAACAGCGCAAGACACAAAATACCTATAAAATTGCCTGTTAAATCAAGCTGCATCGGGGTCCTTTCTCAAAACAAGATACCCGACCACGCCGGAAAGCAGTGAAGCCATAAAAATACCACTCTTTGCCTCCATATCCAAAAGCTCATCGTTAAAAGCAAGTGCGGCGATAAAAATAGACATTGTAAAGCCGATACCCGCCAAAAATCCTACTCCCAGTATCTGCCTAAACCCCGCACCAGCAGGTAAAGAAGCGATTTTGAGATAGACGCCTAAATATGAAAAAGCAACAACACCAAGCGGTTTACCTACAAAAAGCGCCAAAGCAACAGCTATCGAGAGTGGCGAAAAAAGAGAGTTGCCGCTTGGCTCAAATCCGGCGTTAAAAAGTGCAAAAAGCGGTAGCACATAAAAGATATTCCAAGGGTGAAAAAACATCTCAAGCCGCTCAAGCATCGACATGGACGAAAAGCTAAGAGCCGATATGCCTTGAAGCGCTTTTGTCTTTTGATGGTTGTCGTCCTCCGCTACGGCAACAAAAAATCTATCTTTTAAATGTTCCATTTTTTCAAAGAAACTCTCCTTTGAATGTTCAGGCGTTGATGGAGCCATAAGTCCCAAAATAACACCTAGTATCGTGGAGTGAATACCGGAATCCAGCATAAAAAACCAAGAGAACAAAAACAGCAAAGCAAAAAAGAAGAGGTTTCGCACACCGAGTTTATAAAAAAATGCGATAAGCCCAACAAAAAGTAGCGAAAATCCAAGGCTCGCAAGACCTATATCGCCCGAGTAAAAGAGCGCTATCACAAGTATCGCCCCAATGTCATCCACGACCGCTAGCGTCAAAAGAAAGATTTTTAGCTCATTTGATATGCGACTCCCCAAAAGCGCCATAACGCCGACGGCAAACGCAATATCTGTCGCCATCACTATACCCCAACCGTTTTGTGTGCTCTGTGATTGGTTTAGAGTCAAAAACAAAAGCGCAGGTGCAACCATTCCGCCAAGAGCTGCAAAGATAGGAAGTGCGGCTGATTTTGGATTTTTGAGCTCGCCATCCGCAAACTCTCTTTTTAATTCAAGTCCGATGATGAAGAAAAAGATGCACATCAAAGCGTCATTGACTAAATGTTGCAAGCTGTGCGAAAACATAAAATCTCCGACGCTAATGCTAAATTTCGTATGCAACAGATGGTAGTACGAGCCGCTCCAAGGAGAGTTAGCCCACACAATAGCAACAACGGTAAAAAAAATAAGCATTATCCCGCTTGCCGCTTCAAGGTTCAAAAATCTTTTGAGCGGTTTTGAGAGCGTGTCTATCGGTCTATTTTGTTGCATTTACTTCCTTGACTACGATGCGTATTTTCTGTAATTTTGAGTTTTTATGTCGGATTTGAATTTCATTTTGCCCAAATATATCTTGCACCGTTTTTTCAAGCTTGTGCCGATTGTTTGTTTTTGAGGAAATAATTATATTTAGACTCAGAGCATTTTCATCGGCGAAATCGGAAACTCTTATTAGTTTTGCGACAATGTCGGCGTCCATATTTGTAAACTCCGCATTGAAAAGCTCCGTATTTTGAGGCAAATCCACAGAGCTTTTTACGCCACCCTCAAGCAATGTTTTTTGGATTTTAAGCAACGCGCCCGCATCCACTACCGACGGCTTCATTATCACGCTATTTGAGCCGTCATGATACTCGTATGATTTTATCTCGGCAAACTTCATTATCATATCTATGCCGCCTCTTTTACTCTCTTTTGGCTGCGCTTTTACATCCGTCTTCTGTCGCAACACATCAAGCAGGTTAAATTGTTTTCCCTCTCCGTTGCCTATATATAAAACACCTCGCTGTACTACCGATAGCTCTATTTTTGCGCCAACTTGCTCTGATATATTTTTCTCTACGGATTTTAGATATCCGGTATCATAGCTTTTTACAGTATCTAAAAAAGCCGTTACTGAGTAACCGTTATCACTCTTTTCAATCGTCTTTTTTTGCAAAATAGACCTTGCGGGTTTATTGAACGCTTTTTCAAGCCCCTCGTCTATAGCGTTTTGCTCACTTTTGAAAAGTACCGCATTCTTCAGAGAAATAATAAGCGGCACGGATATTAAAACCAAAATTCCAAAAGAAACAATCCAACGCATACCAAAATGTTTTTGGCGTCTAGCCTCAAAATAAGAGGAGTACCCAAAAAGCGAGAGTACCGCAAAAGCCGCCACAAATATCGCCGCCATATTGAGAAAAAACATCCAAAAACCGCCAAGCGCTATAGAAGCTTGAGCCGTGGCAAGCCCAAAAGCGCCGACGCAAAGCGGCGGCATAAGCGCTACCGATATGGCTACGCCGACAACTCCTTTTGAAATTTTCTCGCTAACAACCGACAAAGCGCCCGCTACACCGCAGAAAAACGCTATAAAAAGGTCAAGGATATTTGGCGTCGTACGAGCTAGTATCTCCGCTGTATTCTCTTTGAT
>DIZY01000031.1:34337-35005 GCA_002428055.1 Helicobacteraceae bacterium UBA6016
GTTTTTGCCTTTGTTTTGTCCATAATGGCCATAGACGCGCCTGAGAGCATAATCGGAGCCATAATGGGGGAGATAATCATCGCCCCAATAATAACGGCAGCGGAATTTGTAATAAGCCCAAGAGTTGCTATAAACGCCGCTAGCACAACCAGTACGATATACGCAAAATCCAGTTTTGACGACTCATGAAGATCTGTTATGCTTTTATCATAATCTATTACGCCAAGCAGATTAAAAACCCATTTTTGCATCCACTCAAAGTACATTTTCGCTCTCCACGTTTCTAAACTTATGTTACGCGCAAATGCGAATGCAAAGCGAAACTCCCGCCAAAGCAAGCCCGTATTTGCGACGTGGATTAATCGCCCCTTTTTAACGCCAAGGTCAGTTAAAAATTCACTTTAACATTTCTATAATCTCATCAGCGCTAGGAATTTTGCCTTGCGCCTTTACAACCGCATCCACAACAAGAGCGGGCGTCGTCATTACTCCGTAGCTCAAAATAGCCAATGGGTCTTCTACTTTTATAATTTGCGCGTCTATTTTTGCTTTATTCACAGCGTTTTGCGTGATTTCATATAGCATTTTGCATTTTGCACATCCGGTTCCAAGTATCTCTATTGTCATTTTTTCTCCTTTAAGTCCAATGTTACGCGCAAACACGAGCA
>DIZY01000021.1:0-4276 GCA_002428055.1 Helicobacteraceae bacterium UBA6016
GAGTATTGCTCCCAGATAGAACCGCCTATCAAATCGTCTTTTGCCATTTTTTCGTCCTTTTAAAAATCTATCTCTATCTCAAAAGCTTGCTTTTGAAGCTTCAGAGGGGTTGTAGGGGGTATTTATACCACCTGCTGCTTTGGCGGACTTTGTTCGACAAAGCATTACCTATTTGGTGTGTATGCGTAGCTAGATGAGATTTCCCTGAGTCTTTTTACTGCTATCGGAAACTCTTTTTTTGTGACTTCTATCTCTTCTTTTGTGGTAAATCTGCTAAGGCTTATTCGTATTGCCGTATGCGCAAGCTCTTTGTCTGCACCTATCGCCATCATAATAGGGTTTGCCTCAAGATCTTCGGAGGCACATGCGCTTCCCGTGGAGCAGCCGACGCCATTTTTGTTAAGGTCCCACAGCATGGATTCGCCCTCCACGCCTTTTACAGATATTAGTATCGTATTCGGTACTCTATTTTCTCTGCTTCCTACGACAAATACATCTTCTAGTTTTAGTAGTTCATCTTCAAGCTCGTCTCTCATGGCTTTGACCGCTGTTAGCTCATACTCAAGCGCATCGTTTGCAAGTTCCGCTGCAAGTCCCATCCCTACTATAAAAGGCACATTCAGCGTTCCTGCTCTTTTGCCGCCCATCTGCTCGCCGCCGTGAATTAGGTTTGTTATTCTGCGGGAGTTTTTGACATATAGTCCGCCGACCCCTTTTGGTCCGTGGAATTTGTGCGCTGAGAAGGTCATAAAATCGGCGTGGACTTCTTGCATATCTACTTTTACTTTACCTATCGCCTGACATGCGTCCGTGTGAAATAGCACGCCTGCTTCACGGCAAATATCGCCTATCTCTTTTACTGGAAAGAGTAGTCCCGTTTCGTTGTTTGCCCACATGATAGAGACAAGAGCGGTTCTTTCGGATATGGAGGCTCTGACCGTCCCCGCCTTTACTACGCCCTCGGAGTTTACGGGAACATAAGTGACTTTTACCCCTTGCTCCTCAAGCCATCTGCATGTCGCCATCACGGATGGGTGCTCGACTGCGCTTGTTACGATGTGGTCTATTTTGCCTTCACTTGGGAGTATCACATCATAATACACGGCTTTTAGTACATGGTTATTGCCTTCAGATGCACCGGAGTTGATGATGATATCGTCTTCATCGGCAGCGTTTATCGCTTTGTATAGCCTATCCATTCCTATTCTAAGGTATGGGTGCGTGTCGGTTCCAAATCTATGAAGTGAGTTTGGATTGCCGTAATACTCACACCAAAAAGGCTCCATCGCTTCTCTGACTTTGGGATCACAGATAGTGGTGGCATTGTTGTCTAAATATGCCGTAATCATTTAGGTTTCCTTAAATTTTTTAAATAGGATTTTATTTGTCTTATTTAACCTAAAAAGAGTTAAAACAATTCTTAATCGATTTTATTAAAATAGCTTGTGCATTTTTTGTGCCAAAGATTCTAAAAATGGAGCTAAAGGTGGCAATTGTGCCGCAAACTCTCTTTGCTTGACTCCCCACATTGGCTCGGGAAAGTATGAATCTTCTTTAAATCTGGCCTGTATGTGTATGTGAACACGAGGAAGCATATTGCCAAAACTCGCCCAGTTGATTTTTTCAGGTTGGAAATAGATAAGCATCTCTTGCTCTATCAAAAGAGCAGTATCAAAAAGAGCCTTTCTAATCGCCATATCACATTCGCTAAGCTCTTTGTACGGCTCTTTGGTAAATATCTTTAGCCATGGGATTTCTGAGTCGTGCAGTTCTACAAATATAAGAGAATTTTCAAAGATTGTCACAGCTCTATCACCTGCCCGTTTTCGTATGCGCTTTGCAAAAGCGTGTTTAGGTGTTGATTTTTTTCAAATAAAAACTCTATGTTGCCGACTATTATGAGTGTATCGGCGTATTTGAGCATTTTTTTTACAGCCATGTGTATGTTTTTGAGAAGCAATGCATTTCCCGTAAAGGCGGTAATTGAAAAAATCATGTACTCAAATTTTTTTGGCACCGATGGAGTGTTTGACAAGAAGATATTATCGCTTGGCACGCTTCTTTTTAAGAGTTGTTCGTATAGCAAGACTTGATTTTTGTATGGGGATACGATGCCTATATTTGACGGCTCCACACCTTCTGCGCCAAGAGCATTTATCAGTTCTAGCGTCTTTTGAGCCTCTTCGCTATTTTGATTCTCCTCTTCTCCCTCGGCGCCTTCGACATGCAAAAGTTGAACTTTGGATATTTCATCTTCCGTAAACTCGGTTTTTAAAAGAGTTTTTACGCCGCCGCCCCTTCCATCGTCAAGCATCATGGCAACCTTAAAATCATCTCCGGCTACCATTGTGCTCATTGTTAGTTTGTCGAGTACAAATATCTTTCCGATGGCGTAGTTATTTGCATCATAAACATCGTTTCCATTTTTTAGCACTAGTTGTTTGCCCGTTAGAAGCCCTTTAAGCGGGCCGCTCTGTACATCCCAAAATTTTACCCCCCTATCTGCATAGATGGAGGCGACCAGCAGAGAGTTTTCGCTTTTTTTGTTGCCGAGCACAAAGCTGTTTGAAAAGTCGTTGTAGTACAGCTCCGTAAATGTCGGATAGTTCTCCGCCAAAAAAAACGAGTTCGAGCCTCTTATGGCATATTGGTTGCCGTTTGATTCAAAGCTGTGCTGATCTTTTTCAAGCTCCCAAACTTTGCCGAATTTTTTATGCCCTACAACTTTTGCGATTTTCTGATAATCTCTATTTTCCATAGACCAATTATACATCATAGTATCAAAGGGTATAAAATGAAGATAGTAATTAGCGGCGCAAGTGGATTTGTAGGTAGTTTTTTGTGTGAATACTTCGCAAAGCTGGGGCATGAAATAGTCAAAATAGGCGTAAAAGATTTTGAGGGCGATTTGAGGGCAAAGCTAGAAGGCGCTGAATTTGTCATCAATCTATGCGGTGCACCGATAATAGGCAGGTGGAGCGAGGAGTACAAAAAGACACTCGTCTCAAGCAGAATGGGAACAACAAAAAAACTTACAGATGCAATGACGGCATTGGAGCAAAAACCAAACGCATTTTTCTGCGCCTCCGCTGTCGGATATTATGCCGAGGGCGAAAATGACGAATTTTCATACAAAAAAGCTGACGACTTTTTAGGCAATCTGTGCGAAAACTGGGAAAATGAGGCAAAAAAAGTAGAAAGCATCGGAATAAGATGCATCAATATGCGATTTGGTATCGTAATAGGCAAAAACGGCGGTGCACTCTCGCAGATGTTGCCTATTTTTCGGCTTGGGCTTGGCGGCAAGATAGGTAGCGGCAAGCAGGGGTTTTCGTGGATACACCTGTCCGATTTGGCAAACGCAATAGAGTTTATATATGAAAAGGGGCTTGACGGGGCATTTAACTTCACGGCTCCATACCCTACTACGAATGCAGGACTTACAAAGGCTTTGGGTGAGGCGCTACATCGTCCTACCGTCTTTCCTGTACCTGAGTTTGCGCTTAGGCTTCTATACTCCGAGGGTGCGAAAGTACTTACGGGCGGGCAGAAGGTATATCCAAAGAGGCTTTTGGATGCGGGGTTTGTATTTGAGTATGAAACTATAGATGCCGCTATCAAAGACACGGCTGTGTAACTTTAGCCCCACAGGCTCAAAAGTTCTTGACATAACATATAAAACCATGTATAATTTTAGCACTCTAGTTTTTGGAGTGCTAAAAACTAAAATTTAAATAAGGGGTCACGATGAATTTCAAACCACTAGGTAAAAGAATCCTTGTAGAAAGAACCGAAGAGGTTACAAAAACAGCAAGCGGAATCATAATCCCAGATAGCGCAAAAGAAAAACCTCAAATGGGTAAAGTAGTCGCACTTTCCAAAAAAGTAGACGAAAGAGGCGAGGTAAAAAAAGACGATACCGTGCTTTTCGGAAAATATGCAGGTACCGAAATAACAGTTGACGGCAAAGAGTACATCGTAATGAGCGTTGACGACATCCTCGGCGTAATGTAATAAAAATTAAAAAAAATTTAGGAGTTTAATTTATGGCAGCAAAAGAAATATACTATTCAGATTCAGCAAGAAACGCACTTTTTAGCGGCGTAACAAAACTTGCGGACGCAGTCAAAGTAACAATGGGGCCAAAAGGTAGAAATGTACTAATCCAAAAAAGCTTCGGCGCACCGCACATCACAAAAGACGGCGTATCTGTTGCAAAAGAGATCGAGCTTAAAGACTCAATAGAAAATATGGGCGCTCAACTTGTAAAAGAAGT
>DIZY01000021.1:4353-4622 GCA_002428055.1 Helicobacteraceae bacterium UBA6016
GGCGCAAATCCAATCGCAGTAAAAAGAGGTATGGATAAAGCGGTAACTGAAATAGTAAATGAACTCAAAAAAATCTCAAAAACAATCAACGACAAAAAAGAGACTGCTCAAGTAGCGACAATCTCCGCAAACTCTGACGAAGCGGTAGGTAACCTAATCGCAGACGCTATGGAAAAAGTGGGCAAAGACGGCGTAATCACGGTAGAAGAGGCCAAAGGTATCGCCGATGAACTTAATGTTGTTGAGGGTATGCAGTTTGACAGAGGCTA
>DIZY01000021.1:4794-5467 GCA_002428055.1 Helicobacteraceae bacterium UBA6016
GTAAACAAACTAAGAGGCGTGCTAAACATCGCTGCGGTAAAAGCCCCAGGCTTTGGCGATAGAAGAAAAGCAATGCTTGAAGACATCGCAGTACTAACAGGCGGTCAAGTAATCAGCGAAGAGCTAGGTCAAAAAATCGAAGACGCAGAGCTAACTACTCTAGGTCAAGCGGCTAAGATGATAATCGACAAAGACAACACGACTATCGTGGACGGCAAAGGCGATAAAGGCGCAGTTGAGGGCAGAATCAAACAAATCAAAGCGCAAATCGAAACTACAACTAGTGACTACGACAAAGAAAAACTACAAGAGAGACTTGCAAAACTAAGTGGCGGTATCGCAGTTATCAAAGTAGGCGCACCGACTGAAATGGAAATGAAAGAGAAAAAAGACAGAGTTGACGATGCCTTGTCCGCAACAAAAGCGGCTGTCGAAGAAGGTATCGTAATAGGCGGCGGAGCTGCTCTAATAAGAGCTGCAGCAGCTGTAAAAATCGAACTTACAGGTGATGAAAAACTAGGCGCAGACATCATCATGAAGGCTATCAAAGCTCCAATCAAACAAATCGCTGAAAACGCAGGATTTGACGGCGGCGTGGTAGTCCATGCGGTAGAAACAGCGTCAGCAAACACAGGCTTTAATGCAGCAAACGGCGAATATGTGGATATGTTCA
>DIZY01000067.1:0-8390 GCA_002428055.1 Helicobacteraceae bacterium UBA6016
AGTGGATGCAGACGCTATTTTTATAGTCGGAGATCTGTGTGACGGGAATACGGATGCCCTAAACGACGCTTTGACCCCTTTTGCGAATCTAAATGCTAAATACGGCGTATTTTTTGCGCCGGGAAATCATGAGTATTATTATGAAGATTTTGACGCAAAGATGGAGTTTTTAAGAGCTCTAGGTATAAAAACGCTCATAAACCAAAATATGAGCATAGCCAATGTGTCGATAGTCGGTCTTTGCGACCCTGCGGCCTCTAGGGTGAAAGCAGAGGAGCCAAACGGTACAAAAGCTTTTGCGGGCGCCGAGAAAATAACTATTTTGCTAGCACATCAACCAAAAACAGCCAAAGAGGCTATGGGTTTTTCACCTAATTTTGTTTTTTGCGGACATACGCATAACGGGCAGATATGGCCTTTTAATTATCTAGTTTCGCTCGCACAGCCTTTTGTGTACGGTGAATACTTGGAACAAAAAAGCAGAGTCATCGTAACTTCCGGTGTGGGTGTATGGGGGCCTCCGATGAGGCTATTTAGCCGCTCGGAGATTTTGGTAGTTAGCTTTTTTTAGCTTTTTTTGTTACCGGTTTTTTAGCTTTTTTACTGCTTTTTTTGGCAACTTTTTTATTTTTTTTGCCTTTGCCTTTGCCTTTGGCGATTTTTTTGCCTTTTTTGCCTTTGACGCTACTTGCTTTTCTAGGTTCGGTTTTGAAGACATCGCTCGTATCGGCTCCGCTTAGATTTGCGTTTGCCGATTTAGCTCCTACCATATTTGCATTTTTGAGATTTGCACCGCTCATATCGGCGCCGTCCAAATTTGCCTCTTTGAGATATGCGCCTTGCATTTTTGCGTTTTTGAAGCTTGTGTTAGAGAGATTGCTTTTTCTAAATATTGCGCCGCTAACATCTGCTTCGTCAAAGTTTGCGCCAAATAGATTTGCCCCTTTTACATTTGCCCCTTTGATATTGGCACTCTTTAGGTTTGCATTTTTAAAGTTTACTCCATCGCAGCTAGCGCCAAGCAGGTTCGCCCCTTCAAGATTTGCCCCTTCAAGATTTGCACCGCTAAGGTTTGCAAACTCCAAAAACGAATTTTGAAGATTGGCGCCTTTGAGGTCGCACTTTACACACTCTTTTGTCTCTATTAGTTTTTTTATATTCTCTTCTACGGTAGCAAAAGACGAAATACATATTGTGGTTGATATTGCAAACAGAAAAAATTTATTCATATTGTCTCCTTGGATTGTCTTATAATAGCCAAGCTTTTATAAAATAATTCCACCTTTTTTAAGTGTTAAAATAGCGTTTTTATATATCGGGGCATCAATAAAACCAAATTTTTCATCCTTAAAGCCGCCAATTCCGAGAGCCTCGTTTTTTTCAAATATCTCTTTGATGTATGCTGCATCCTCAAGCGCTTCCCCGCATGGAGAAAAAAACTCATTTGCGACTTTGACCTGCGCCGGAGAGATACACGCTTTTGCCGAAAATCCCATCTCTTTTTCTATTTTTAGCCAATCTTCAAAACCTCTCATATCTGTGTAGTTTTGCCACACGAACGACACCGGAGTAAAGCCAAAACTTTTTGCGTCAACGATAAATTTGCACATCATATATCTCAAAGTTTCACTTTTTACATCTATCATCGAAGAACCAAGCCCTAAATCCTCTAGCAAATCTATTGCGCCAAAAAACAGAGTCGTCACTCTTTCGCTCGTTTTTAGTTCCGAAATTTTATTAAACGCCTCTTTTGTCTCTATAGTTAGATGTATGTCAATGTCTGGGTGGAGCGCATCCTCTATTTTTAAAAGCTCCTCCCTTGTTTTTAATTTCGGGATTCTGATTGCGTCCGGGCGGACGATATTGACGGCTTCTATCTCATTTGCAAAAAACGGGGAATCTATAGGATTTGTCCGTACGCACATTGCGGCGTTAGAGTACTCCAGAGAGGATAGGGCGTTCATTGTTAGATAAAGCGCCTCCTCTTTTTTGCTTTGGGCAACCCCGTCTTCTAGATTAATAACGGCTATTTGTGCTTCTATGGATGAGAGCTTTTCTAGGTGCTTTGGGTTTGTGGGGTTTATCATAAGGGAGGTTTTGACGGCTTGGGCGCTGTTTTTTGGTTTTGGCATTTTTTGAATTTTACCGCTTAAAATATCTTTTTTTATGTTAGGATTCTCTATCATTTAACGGACTCGCTCTGGTTTTTTTGAAGATATTTTATCATTAGGGAATAAAAATGACGCACCACCTGCCTGAGCTTCCTTACGCAAAAGATGCGCTTGAGCCTATTATATCTGCAGAGACCGTAGAGTATCACTATGAAAAACATCATGCCGGATATGTAAACAATCTAAACAATCTGATAAAAAATACTGAATTTGAGGATATGGAGCTAGAAAAAGTAGTTCAAAGCTCCATTGGCGCAATATTTAATAATGCGGCGCAGGCGTATAATCATACTTTTTATTGGAAATGCCTCTCTCCTAAAAAAAGCGAGCTATCGGCCGAGCTATCGGCAAAAATAGATGAATCATTTGGCTCTTTTGAGAACTTCAAATCCGATTTTATCAAATCCGCCGTATCAAATTTTGGCTCTGGCTGGACATGGCTAGTTGCAGAAGAGAGCGGCGAGCTGAAAATTATCAATACTCAAAATGCCGGTACACCGATAACCGTCGAACAAAGACCGCTTCTTGTAGTCGATGTATGGGAGCACGCTTACTACATAGATTACCGCAATGCAAGGCAAAAATATCTAGACGAGATATTTAAAATAATAAATTGGCATTTTGTATCATCTAATTTTTAGGCATGTTTTGTCATTTGGAAATGATAAAATCAAAATAATTTATATTTTGGAGCTTGGATATTTTAGATGAAAGTAGTTTATACCTCTTTTCTTTTTGGCCTTACGGTCGCCTTGGCCAATTCGGATATTTTGGAGCTAGAAAAAACACTTGAGGAAGCCACCGAGATAGCTACTATTACAAAAGTCAATGTAGATTATGTGCCTTCAGTTGTAAGCATTATGAAGGGTGAGCAGCTAAAAGCGATAGGCGCAAATACTCTGTATGAGGCTTTGGGGCTTTTGCCGGGCATACAGATGCAGACAAATCAGATAGGTGAAACAATTAGCATCGTGAGAGGTTTTAAAAATCCAAACTCTTCGTTGACCGATAAAATCAAAGTTATGATTGACGGCGTGGCGGTAAATAGTGAAATTTACGGTACTGCCGGATTTGTTATGGATTTGCCTATCGATATAGTTGATAGAATTGAGGTGCTAAGAGGTCCTGGTTCGACTATTTATGGCTCCGGAGCGTTTTATGGGGCGGTTAATGTCATCACAAAGTCTAGTAACGGCGCAAAAAATGGTGAGTTTTTTGTGGGTGGGGGTAGCTGGTTTTATAAAAAAATCGGTGGAATTGCAAATATACAGGATAAATCTACAAGATATTTTGTGGACGGATACTATCAAGGGTCTCAAAAAAAGCTATTAGTTGACAATAGCTATACGGATGCGGGAAGTCAGTATGTTTTCCCGAGAGATTATACTACCAGTGAAGCATTTGAGGATTTTTCGGTCGGTTTTGGATTTCAAAAAGAAAATCTTTTGTGGAATACTAGACTCAAAAGAAGTAAGCACGGCAACTTTTATGGAGTAGAGGAGAGGCTGGAGCCAAGAGATGATACGGGCGCCACCAATCAGTTTTTTAGTAGCGAAATTAGCTATGCGGGGGAGCTTTTTAAGGGTCGATTTGACATTGCCGCTGGGCTAAAAGACTATATGTATGAGATAGACGCCATAGCAAGAGACAGCTCATTCGGGCTTGGAAAATACGATGGCTTTGACTATGACTACAGCTATAGATTTAAGACGGCGGAGACCACCGTCTATATGGATGCGATATATAAACTCCCAAAGCTACTAAAGCACAATATTTCAGCCGGTGTATCGGCTAGTCATACGAGAGTAAGAGAGAACTATAGTTGGTTCAATCTTGAAGACTACGCATTTACTAGCCAAAATCCTAGGCTGCTTGGCGAACCGGCGATGTCTTACCCTTATAATAACAATATGCTAGAGGATGGGGTCACAAGAAGCGGGGTCTCGGTATTTTTTGAAGATATGTATGAGGTGTCGCAGAATGTTGATTTTGTTGTTGGGGCAAGGGTAGAAAAGCAGTCTGATACAAAGACCATGCTCAACCATAGAATGGGAATTGTGGCTAGATGGCTTGGTAATTCTCTTATTACAAAGCTTATGCATAGCACGGGGCATCGAACGCCGAGTCTAGCTGAAAAGTACGCTTTGGCGCACATAAATTCAAGAGCCGGTGAAAAATCAATCAAGCCGGAGAGTATAAGTTCGTACGAATTTGCCGTTATTTATAAGCCTAGCGATGAGCATAAACTATCCATAAATGCGTATTATGCGCAGCTTAATAATGTCATAGATGTTGAAGAGTTTTTGGCTACAAATATGGGTTATATTAACTATCCAAAAAGAGTTTCAAAGGGTGTTGAGATTGAGTATGCATATAAACCAAATATGCAACATGAACTTCGCATCAACTCCTCTTTTAATAAAATGTCATATCAAAATACAGGAAATGGGGTGTTGCAAGAGATGCCGGATGTGTCGCCTATTATGTATAAGGGCTGGTATGTTTTTAGACCTACAAATGAACTATCTTTTGGCACAACATATCAGATATACTCCAAGACAAGCCAAAATGACGATTACGGCAAAGACACGACGATTCCCGCAAATCATATACTGAATATAAATGCCAGATACAAAATCTTTAAAGATACAGAACTTAGTTTTTATCTAAACAATGCTCAAAACAAAATAGTGCGAATGCCGAGTTACTACTACAGAAATTATATTGGTAGAAATGAGGGGATGATAAGAGAGGGGCGGAATTTTATGATTGAGCTAAAGCAGAAATTTTAGTTTGTGCTTTAGCGGTTTTCCGTGATGTCAAAGAGTACGCCATACCAGAGTGTTTCGTTATTCTCCTGTGATTGCGGTATGGCGTAGCTTTTTATTTTCCTCTCTCCTTTTGTCGGGTGAAAAATAGAAAACTCACTGCTCTCTTGCATACATAGACAATGAGAGGCGATGATTTCTGCGGCGGCGGGAGAGTCGCTATTGTTGATACCTATTATTTCGTAGAGCTTTTCGGAGGCGTACGAGAGGGCGCCACTGCCGTCGGAGTAGATAGTGTATATGTATAGTACGCCTGGAATTGCAGATGCAAAATGTTTTAGGCTTAGGATTGTTTTTTGTAGTTTTTGGTCGACGGCTTTTTGCCCTGTAATATCTTTGACAATACCCAAACTATATCCCACGCCTTCATATTCAAAATAGTGTATGTTAGCTTCTGTTGGATACATAGAGCCATCTTTTCTCGTGTGCTTACCTATGAATGTGACTTTTTTGATAGTTTGAATCGCTTCTAGATAGGCGGGCCATTTATCCATTGTATGTTCTTTGTGTATATCCCAAATTCGCATCTGCAAAAGCTCATCTTGCGTATACCCCAGAGAGTTGCAAGCAACTGCATTGACCCAGTGGAATCTAGCGTCTTTATCCACCAAAAATATAGCGTCCGCCACATGGTTAACAGCGTAGCTGACTATATCTAGCATATTTTTTTGGCGTTTTTCTTCGGTAATATCTCGTATATTTGCTATGTAATACAATGCCTCTTCATTGGAGTCTATTACGGCGGTAAGGTCTATGTGAGCGTCAAACATAGAGCCGTCTTTGCGTAGTCGTACGGAGTCAAACGACACAAAACCATCCTTGTAAGCCTCTTCTATTTTTTGAGTAAACTCGTGTCGATATTTTGGCGCTATAAAATTCAATGACTCTATAAGGTGAATCTCCTCTTGTGTATATCCATGCATTGCGGCAAAAGCAGGGTTTGCCATCTCTATATGAGCGCTTCTGCCTTTTTTAACCTCAATACCCCAATGGGCTTTTGAGAAGATCTCCGCCCATTTTTGCATCTCTTTTTCAGCATTTTCTAACTCCACAATCTGGCTTATCATTTTTGTTTTGCCGTTTATCTCTTTATTGATTCCATTTGTTTTATCGGTAGTTTTTTCGCCCGGCACCTCTATTGTAAATACAGCTCCATATTCGTCATTTGATACGCTAATTTTTCCGTAAAATTTATTTTCTATGATGTTTTTGGATATATATAGCCCTATGCCGCTCCCATTTTTTGAAGATGTAGATGGCTCGAATATTTTTTCTATCGGCTTCATCTTTACGCCTCCGGCATTATCTTTGATAACAATAATACATCTTTTTTCGCTGCCGCCGATGCTTACCTCAATAGTTCGATGCTCTTTTGTATGCGTCTGAGCGAGGATGTCTTTGTCGTTTGAGATGATGTTTATAAGCACTTGTGAAAATTCGTTTTCGCACCCTTGCAACACATAGTCCCCGTCTATCGTGCAGGCAAGCGTGATGCCATTACGCTCCAAAGAGTAGGCCATAATCTTTTTTATTGTCTCTAGCGTAGATTTTATGGAAAATGTATTTTTGTCCTCATTTTTGTTTTTAATGAAGCCATGGAAAGTTTCTATCGTCTCGGAGAGGTGTCTGAGTATTTTTGTGCTTGTCTGCGCCGACTCCAACAAAAAATCATTATCTATTGCTTGCCCAAACATTATCCTGGCCGTGATGCCGGATTGTATAGCGCCTACTGCGCCTAGAGGTTCTCTCCACTGATGGATAATGCTTGAAAGCATACCGCTTATTCTTTCGTAGCGAGATTGAAAAAACAGCGTTTTTTCTTGCTCTTTGTTTTGTTTTTCAATTAACGCTAGTTGTCTAGACTTTTTTTGGTATAACAAAACTAGCCAGCCAATCGCAAATATGAGTATTACATTTGCGCTAAGCATAACTTTGAATATATCTATTTCGCACACTCTGAAATAATCCTACATTTGTCTTCTTGTAAAACACTATTTTTTGTTTTAATTTGTAAATTTTAGCACAAAAATAGTGCTGAAATAGTGCGTTAACTGTATTTAAATTTCAAAAATTGCATCTTAAATTTTTTGAGCGGTAACGACTGGGTCACGAAAAAAGCAGAGAAAATGACCAGAATGATACGGCTTTTAATTAACATACTCCTTGTAATCAAAAAATGTTTAGTAGATCCAAAAAAAGGAGTTGAGTATGTTTGAAAACTTCGTAATAGCCGATAAGGCCGCCATAAAAGAGATGATGGAGAACAACGAAGAGGCTCAGATAAATAATCCGCTTCCAAATCAGTGGGTAGAGCTAGTCAAAACTCCTGCAACGCACTTCTCGCATGCAACTTCATCTATGAGTATTGAAAAAGAGATGGAGTATTTAGCGGCTTATGGAGAGGAGTAGTTATGTTGCTGGAGCGTATATTTTTAATGATGGCTAGTCAAAGGCTTGATATAAGCGCTATCGGCGCTGTTAATTTGGTGCGGTATTTTTACAATTTATTCTAAAAAATTTAGAGAGGAGGGCAAAATGTCAAAACAGTTCAACTTAAATACTCCGTACAGAGAGTCGCTTTATATGATAGAAGTAACGGAAGCGCAAAAACGAAAAAGCGTTTGTGGAAACGGGAAAGTCGGAATGGCAATTTGCAACGCCAAAGACAATAAGTTGGAGCTTGTAAACGCCGAATTTGCCAAGATACATGGGTATACGGCAGGTGAGCTTATAGGCGCTTCCCCTGCTAAGCTTTTGCCGCATGACGAGGGTATCGAATATATCGTCAAGTATGAGAATATGCCGTCATGGATTGAGAGCGACACCACATTTGAGACGATACATATCAAAAAAGACGGCTCCGGCGTAGAGGTATTTGTGTACATCACCGTAATAGAAGACGAAATCGGTAGCGTTCTGCACTGTATTGCATAAACAAATAGCTAAAAGGAGATTCAGATGAGAGTTATAGAGCACAACTTAATTGAGGCGCATGAGATTGTTTCATTTTTTGAGAGTAGGTCGCCAATGCGATTTGGTATCGCTATAGATATAGCGGAGCGGCTAGAAAAAAGGGAGCCTAGAAACGGATTTGGCAATATAGATATAAAACGGGCTCTAGATGGCGTCATGGGTGATAGCTTCGCTCTTGCAAAAGCATTGCCGAAGTTGCTTGTAAGTCTGAGCGGCGGATATAGAATGCTAATCGGACATATAGAAAGAGGCGACATTGGCAACGCCAAAAAAATCACTCGTTTTATATGGGAAAGCTCTAGGCAGTTTGGAGTTTTGTATGTAGCCAAGAGCGCTACACAAATGGAGCAAGCTCTAAGGGGTTCAACACCTAGCTTTACGGAGGAGTGTATTATTACCATGGGTATGGCGCTTGAGA
>DIZY01000067.1:8403-8561 GCA_002428055.1 Helicobacteraceae bacterium UBA6016
ATAACTATACGGAGGTGTCACGGATGCCCGCAAAAGAGTCTTTGAATATCGCCATTGGTAAAGTATAGATGATATTAGTAAACCTCTTTTCTGTGCCCTATACGGATTATGGTAATGGTGATGATCTCATTCTCAAGCCGATAAATTATACGGTAATT
>DIZY01000125.1:0-13405 GCA_002428055.1 Helicobacteraceae bacterium UBA6016
TGTTGCCGTATTCGTTTAGTTTTGCCAGTATCGTAGCCGGAGACATTTTAGTTCCGTTGATACCTGTAGCGTCGCCTCTTTCAAACTCTATTTCGATGTACTCCGCTTCATCCGGCGCATCCTCAGGACTTACCGACCATCTCCACATATCATCCTCAGCCTCAGCCCACGGGTCTTCAAGTACTTTACCCTCATAGCTGATATGTAGCAGATTTGCATCCATTGAGTACGGGCTTCCACCTACTTTTTGCTCTATCGGAATACCGTGTTTGTCAGCAAAGGCGAGGAGGCTTTCTCTTGAGTTTAGCTCCCACTCTCTCCATGGGGCGATTACATGGATTTTTGGGTCAAAGTGCAGATAGCCTAGCTCGAATCTTACTTGGTCATTGCCTTTGCCCGTAGCCCCGTGACATACAGCGTCAGCGCCCATTGCAGCGGCTATTTCCATCTGTCTTTTTGCAATTAGAGGTC
Organism: Helicobacteraceae bacterium UBA6016; assembly: GCA_002428055.1. GTDB lineage: Bacteria > Campylobacterota > Campylobacteria > Campylobacterales > UBA6016 > UBA6016. The sequence continues at coordinate 472 of DIZY01000125.1, forward strand.
TAGCTATTGAAGTACCTAGTAGGTATTCACCCTCATAAATTGCGTTTGCTCTAAACATTGGAAACACGAAATCTCTTACGAATTCTTCTTTTAGGTCGTCGATGAAGATGTTCTCGTCTTTGATGCCTAGAAGCTTCGCTTTTGCTCTTGCGGGTTCAAGCTCTTCACCTTGACCGATGTCTGCCGTGAATGTTACGACTTCGCAGCCGTAAGTCTCCTCAAGCCATTTTAGGATGACGCTTGTGTCAAGTCCGCCGGAGTATGCTAGAACTACTTTTTTGATTTGTTTGCTCATGTAAAAGCCCTTTAAAAATATATATGCCGTATTATAACACTCAAGCATTTACAAAAATAAGACAAGAGTGGAAAAATGTACAAATCAAACATATTTATAGGTTCCAGAGAGGTTATTGCATACGAGCATATCGATTCGCACACTCCGATTGACGGCGCAAAAATAGGCGAGTATGCCAAATGCGGCGTGGATAGGGCAAAAGAGGCTCTAATGGTTGCCAAAGAGGCTTTCGCGAGCGCAAAAAACACTCCTTTATCGCAAAGAATCGCATGGATAAACGATGTGGCGGACAGACTTGCGGCGCAAAAAGAGGAGTTTGCAAGGGCTATGACGCTGGAGGTGGGCAAGCCGATACGCTTTAGCCGTATAGAGGTGGATAGGTGCGTGGAGACTTTGCGTTTGACAGCTTCGCTTGCGCTTGAAGTCGGCGGCAAGACGATAGCTAGTGATGCGACGGCTAGCGGGAGAAAATCGCTCGCTTTTTATAAAAGAGTGCCGTGCGGCGTCGTGGTAGCTATCACCCCGTTTAACTTCCCGCTTAATCTCATAGCGCATAAGCTAGCCCCCGCTCTCATCATGGGCAACAGCGTAGTGCTAAAGCCGACCCCGGAGGCTCCGTATACGGCGTATAGCTTTGCGAGGCTTTTTATCGAAAGTGAACACGCCTCGCCAAACGCCCTTAGCCTCGTCTACGGCGATGCCGATGTAGGCTCTACGCTCGTATCTAGCGATATTCCCAGAGTGATTAGCTTCACAGGCTCGGCACAAGTGGGCAAAATAATCACTCAAAACGCCGGAATCAAAAAAATCTCACTAGAGCTAGGCGGCAATGCGGCGACATACATAGATGAGAGTGCAGACATTGAGGAGGCGGCTAGAAAATGCGCTTTAGGGGCTTTCGTCAACTCCGGTCAGGTCTGTATATCGCTTCAGAGAATTTACGCCCACAATGATGTGTACGACGCTTTTTGCGACGCTCTCAAAAAAGAGGTAGCGGAGCTAAAGCTGGGTAGCCCACTGGAGGATGATACCTTTATGGGGCCGCTAATCAACGAAGATGCTGCGGTAAGGGCTGAAAAATGGATAGAGTCGGCAAAAGAGGAGGGCGCAAGGCTCATAGCGGGCGGCGGACGAGAGGGCAGATACTTTGAGCCTACCGTGATGGCGGATGTGACAGATGAGATGAAGATAGTGTGCGAAGAGGTATTCGCTCCGATAGTATCGGTGGTCAAGGTGAGCGGCTTTGACGAGGCGGTCGAGAAAATCAACAATTCGCCATACGGACTTCAGCACTCTATCTTTACAAATAACCACGCTACGGCGATGAGGGCGGTAGAGGAGTTAGAGGCGGGGGGCGTAGTGGTTAACGATATACCCACACTTAGATTTGATATACAACCATACGGTGGCGTTAAGCTAAGCGGAATAGGCAAAGAGGGACCGATGTTTGCGATGGAGGAGTTTACGGAGATAAAATCCGTTGTGATGTTCTAGCGGCGTAGTAATTGAGCAATAACGCCGCCTCAAAAGTTGTGCGAGAGAGACTATTGGGTGAGCGAAACAAATCTTACTCTAAATCAGCCGGTGACATACTGCCTAATTTGATTTCGCCCGCCATTTTTTGCCTCATACATGGCGCTGTCGGCTTGGTGAAATATCTCATCTTCGGAGAGCTCATCGCCCAAAAATAGTGTCAATCCTATGCTAGTGCTACAACTATGCTCCACCGTCGAATCTCCTTCGCCTGTTGATACTGTTTGTAATAGATACGGTAGAGCAAGTGAGATGCGAATCTTGTCCGCTATCACCACGGCTTGCGCCATCGAAGACTCTCTATCGGCTTCAAGTTCATCTAGCAAAACGATAAACTCATCTCCTCCAAAACGAGAGACGGTATCGCTCTGTCTGACAGAGCCTTTGATACGATTTGCGACCTCTACTAGCAACAAATCGCCAATGGTGTGCCCGTGAATATCGTTTAACGGTTTGAAATTATCCAAATCCAAAAACAGTATCGAACCGTACCGACCAGTTCGCTTACTTGTAAGTTGTGCGTGAGCTAGCCTATCTTTTAGAAGCCTTCGGTTTGGAAGCTTAGTGAGAGCGTCATAAAATGCTAGGGTTTGAATCTCCGCTTCTATTTTTTTGCGCTGCGTCTCATCTCTCACGACGGCTTGTAGAATTTTTTTGTTGCCTATATCTATGGAGCTTAGCAGTACATCCGCAAAAAACTGTTCGCCGTCATTAGCCCGATTATGTACCCATTCAAAATGGGCATTGCCTTCTCGCATGGCGGTATTAATATGCTTTGAAGCTAGAGTCATGGAGTCTGTGCTGCAAGGCTGAGTAAGCGGCGATAAATCAGCGGGGTGGTATGTGCAAAACTCTTTAACCGAAGAGCAGTTAAACATTCTAAGAGTCGCATTGTTGCAATCAATAAAGCCTTTTTCGTCCAGTAGCATAATAGCGTCATTTGTAAAATTAAAAATAGCGCGAAACTTATTTTCCGATACTCTCAAAGCGGACATATCGTGTCTTGATACCAGCATTACAGCCGCCATCGCTACCAAAAACAAAATACTCATAAAAACAAAAATATTTTTGCTATCAATCAAAGTAAGTTGATTTGTGTCAAATATTGTTACACTAAACCATCCGATATCGCGCTGATAGGCGATACCAAGCAGGTGTTTTACTCCGTTTACGCCAACCCAAAGTGTTTTGACGGCATCATTGTCTTTTGCGCCCTCAAGCTCCGACATTGCTTGTTTGATGAGATTTAAATCAGCGGGATTAGTGATAATCGAATCAATGCTTTTGTGCGTTCCGTCTTTTTTGGTGATACTTGCATAGTCAATCATCGTGACATCTTTGGCAAGTTGTATTGCGAGGTTTTTGCTAATAAAGAAGTTTTGTATACCTTTTTGCTCAATACCTACCGACTCTTTCAAAAAGCTATCAAAATTAAACCCTGTGCCCACAATGCCGACAACTTCACCCTTATCCCTCAGGACATAGTTGATCCAAACCTTTGTGACATTTAGAGTCCTGTCCTTGTCGACATTGACCTGGAACTCATCTTGTAGCTTGATAGTTTGATAAAACCAGCCGTCTTTTGATTCACTAGGGGAAAGTTTGTAACGAAGCTGACGCCCATCAAACTCATTGTCGCTGTTGTTGAAGTAGTAGTTTTTTGATTTTGAAAAAACCGTAAAGTAGCTTCTATCTTGAAACTTTGTACGGTACTGCTCTAGTTTTTTGATACCATCTGCGAAAGCTTGCGGATTTGACTCATTTTTTGCCATCTCAAGGAGGTGGGGCTCGTTTGCCAACTGCCTGACAATCTCAATCTCATGCAAAATAGGCAAAATGGTCCGGTATTTGTCAAACATTATCTGCTTACGAACAAATTTTGCGCCCCACTCTTCATTTATGCTGGAGCTGATAGACTGGGAATATACCCAAATGATACCGGTAAATGTGGCAAAAATTGTCGCCATAATCAGAAACAGTTTTGCCTTGATATTCATTTTGGTATTCCCTTCAAACTATTGCTGCGAGCTAAAAAGTGTTAATTGTAGTATATTTTATATGATAAATATGTTACTTGGTTTAAAAAAATATGAAAAATTAAATTTGCGAGATAATTCTGAAAACTTAGGTATTTTGCGCCATCTTGTAACAGCTTTTGGCTAAAATAGACTCAAAATAAAACAAGAGAGTAGAAGATGGGTCTAAATATACTGATAGTCGCCTCCGAATGCGTGCCTTTCGCAAAGACGGGCGGACTTGCCGATGTGGTTGGGATACTTCCAAAATTTCTAAAAAAAATGGGGCACGATGTAAGAGTCGTAATGCCTCGCTACTACAAAGTGGACAAATCAAAGCTAAAGCCCGTTGAAAACGCTATGCCTCTCGGCGTGCCGATGGGGATTATCGGGGAGCAGTGGTGCGGGGTATATGAGGGTGTGTTGCCAAACTCCGATGTGCCTATATACTTTATCGACCATGAGGTCTATTTTGGGCGGGATACGCTATATAACAACGAAGCGGGTGAGGGGTTTCTTGACAACGACAACCGCTTCGTATTTTTATCTCGAGCCTCTTTGCAACTTGCCAAAGCCGTAGGCTTCAAGCCCGATGTCGTCCACGCTAATGACTGGCATACCGCCGCTACTCCCGTGTTTTTAAATACCGTATATGCGAATGACCCGTTTTTTGACTCTACGGCAAGCGTGATGACTATCCATAATATACAGTATCAAGGGCAGTTCTACGAGGGGCTGATGGATGTGCTTGGCGTGGGCTGGGAGCATTTCACCTATCTGGAGCTAGAACAAAACGACTGTGTCAATCTCCTAAAAGGCGGCATATATCATGCAAATATGGTCAGTACCGTAAGCGTTGGATACAAGAATGAGACGATGACGCCGCAGTACGGATACGGGCTTGAGGGCGTGATGCAAGATAGGGCGGCCTCTTATGTCGGTATCCTAAACGGCATGGACTACGAGGAGTGGAATCCCGCTACCGACAACTACTTAGCCGCAAACTACGATACAAACGAAATGGACGGCAAAGCGGCATGCAAGGGCGATGTGCAACAGATAATGGGTCTGCCGATAAGTGATAAAATACCGCTCTTTGGCGTAGTGAGTCGCTTGGTTGACCAAAAAGGAGTTCATCTGCTTGCCGAGGCATTCGAGTGGATAATGGGGCTAGATATACAGGTGGTGATGCTAGGCGAGGGCGACGCTGTGTGGCATGAGTTCTTCCGTGCGATGGCGGCGAAGTATCCGCAAAAATTCGCCGTGCGAATCGGCTACGATAACGCTTTGGCGCATAAGATAGAGGCGGGAGCGGACTTTTTCGTCATGCCTTCCATCTTCGAGCCGTGCGGACTCAACCAGATGTATTCACTCAGATACGGCACGCCGCCTATCGTAAGGGCTACGGGCGGACTGGATGATACGGTAGAAAACTTCGATGAAAGACACAAACACGGAACCGGCTTCAAATTTGGCGACGCAACTCCCGCCGCTCTTTACAATACTGTCGGATGGGCTACATACACATACTACGACAACAAAAGCGGTCTTGACGCTCTAAGACAAAACGGCATGAAACTGCGGTTCACATGGGATGAGTCGGCGAAAAAATATGAGAAGTTATATATGGATGCTATTGAACTAAAGAGGAAATAAATCCTCTTTAGTTATTTTTTACAAACTCCGGATACGCCTCTAGACCGCATTCATTGAGGTCTAGACCTTCATATTCGCACTCTTCGTCTACTCTTAGACCCATTACTTTCTTGATTAGGTAGAAGCCCGCATAAGAAGCCGCAAACGCAAACGCTCCGATGATGACAATGGCTTTGAGCTGTACCATCATCGATACGCCGTCTTTGAATATTGCGGCGGCGATGGTGCCCCAGATGCCGCATACGAGATGTACGGAGAGGGCGCCCACGGGGTCGTCGATGCGAAGCTTGTCAAAGAGTGGAACCGCCACGACTACAAGTGCGCCGCCTATGCCGCCGACCACTATCGGAGCCCACATGGAGACATCAGGAGCCGCTGTGATGGCTACGAGTCCGCCCAAAGCGCCGTTGAGAACCATCGTGATATCTAACATTTTATATTTGTACTGCATAAGAGCCGCCGTCACGAGCGCACCCGCAAGCCCTGCCGTATTGGTGTTGAGGATGACTTTTGCCACTAGGTCTGCATTCTCGTGCGAGGAGATCATCAATGCGCTTCCGCCGTTGAAGCCAAACCACCCAATCCAAAGAAGCATAGCTCCGAGAGTCACAAGTGGGATATTTGACGCCGTCATCGCCCGCACTCTGCCGTCTTTGGTATATTTGCCTTTTCTAGCTCCAAGCAGCAGTATCGCCGCCAATGCCGCCCAGCCGCCGACCGAGTGGATGACTGTGGAGCCCGCAAAGTCGTTTAGCTCTTTCAAAAACCCGCCACCCCATGTCCATGAGCCGACAACGGGATAGATAACACCCGCCATGACAAAAGCAAACGCCATAAAAGGCCATATCTTGATTCGCTCAGATACCGCACCGCTAATGATGGAGACGGTCTTTGAGACGAAGGCAAGCTGGAAGAACATAATGGCATAGATGCTGTAGTTCGTCTGCTTGATACCCCCGTCAAATAGCCCGCTCCCGCCAAACATCAACGAATACCCCCAAAGCAAAAAGACCATAGAGGTCACGGCGTATAGCATCACATTGCCCGTGAGCACCGTGACGACATTTTTGCTCCGCACAAGCCCCGCCTCAAGCATCGCAAAGCCTGGAGCCATAAGGATTATTAAGGTGGCGGAGAATATCAGGAAAAGAGTGTTTACTATATAAGCAACTTCAGCAGACAATTATGTATCCTTTATTACAAAAATGAAAGGATTATGGTACTGCATGGGAGTTCCGTTTAGTGATTAAAAAATAGGCAGTTTTCTGGTAGCAGTAAGTGAACTAAAAAATATGAACTAAGGGAGAGATGCCAAGAGGCAAATCTCCGTTTGGTGATTTATGCGGTTTTGTATACCGATAGATTTATGTTTAATTCTTCGGCTAGTTTTGCGAGGTGTTCTGCCGCAGAGGCTATCTCTTCTACGCTTCTGGCGTTTGCCAATGAGAGCTCGTTGATTGTGTTTATTTTGGAGAGCATCTCTTTTGTTTTTGCTGTTCCTTCGGCTGTCTCTTTGGCGCTTTGACTCGCTGCTTTGGCGGTATTTGATATGGAGAGACTGGTGTGATTCATTGTTCCCTCGACTGTTTTGGCTCTATCTCCAAGCCGTCTGATGCTCTCGGCACTTTGAGACATACTGTCTGTAGCATCGCTTACTGATTGGACTATCACCGATACGGTGGCGTTTGATTCGGATAGGCTTTTTTGGGTTCTCTCGGCTAGTTTTCGCACCTCATCGGCAACAACCGCAAATCCTCTGCCATGCTCTCCGGCTCTTGCCGCTTCGATGGCTGCATTGAGGGCTAGAAGGTTGGTCTGTTCGGCAATATCGGCGATTACTGTAAGCACTGATTTTACCTGTTCCGCTTCAGTGGAGAGTCTGTTTAGTTTCTCGGATAGCTCCATCTGCTCTGAAACTATCCTTTGAAGCTCATCCGATACTGCAAGCACCTCTTTGGACGCCCTATTTACCTCTATTGAAGCTTCATCGATATCCTGCTGGCTTTTTATAAGTCCGCTCTCGCTTCTTGATAGTATTTCTGAGACTTCAGATGAGGCTCTGCTTGTCTCTTGCACCGCCTTTGCGGTCTCTTCGGCTCGCTTACCTATATGTAGGCTCGTTGCGGATAGTTCTGAGGCTACGGATGCATTTTCGCTAGCTGCTCTTTTTGCATCTCCAAAAGCTTTTGAGATTCCAAACAAGAGATTGTTTACTTTTTTCATAGCTTCGTTTACTTCATCTTTGAAGCCCGTATCTATTTGTTTGGTGAGATCTTTTGTGTTCAGTATTTCGTTGCATATATTTTCAGTTTTTATAACAGATGAAGAGATTGATTTCATGATAACTGCAAAGGCAATCAATGATGCGATTGCCACAAGTGTTATAGAAGCAAATGAAATCTTTTGATCCATATCTAGGGTTGCAAGATTTGATTTTTTGACTCTGGCCGAGAGCTTATCTATGTTTGCCCCCATTTTTTCAGCAGTTGCAGCAGTTTTTTTGCTAAGAGCCGCAAATTTTTGACCCTCTTCGGAAGCTTTAAACTCCGCCGTATGTATCGCCTCTCTATTTTTTTCCATTATCTCAAAACGGATTTGATTGTCCGCATACCACTCTTTTGTTTGAGACTCTACCTCTTTTATCATAGCTTTTGTCTCATCGGTTCTAGTTATTGAGTGTAGAACTTCAAACTCTTTCGTAACGCTTTCAAATGTTTTGCTTAGGCTTTTTTTATGCTCCTCTTTAAAATCCAGCTGGAACCCTCTGGTATGCATTCTTAGAGCGTTAAAATAACCGCCCAGCTCCTCTATCTTTATTAGCCGTTCTATCGCTTTGGACGAGTCTTGATTTGTCTTAATTTGCATATATACGAGCAATAAAAAACCGGCGATTAACACGCCAAGAAGTAAAAAAAGCTTTGATTTGATGGTGGTAAACATCCCATGTACCCCTTTGGTTGATATAAATATGTTGCAAAGATTACATAATGCAAACTTAACTATTAATAAAAAAAATTAATTTTTAGTATAGAATTCTATGATTAATCAGGGGTCTTAATAAGTTAGGTAATATTTTTGGTTTTGGCGGGTTAAGCTAGTGATGCTATTTCCGCTTCTATTTTTGCCAGCTTCTCTCTTATCGAGTTTGCATTTTTCGTATTCTTTTCAATCAGCTCTTTTGTGGCATTGGCTACGAACTTCTCATTTTTTAGCATACCGTCTAGCCTCGCAAGCTCTTTTTCGCTTTTTTCTTTTTGTTTTGCTAGTCTTGAGAGTAGCGCCTCTTTTGCCTCCGCCGTTATCTCTATGAAACACTCAAGGTTTTCAGATACATCTGCAGCGCATCCGTTTGGTTTTTCGCTTACAAACTCTATCGTCTCGCATTTGGCGAGGTTTGCAATAAACCTCTTGGCGGCTTCGTCCATTGGCTAGGTCGATAGTCGCTTTTGCTCTTTTGATGCCTACTATCGCCTCTTTGATAAGCTCAAATTTTTCTATCATAGCGCCGCCAGCCGCCGCCCCATGTCTATGAGCCGACAACCGGATATGCGACTTCAGCAGACAATTATGTATCCTTTATTATAAAAATGGAACATTATGGTACTGCATGAGCGTTCCGTTTGGTGATTAAAAATAGGTAGGTTACATTTTTGAAGTGTGTTTTTTGGTGGGTTGTGAAAAACGGAAAGTTTGTCATAAAATCAAAATAAAACGACTTTTATATATACTCTAGGGAGATTGGCGGCATGAAAACAAACAAAGAAAAAATCAGCTTGGTGCTACCAAATAGTTTTTGTAGTTGGTTTGAGCTTTCTTTTGTCACTTCTTTAGTCCTCGACTCTAATGCCTGATTTTACCATTTTCATTTTATAAAATCCAATGCGGAGCAATTTTTTCAGCAACTTTGAAAAACCTATCACTGCTTCCTCGGCACATAATAATCAACCGCAATACTCTTACATATCGTATGAAACTTGCAGTTGCCGTTCGCTAGGTGTTCGCATTTTTGGCATATAGCGTTGGCGTCTAGCACCCGTTTTTCTTCTTGATAGAACTTTACTTCTTCGGTTTTTGCCGTTTGTAGCGCATTTTTCAAATCAGTTATTTGCGCATCTTTTGTTTTTATTTTTGCGTTTAGCTCATCCGTTTTTGCCGCAAGCACCCTTAGCATCTCCTCTGCTATTGCGGTATTTACGACCCTCTCGTCATTATCTGCGACGCTAAAGCTAAATGCTTTTAGCTTTTGTAAAAAAGAAGTTTCTATTTTCATAGCATCTCTCTTTATTTTTTTTGGATTGTATCACTTTTTTAAGATGGCGGATGTAAAATCAAGAAAAAGAGCGGAGACGAAGCAATGCCAAACGCCCTTCAAAAATTTAGGCTCAAAAATCTGTTTTCACTCAAGCGCAACGATGCGATTGTCGTGCCGCAAAACAGGCTTGCAAAATTCAAAACATATGATGAATATCACGAAGAGAGGATATTTTTTGCGTATAGACCTCTGATGTATCTCGGGATGGTCTACGATATAGTCTTTATCTACGGCGATTATTTCAAGCACGGCTTTACGACCCCTTTTTATATTTTGGCTTTTGCACGGGTCATGGCGGCGTTTTTTACGGGGATGATAGTCGTCGTGACATATAGCTACCTGTTCAAGAAGCATCGAGGGCTATGGATAATCTTGTTTGGCAATACCAGTCTGCTCTCGCTGCTCACGGCATACACGCTTGTTGACCCACGCATATACTTTGTGCCCTATACTTGGGTGTACTATATGCTCTCGACCATCGTAGTGTCTGCGCTACTTAGCAATAAGGCGTTTTTGATAGTCCATTACAGCGTTGCGGCGATAGTGGTCTGCTTGATGGCGTCGGTGCATATAAACGAGGAGGAGATAGGGATTTTCGTGCTTTTTATAGCGCCGGTATTGCTATATCTATGGGCTATCGTGGCGGCGGTGAGGATGGAGGCAAAAAGGACATACGCCATGGCTTATCAAAACCACATCTACATGACCCTAGATACGCTCTCACAACTGCTAAATAGGCGTGAGTTTTATCTGCAATCGTTGGAAAAATGGAAAGAGGCACACAAAAGCGGCGGGGCAATATCGTTTATTATGCTTGACATCGACCACTTCAAAAAAATCAACGACACATACGGGCACGACTGCGGCGACAAGGTCATCAAAAGCGTCTCCGATATACTCTTGGAACAAACGAGGAACGGAGATATAGTCGGCAGACTCGGCGGCGAGGAGTTTGGCGTGGTGCTACCTTTGACGACGGCGGCTGATGCGGCGGTTGTCGGCGAGCAAATTAGAAAAATGGTTGAATCGCATAGAATAGAGTTTGAAGGGCATATCATAAGTGTCACGATAAGCGTCGGCATATGTGAAAAAAATGAAGATACAAATGACCTTAGCGCACTTGTATCGCTAGGTGACAAGAGATTGTATACGGCAAAAAATGGCGGTAGAAATAGGGTGGTTGCGGAGTAGTTTGCTAGCGACCCAAAGCCGCTAGCCTTTTAGTGTGCTTTAGACGAGCGAGGATATTTCCGCTTCTATTTTTGCCAGCTTCTCTCTTAGCTCGTTTGCATTTTTTGTATTTTCTTCAATCAGTTCTTTTGGCGCATTCGCAACGAACTTCTCATTTTTTAGCATTCCGTCTAGTTTTGCGAGCTCTTTTTCGGTTTTTTCTTTTTGTTTTTCCAGTCTTGAGAGTAGCGCTTCTTTTGCTTCTGCCGTTATCTCTATGAAACACTCAAGATTTTCCGATACATCTGCCGCACATCCGTTTGGTTTTTCGCTGACAAATTCGATAACTTCACATTTTGCGAGGTTTGCTATGAATTTTTTGGCGGCTTCGTCCATCGGCTTATTTGGCTTCACGAAGGCTTTTTCTATTCGCTTGTTGGCAAGGTCTATCGTGGCTTTTGCTCTTCTGATGCCTACTATCGCCTCTTTGATTAGCTCGAATTTTTCTATTATCGCAGCGTCAACCGCCGTGTTTGTCGGGAATGCGCTTATCATGATAGACTCATCCGCTCCGCCAAGCTCCTTATAAAGATGCTCGGTGATAAAAGGCATGAACGGATGCAGAAGTTTGAGAGACTCGACAAATACGCCGCCTAGCTCGCCCACCGCCTCTTTTTCGGCTTTGCTTAGCTCGATACCGTAGTCGCAGAAGTCATCCCAGAAGTATTTGTATACGCTTACCGCCGCATCGCTAAATCTATAAGAGTCTAGTTGCTCCCTTATCTCTGCCGTCGCCTCCGCCAGTTTTGCCGCCATATATCTGCCAAGCTCTGTTACGGGAGCGTTTTTGGTGATGTCTGTTGGTGTTGCGCCGTTCATTGTCAGGTATTTTGCAGCGTTAAATAGCTTGTTTGTAAAATTCCTTGACTGCAAGAACTTCTCTTCGGAGAGCCGTATGTCTCGCCCTGCAACGGCTAGCATCGCAAGCGCAAACCGTAAGCTGTCAGCGCTGTATCTCTCCACGATGTCTATCGGGTCGATGACATTGCCTTTGGATTTGCTCATTTTTTGACCGTGTTCGTCTCTGACTAGGGCGTGTAGATACACATCTTTGAAAGGCATTTTGCCGACAAGCTGTTCACCCATCATCATCATTCTAGCGACCCAGAAAAATAATATGTCAAAGCCGGTGATAAGAAGCGAATTTGGGTAGAAGTCTGCCATGTCGGTAGGCGTTACCTTCTCGTTATCTTCATTTCCCCAGCCAAGAGGGCTAAACGCCCAAAGAGCGGAGCTAAACCATGTATCTAGCACATCGGCGTCTTGCCTGATATGTGCGCTACCGCATTTTGGACACTCTTTGTGTTCGCCCTCTTCACCGCCCCATTCAAAGTCGCAATCGTCGCAGTACATGACGGGAATACGGTGCCCCCACCATAGCTGTCTTGAGATACACCAGTCCCTAAGCTCTCTCATCCATGAGTCATAGTTGTTTTTCCACTGTTTCGGGACAAATTCGGTCTCACCTATATTTGCTTTTTCTATCGCTCTTGCTGCCGCTTCTTTTTTGACAAACCACTGCTTTGAGATGTACGGCTCTACGACATTGCCGCAGCGATAGCATCTGCCGACTTGATTTGTGTGTTTTTCTATTTTGTCGATAAAGCCCTCAGCTTCTAGTTTTGCGACTATTTTGGCTCTTGACTCAAGTCTCTCGTACCCCTCAAACTCGCCGCAATGGGAGTTTAGAATTCCTTTTTCGTCAAATATAGTTAGAAATTCAAGATTGTGTCGTTTGCCCACTTCGTAGTCGTTGGTATCGTGTGCGGGGGTTACCTTGACCACGCCCGTACCAAATTCCAAATCAACATGCTCATCGGCTATTATCTTGATGGATTTGCCGATAAGAGGAAGTACGAGACTCTTGCCGATATGCGCTTTGTATCTCTCGTC
>DIZY01000125.1:13536-16967 GCA_002428055.1 Helicobacteraceae bacterium UBA6016
GAGAGTGCGCCATCATGCGTGCACCAGTTTATCATGTAGTTGTCTCGCACGATTAGCCCGTCTTCGTAGAGCTTCAAAAACGCTTTTTTGACCGCACTTTTTAGCCCTTCATCCATCGTAAACCGCTCTCTGCTCCATGCAGGGGATACGCCTAGTCGTCTCATCTGGCTTACTATCGTGCCGCCGCTATACGCTTTCCACTCCCAAACTCTTGCCAGAAACTTTTCTCTGCCTATATCTTCTTTTTTAATGCCCTCGGCAAGCAGTTGTTTTTCTACCACATTTTGGGTGGCTATGCCTGCATGGTCGGTTCCCGGCTGCCAAAGAGTCTTGTAGCCGTCCATTCTTTTGTATCTGACTATAATATCGCTAAGCGTATGGTTGAGTGCATGCCCTATGTGCAAGGAGCCTGTGACATTCGGCGGAGGGAGCATGATGGAAAACGCCTTGCCCTCTTTTTGGATAGCCTTGTTACCCTCTATCTCAAAAAAGCCTTTAGCTTCCCACTCTTTGTAACAATTTTCTTCAAAATCTTTTGGTAGATACTCCGTTAGAGCCATTATTTAAATTCCTGAGTTGTTTTATTTGTCGCAATTTTAGCAAAAACCGCCTGATTACCCGATGTTTGGCACGATTTTCGCTTTGTTATAGTTGTAAATTTTAAGCTTTGTTTAATGGGCATTGTTGTACCTTTAACATAGCTATGTCGATTAAAAAAAACATTAAGGGGAAGAAATGGTATTTGAAGTAAAATTGTCTATATTGGGGTTTGACGAACTTGTCAAGGTAGAACTTAATAAGGTTGACGACTTCTTTTCAAGTCTAAAAAATGCCGAAGGAAATACTCCTGCATTTACATTGGTAAATCCGTATGCCCTTAGAGAGTATTCGTTTGATATACCGGTCGGTATTAGGATTCTTCTTGATTTGCAAGCAAGCTCTAAAGTAGAGGTATATAACATAGTTGTACTACAAAATCCGATAGAAAAATCTGTTGTGAATTTCATAGCCCCACTTATATTTAACCATGACAATATGACTATGGGTCAAGCTGTGCTTGAGGCTGCAAATTATCCTGACTTTGGTATTGCCGAAGAGATTTCTGCATATCTACAGAAATAGTACGCACAAACGGGTAAAGCCCGTTCGCGCTACGCTTGGCGCTGTGCCACTGAAGCTTGTCGCATAAAGCGGCAGAGTCTAATCTTCTTTTTAATAAAATCCACTTCAAGTTTAACTCAAAAAAGTCACAATGCCCTACAAAAACCTAAATAAAGAACAGCTTGCCGCCGTTAACGCCCCTTTTGGAAATACCCTAGTTATAGCCTCCGCAGGTACGGGCAAGACCTCTACGATAGTCGCTAGAATCTATCATCTGCTAGAAAAAGGCGTAAAGCCCGAAAGCATACTATTACTCACTTTTACAAATAAAGCCGCCGCAGAGATGATAAGTCGCCTAAAGAAGTTTTTTGACAAAGAAGAGGTCGATAAGATACAGGCGGGTACATTCCATGCCGTTAGCTACAAATGGCTCAAGCGGCTAAATCCGAATATGACGCTAAAACAGCCAAATGAATTAAAGACGCTTTTTAATGCCATACACGAAAGATACATGAATACGGTCAAAATGTATGACAATAAGTTTTATTCAGCAGGCTATCTATACGATTTTTACGAGTCTTTTAACGCCTCTTGTACGCCAAAACTTGCCGATTGGATCATGGCTAGCGCTCCTGCGCAGATGGAGCATGAGAGTATCTATCTGAAGATTTTTGCCGAGTTTGAACTACAAAAAGAGGAGTGCGGATTTCTTGGGTTTAGCGACCTTTTGATTAAAGGCTCAAAGGCTTGTGAAGAGGGAAAAATAGACGGATTTTTTGAGGTGTTAGTGGATGAGTACCAAGATACAAACAATCTGCAAAACCACATGATAGAGTCCGTAAAACCAAAATCTCTTTTTTGTGTCGGAGACTATGACCAGAGTATTTACGGTTTTAACGGCGCTAATATCTCCATTATCGCAGGTTTTGGAGAGACGAAAGAGAATGCAAGCGTTTATACGCTGACAAAAAACTACCGCTCAACCGAAAACATACTCTCTCTTGCCGACAAGGTGATAAGGCATAATGATAGGATATATCCGAAAAGCCTTGAGGTGGTGCGCCTAGGCGAAGCTCATCCGCCAAGGCTCCTTATCTTTGATGAGGTATTTGATCAGTATAAAAAAATAGCCGATATGGTGCGAGAGTCAAAAACGAAGCTAGACGATATCACGGTAATTTTCAGAAACAACTCATCGGCGGACGGCATAGAGGCGTCTTTGCGAGAGTACGGCATAAAGTGTAAGAGAAAAGGCGGGGTCGGGTTTTTTGAGGCAAAAGAGGTTAAAGCGATACTTGATATTTTGACGCTTTCGGTCAATGCAAAGGATATTTTGGCATTTATTAATGTGTTTGAGTATGCGAGCGGAGTGGGCGGCGCTACGGCAAAAGAGCTTTGCGACGCGCTTGCGCTTTTGGGCGGCGGCTCTATTATGCAGGGGCTTTTTCATCCAAATCCGGAGGTTAAAAATCCGTTTGAGAGGCGAAAACACGAAGTAGGGCTTTTTGATGATTTCTTTGAGCTTGGAAGCATTAGTAGGTTTAGGGAGCTTGGGCTAGAAGAGGGGGTGCTAGCAAATCCGGCGCTCAAACATCCCAAGCTAAACTCCGACGCCGCTATATTTTTCGGCGAGTTTTACTCTCTTATGCACAGACTTTCTAGAATAAAAAATCCAAAAAATGCTGTGGATATAGTAACGGCAAGCCCGTTGTATGAAGAGATAAAAAATTCTCTCGCCAGAAGAAGGGCGACGAGTAAAGACAAAACTATAGACATCAAAGAGTTTGAGGGCGCAAGAGAGAGGATAGACAGAAAAAATTACCTGCTTTCAAACCTAGCTTCGCATTATGACGATAAGGCCGGATTTCTCAATGCCATGATACTTGGGGCGGGAGAGATGACGGAAGGCGAGGGTGTCAATCTTTTGAGCGTGCATGCATCCAAGGGGCTTGAATTTAAAGAGGTGTTTGTGATTGATTTGATGGACGGCAGATTTCCAAACCGCAAGCTAATCGCAAAGGGCTCTAGCATAGAAGAGGAGAGACGGCTTTTTTATGTTGCGGTAACCCGCGCAAAAGATAGGCTCACGCTCTCGTACGCCAAGTATGACCGCATCAAAAAAACAAGCTATGAGCCATCGCAGTTTCTCAAAGAGGGTGGGATGCTAGGCTAAGCTATTTTTTAACAGCCTGTGCCATATCCCACATCGGCATGAATATTCCCAGAGCCAAGAGTAGTACGAATCCGGCAATACCACCGATGAGTAGCGGTTCGATTGCGGCAGATAAGCCGTCCATTTTGAGTTGGAATTTTTGGCGATAGTAGTCCGC
>DIZY01000125.1:17065-36925 GCA_002428055.1 Helicobacteraceae bacterium UBA6016
CTTTGAACATTTAACGCAACCGTCATTAACTGCCCTCTGATATAGCTATTTTCCACACCCTTCGTTGCCACTCCGAGCGCTTCTATGACGGGAAGTCCGGCTTGATTTAGCTCTTTGAACACGATTGTAAATCTACTTATAAGCCCCAGATTCATCATAATGCCTACAATTGGAGCTTTTAGTATATGCTGATCTATTTTGAGCCTAATTGCTTCATTGGAGTTGTATATATATTTGACGGCAAAAAAAGCGCCGACTATAACCGCTAGCAAAAGCAGTCCATAGTGCGACAAAAACCACTCCGCTCCTAGCAGTATTTTTGTAGGTAGCGGTAAATCGGCTTTAAACTTGTCAAAAATAGCTTTGAACTTAGGGACAACGACTATAATCATAATCGTAAAAGCTATCACCATCGCTATAATGACCGAGATTGGATAGCGGAGAGCTTTTTTGATTTTTTCCCTATTGTCTCTTATCTCTTCAAGTATTCCGGCGAGGGTATCGAGCGACTCGGACATTGTACCAGTCCGTTCTCCTAGCTCCATCATCGTAACAGTGAGCTTGCCGACCTCTTTTTCAAACTGCCCCATTGAGGCAGAGAGGCTAAGACCCGCATTAATATCGTTTAGATTTTGGGTGAGTATCTCCCTTAGTCTCTCGTTTTCGGTAGCCGCTATAGCTTCTTGCAAAATATCCGTAAAAGAGAGTCCAGCGTTTGCCATAACCGCCATTTGTCTTATCGCACTTATCAAATCTTGAGTAGTAACCTTTTGTTTGCCGAACATATCTTTGAATTTATCAAGCGAAAAAGAGTCGAAAAGTGGAGCTCCGACCTCTTTTATTTTGAGTACTTTGTAACCCATATTCTCTTTTGCGACGACCAAGGCTTCTGTTTTTGAGGATGCTTTTATGACACTCTTTATTTTTTTGCCGCTTTTTATGTGCTCTATTTCAAAGTATTTTTGCGCCATCTTATAGTCTCGCTACCCTAAATACTTCTTCGATTGTAGTAATACCGCTTGCGGCTCTTCTGACACCGTCTACCAACATCGCCTCAAATCCGTTTTCATTCGCAAGTTTTTGAATCTCGTGTTTTGAGGCTCCAGCCGCCAGCGCTGTCGCCATATCGTCGCTTACACTGAGCACTTCAGTAATCATCTCTCTTCCTAAGTATCCAGTGTTGGCGCATTTGTCGCAGCCTATAGCTTTATAAAATGTGTATTCATTCGGTAGCAACGCTTCTATCGGTTTTAGAGCAGATGCCCCTATGGTAGTTGGGGTTTTACAGTGTGGGCATAGCTTTCTGATAAGTCTTTGCGCCTCTACGGAAATAAGTGACGGTCCGACCAGATACGGCTCTATCCCCATATCAACCATTCTGGTAACGGCGCTTATTGCATCATTGGTGTGCAGGGTAGAGAGTACCAAGTGTCCCGTAAGGGCGGCTTGTACGGCTATACGAAGGGTTTCTTGGTCTCGTATCTCGCCTATCATGATAATGTCGGGGTCTTGTCTGAGAATGGAACGAAGCGCAGAGGCAAATGTAAGTCCTGCTCTCTCATGAACTTGCACTTGCTGAACCATGTTGATTTTATACTCCACGGGATCCTCCACCGTGATTATCTTCTTGTCAACACCCTTTATGGCGTTTAGTGCTGCATATAGCGTCGTAGTCTTACCGCTTCCGGTAGGTCCGGTAACCAGAATGATGCCGTACGGGGTTTTAAGCGCAGAAGAGAATTTTCTGAAATTATCTTTATACATCCCCAAATCTTCTAGGTTTATAAGGGTTTTTGCTTTGTCCAATATCCTCATAACAACAGATTCGCCGTATGTAGTAGGGAGTGTTGAGAGCCTAAAGTCATACTCTTTGGCGCCGCTTGCAAGAGAAAATCTGCCGTCTTGCGGCTTTCTTTTTTCCGCAATATCAAGGTTTCCGAGTAGCTTGATTCTGGATGACAGCGGCGGGTAGATGTCGGCATCAAAGGTAAAACTCTCTTTTAAGATACCATCTATCCTTGTCCTTACGATACAGTTTTTTTCCGTCGGTTCAATGTGTATATCACTACCTCTTGCATATATTGCGCTCTCTACTATCACATTGATAAGTTTTAGGATGCTTGATGCTTCGCTTCCATCGCCAGAGCTTGATTGGGCTATCTCTTTTCGTATCTCAGTCGTTAGATCTTTGATGCTTTCGTTTATCTCATATTGCCGAATGCAGTTTTCCAAAAGCGTTGGGTTTGAGCCGACAACTTTTAGTATTTTTTTTGGAAAAATTCTCTGAATTGCATCTTGAGCGGTAACATCAAGCGGGTCTTTGAATGTAAAGACGATATTTAAATCATCTTCTCTTACCGGAAATGCCCCGTGTTTTTTAAGAACCTGTCCGCCGACTTTTGCTGCTATTTTTGAGTCGGAATCTATACCTATAATATCTATATATTCAAAGCCTTGTTGTTCACTAAGCACTCTAAATACTTGATCTTCGGATAGGTACCCCCTATCTATCAGGACCTGACCGACTCTTATTCCGGTCTGTTTTGATTCGTCCAGGCATGAATCAAACTCCTCTTGCGATACAAGCCCTTTTTGTAGAAGCAAATCACCAAGTTTTAGTTTTTGAACAAGCATGTCAACCTCTTAAAAATATATTCGTTTTTTACCGGATGCTTTTTCGATTATCATAATTTTTGGTGGGTTTTCTTCTTTTAGCGCCGTTATCTCGTATTCGTTTTGCCCGTCTTTTACCGACAGTATGCCGTCTTTGCTTTGAAAATCACCGGTAGATATACGCTCAAACACAATAGAGAGTGGATGGTTTATTTTTGGGGTTCGGATGTTTTTTAGACTTATGCCGTCTAGTAGGCTAAGATAGAGAAGTTTTTTTTGGGCTTGTAGCGTGGCAAAAATGGCGGCCGCTTCTCTGGACTCCTTGGAACCTCGCAGTTTTGATGCAGGAATAGAGAGTTGGTCTATCATATCGGATGCCATGCAGGCTTTACCGTACTCTATTAGAAATTTTCCATCCGTGCTCGCAGTTGCGATATATTGACCCGCAAGACACGCTTTTTCAAACTCTTTTTTGGTTATAAGCGAGTAAATCTCGTCTTTTGAAACCGCTAACAATAGAGACTTAATAAGCAAAAAAATAAATAAAGTTCTCATAGTTCACCGGCTTTTATCTGTCTTAGAAGCGCCCTTGATTGATCAGAGCCGCTTGTTCTTACGAAGTTTTCAAGGGCATTGATGGCATCTTGTCTGCGTCCTAATTTATAGCTAGATTTAGCAAATAACGCCCATGATTTTTCACTTTTAGCATCGAGCGAATTTGCGCTAATCGCCAATTTTAGAGCTTTTTGGTACTCTCCGGTTTTGTAGTACTCTTCGGACAGCAGAAGCGCTGTTTCAATATCTCCGTTTCGTTTGAATCTCTCTTCAAGTAGCGCCGTGTGGCTCGCCGTTTTTGTTTCAATATTTATTTTCGGCACAACTTTTGGTTTTGGCGGCATCTGAGTCGGAGCCTGCTGCATTTGCGTACCTTGTGTTGCCGGAGGCGTTAGTAGCTGCTCATTTGTCGGTGCCAGACTTTTAAACTCTTGCGTTTGTTCGGTGGGAGAGACTATGACTATCTCTCGCTGCATCGGCTGTTCGCCCGCAAGCGTCAGCTCCACGACATCGTTTTGTTTTTGCGGCTGCTGCGCCTGTTTTGTTGCATTTGGCTCAGAGTGCTCCTTTGTTGCGCTTTCGCCGCCTTGTTTTTGAGCAAATATCAGATATGCCGCCAAAAATGAGGCGACAGCCACGGCAAAAAAAGCTGTTCCAAGTGAGATAAATTTTTTATATTTTTGTCTTTTGTATGCTATCCATTTGCTTTCTAAGTCGTTTAAGTCATACATTTAGGTACCCGCCCTCTATTGCTATCATCTCTATATGTTTTGTTTTGAACTCTTTATAGTTTATATCGCTCGGTCTCTCTTTTTCCAAAAACTCATAAAAATCAAATAATTTATACATAAATTTCATGCTTTCTCTTATGTTACCGTTTGTAAAACCGTGAATTAGCTTATAGCTTTTTTGTGAAAACATCGATAACGGCTGGTTGAGCTCTCTTGAGAGCAGTTTTCGTTCCACAAAGAAGCGTAACTCGTCTACTTTTAGTGGATTTAGCTCTATGCTCTCCCAAATACGGCTTTGGAAATGAGCTTTGGCTATTAGGTGCTCTTCGTCTATTCTGTGGAGCGCAATCACAAATTTGAATATTTTTGTATCGGAGAGCAGCCTTATATACTCCATCTCTTTTTCTTCATACAGTTGCGCTTCATCAAGTACAACAAGGAATGTATCTTTTGCGAATGTAGCCGTAAAAAGCTCCATAAGCTCAAAAAAAGTAGGGCTTTCCGTCAGTTTTTTGCGTGAGTTTGCCCTGAATATCCTTATGAGCTCTTCCGTTCTCATAAAAGTTGGCGTAGAGTAGTAGAGCACCTTTTTTTTGTCTCTGTCTATGTTTGAACAGAGTCTATGAAGCATGGCGGTCTTACCGCTTCCAGGGTAGCCGTATAGCAGTATAATTTTTAACGGCTTTTGAACAGAACTTACAAGTTTTTTATAAGCGTCTTTGACCCCGTCTATAAGAATATACTCGTTATCCCTATCGGCAAAGTCCCTATTTTCATCCACAAATAGCTCTTTTGAAAGCGCAAAACTACTTGTCGAAGTCACTTTTATAGCCTAACTCTTTTAGTGATAGTGTTTTTTCTTTTTTAACGATATGCGGGGTGATGATGATAACCATCTCTTTTAACTCTTTTGAGTCTATGTCTTGTTTAAAGAGATAGCCAAGACCCGGTACATCACCCATGCCTGGTACCTTTGTCGTATTGCCGTTCGATGTCTCTTGAATAAGTCCCCCAAGAATAATTCTGTCCCCATCTGTCGCTTTTACAACCGATGAGAGCTGTTTTTGCGCAAGATTCGGCGCTATGTTGTAAATCACGCCGCCGACTAACACCTGTTGGAGAGGACACCCGTTTGTTTTGCAACTACTCGATGTCGGATTTATTTTTAATAACACACTGCTCTCGTCTATTATTTCCGGCGTTATATCAAGAGTTACGCCAACAGGCAGAGATACGGTCTCTACGCTGGGGTTTGTAGCGCCGGTAGTCGCCGTAGAACTCGTACCACCGGATACTTTTGGATAGAAGATGACATCTCCGGATGTGATAAGAGCCGGTTGATTATTTAGCGTCAAAATTTTTGGATTTGATACAGACCTTACCGTGCCTTGCGTTTTTAGGAATTTAATAATATCTTTAATCTGAATACCACCGCTAAGCGAGAGTGTTCCCGTTCTTGAAAATGTATCGGCAAGATTGCCTGCAAAGTTAGCGCCGTTTGAATTTGTAGTGGAGCCAGTTGTTCCGTTGTTTGCGGATGTTGTTGTTCCATTATTTGTGGAATTTGTTAATGCTCCATTGACCGCACTAGTTACCGCACTCGTTACTACTCCCGTTGTAGATGTGGCCGGCTGCGCACTAGTAACCGTGTTTGTTGAAGTCCCGGCTATTACTGTGGGATCTGCCACTCCGCCTGTGCTGCCTGTCGTAGTCGTATTGGTAGCCGTATTGGTATTGGTAGCCGTAGCGCCTGTTGTGTTTGTTGTATTTGTATTTGAGGATGTGTTTCCATTGGTTGTGGTGGTGCTATTGTTGTTTGTGGTAGTGCCCGTTGTTCCGTTTGCGGAGTCACTAGTAGTTCCGTTTGCTATACTATTTGCCGCCGTATTTGTCGTTGTGCCGCCTGAGTCATTTGTTTTTCCCAGATTTACCCCATATGCTATATTCATATTTTGCAGGTTATATATCTGATTCCAGTCTATACCTGTAGTTTGACCGTTTGTCATTGTAACTTCTAATATCTGCACATCTATCAGTACTTGTTTATGGAGTCTGTCTATAACTGCGTTTATGTACTCTTCGGCCTCTTTTAGCTTTGCTTTATTTGCCGTGATGGTGATTAGCCCTGCTTGCGGGTTTATGATTAGCTCATTGCTTTTTATTTGTGTAGATTCAACCCGCTTTTGAGTAGAAGTAGACTCTCTGTCGGTCGCTATGCCGCTTTTATTCTGTGCCTCTGTTTTATACTCCACTGCATTTTCTAGCGTTGCAAAGTCTGGTTTTAGAATTGCAGATAAATCATTTTTGATAGAGTCCCAAAATTTCGAGTCACTATCGTTTGCTTTAAATGTAGAGCCAACGGAAGAAGAGGAGTTGGGAATGCCTTGCTGCCCAGATGTGCTTGTTGAGGTGGTAGCAGTAGAGCCGCCGCCGTTGCCTAGTAAAAATGTAGTCTCTGCCGAGCGAACAGCAGTTATGTAGTCTACTTTGAATGTTTTTGTACTGTATGATGAGATTCGAAGTATGCCGTTTTGGTATTCATAGTCTAGCTTGTTTTCGGTTAGTAAAAAATCGAATACATCTTGAAGAGTAAAGTCTTTTAAATTTATTGTATTTAGCCCTTTTGTTGCTACTATATTCTCCGCCCCGTTATCTTTGATGGCGATACTAAAAGAACATCTTGAACTCAACTGCTCTAGTAGTTGAGCTATTGTAGCGCCTCTATTTGCCGACAGATTGCTAAATACCTTGTCATCGCACTCGGATAGGGCAAATGCATTAGAAGGATATAGGCAAATTGCTAAAGCTAGCGAAACACCTGATATTACGACCGTTCTTTTGAGAATCGGCTTTAAAAAACTTCTCATTTTTTGCCCTCAAATAAATATACTTTTTTTTGTTTTGGTCTATTGAATAAAACCACGGCATGCTTCTTGATTTCAAAAATCTCATAACCTTCTAGTCTATCGCCTGCTTTATGCCACTTATTGTTTATGAGGGCGGTTCCCTCAAAAATAGCTTTTAGCGTAAATACAGGCTCCGGTGGCGGTGTAAAATTGCCTTCCCTTTTTATAATCGGCTTTAAAAAAGGGTCTTTTGCGCTTATAATTTTACTTTTTTCAATGCCTTTGGGCTGCATTATCTTGGATAGCAGGTCATCTACCTCTAAAGCAAATAACGAACCGCAAATAAATAAAAAATAAATATGTTTCATATTACAGACCGTTTACTTTGATAGACATGGATGTGTTAAGCTCTCTACCGCCGCCTAGCACCATTATTTTTTCTATCTTTGAAAACATTTTTGAGGACTCTATAGCGTTTATGAAAGATAGCATTCCGGTAAAGCCGCCGGTGCAACCAATCTCTGTTGTCATCTCTTTTTTGAATACCCCCCTCTCTTGAGAGCTAATGTTTGTCTCCATGTTATTGATGACAACACCGTTTTTCCCTGCTTGCGTCGTGAGGTAATCTGCAAAGATTAGGGCATTCTCTTCATTAAGCCTTATAAAATCCATAGCCGCAAACTGCTCGGTCAGATGTCTGTTTGCTTCGGCTTTTTCTTTTAGCTTAGACTCTGTTGTTTTTATTTGAGTTTCAATATTTTTAACATTCTGATCTATTAAGTGTTTATTTTTTAGATACCCTTTGGTTTCTTCCAGTTTTACCTCTATCGCTTTTTGCTCGGCGGCTTTTTTGGCTATAAATTTATTGGATTTAGGAATTAAAAATTGATACGAAAGATATGCAAAAAGTAGAAAAGGCAGAGCGTAAAATATAATTTTTTCACTCTCTTTTTTACCTTCAAACTGCTTATCTATTACATCGTGTAGTTGATTTAGACCAAAACTCATCTTTGACCCTTTGCTGCAGTTATCTCGCCTATGTATGTCGATGTGTTGTCTTCTTTGGAAATTTTATCGACGGTGATGATGTAGTTGTCGACTTTGGATAGTTTTTTTGTAAAATCCGTAATATCTGCAGCTTTGCGTGATACGCATACCAGTTTCATTAAGATACTTTTCAAGTCTCCCTTTTGCTCGCTTTGCAGTATTTTTTCTTTATCTATCTTGAGCTGCATTTCGGCGGTTTGTATGTCAAGCGCTATTTTTGGCTTTTCGTCCTGTTTTTTCTTGAGTTGATCCTCTATTATTTTCAATTTTGACGCAGTTTCGTTTTTTTCCGACTCATTTTGCATGCCGGACAACTTCTGCTTTAGTGATGCAGCCTCTTTTGTGAGTATTGATATATAGGATTCAGCGTTAGTTTTATTGTCTATCAAGCTATTTCGTTTGTTTTCAAGCCCTTCTATTTTCTGTTTTTGAACATCGTATGTTATGGATAGTTCCGCAATTCTTACATTTGAGTGCGCCGTGGCGTCTGCCGTTTTTATTATATGTCCGCTTATTCCGGCAATATCTGTTTTTGCTTTTTCTATCTCTCTTAGCAGTGTGAGCGTATCACTATACTTTTGCTCTTCGATTTGAAAATTTTTTGCCATATTGGCGGCTATTTTTTCGGCATTGTCTTGCCTTGCATATACCATCTCTTTTTCTTTTAAGAGAGGCGCCAACTCTGCATTTAACGATTTTATTTTGTAGGATGCATATAGATTGGCCAGTGTAAAGTTGTAGAGCGGATATGCGCATGTTACGATAAGAGCCACTGTGGAAATCCCCATAAACTTTCCGGCCGACCTTTGAAGCAACGGAGGAGGGCGTTGGAATATCGAAAAATTGAGATGCTCATACGCACCTATATCGTTTAGATATGCAAATATTGTTAGCTTTGTCGACATATCCACAAAGCCTTCGGTTTTTATACCTAGATTGAAATCAAAGTCACGAAACGGCGTCTCAAAATACTCCTTTGCTATCTCCGTAACATCGGCTATATTACCGTGCTCCGTAGCGATATATATAGCTTCATAACCGCTTATTTGATTAATTCTTTTGGCGTGTACCAGTATGTCTGATATTGCGGTAAAAAACTCAGAAATGAGCGTTTTAAAACCGATCACATATTCAGGTTTTTTAGCTCTAAAATCACTATTTACGAGTATCTTAATAAAGTCGTCAGAGTCTACTCTTTCCCCTAAAATTTCAGAAAATCTCTCCGTTAGCGTACGGATACTTCCTCTTATCGATTTTGAGTATGTAAAACTGCCGTTTTGGTAGACACATAAATATGCATTGTCGTTGTAGAGATATATAAAAGCAAAGGTGGCAGAGTCGCTTAAAAAGTTTTTTGTAAATAGCGTCTTAATGACCGTCTGCGGCGTGAATACAAACTCAACATATCTATCGCTTATTCCAGCAAGTCTTTGTCTTATGGCATGATAATTGGCAACATATGCGTTGTATCGTTTTGTTTCGGAGTTATCCTCGCCATCAGGTAGCGCTTCGTAGCATATTTTGTACTCAAAGCTAGGCTCTAACGCTAGTTCGTCAAATAGTTTTAGCTCTATGGCCTCATAAAGCTCTTGACCGCTTAAAAACCTGCTCATCTCTAGCGTTTCGCCGATTATGTCATCAAGCGGTATAAAAGATATAAGACTTGAGTCTTTTGTCGGTGAGCTAACAGGTTTTATTGTTTGTTTGGAGTATTCGTATGTGGTAAATGTGCTAGGAGAGTAAAAGCATACGCTTGATGTGCGGCTTCCTTTTGCGCCGATAGTAGGCAGTTTGATGTTTTTTAAAAACTCAAGATTCAAAATCATACCCATACTCAGCTAAACCTTTTTTGTCCGTAGTCCAATTTTTATTGGTTTTGACAAGGAGTTCCAAATGTATCTTTTTTTGTGAGAATTTCTCTAGAGCGACTCTCGCTTTTGTGCCTATTCTTTTGATTGTCTGACCGCTTTTACCGATAATCATAGCTTTTTGAGAGTCTTTATTTGCGACTATCGTGGCGTAAACTTTGTCTAGCGTATCGCTTTCGTCTATTTTGTTGATTACGACATCGCTCTCATAAGGTATCTCGTCACTAAGACCATTGAAGAGCTCTTCTCTGATTATCTCTTTGTAAATATCTCTTATGTGCTGGTCTGTCAGCGATTCAGGGTCGTAGAGATAAGGGGATTCTGGCAGATATTTTACTGCGGCGTCCAATATCTCTTTTTTGCCGTTTTCTTTTGTTGCGCTTATCGGAATTAGCTCCAAAAAGCTATGTTTGTTTTGTTGTAGCTCGTCTAGGACTTTAAGTAGTTTCTCGTGGCTTAGAAGGTCTATTTTATTTATCAACAAAATATGAGGTTTGCCGCCGGAAATTTCCAAGAACTCCCCATAATCCCTTACGGCATATTTAGCATCCGCAATGAAAAGCACAAGGTCGGCATCGCCTACGCCTTTTATAGCCTCAGAGAGCATATACTCGTTTAGCAACTTTTTGCCGGTTTGAAGTCCCGGAGTGTCTATTAGCACTATCTGCGCATCGTCGTGCATCAAAAAGCCTTTTAGCCTTTTTCTGGTGGCGTTAGCCTTGTGACTGACGAGCATTATCTTCTCGCCTATAAGCCAGTTTAGAAGGGTGCTTTTACCTGCGTTTGGTTTACCGATTACTGCGACAAAGCCGCATTTTGTATTTTGTGTCAAAGAATGTACCTTGCGTGATCTATATTTTCTACTATATTGCTTAGTTTTTCATTTACTAGTGCATTGCTAATCGATATTTTTTGTCCAGCTTTTTCGTCTGCATCAAAACTAATATCTTCCATAACTTTTTCTATCACGGTATGAAGCCGCCTTGCGCCTATATCTTCAGTCTTTTCATTTGCTTTTTGCGCTAATTTTGCCATTGCTCTTATAGCGTCTTCTTCAAAAACTACCTCAACCTCTTCGGTCTTTAGTAGAGCCGAATATTGTGCAAGAAGCGAATTTCTCGGCTTTGTGAGTATGTCATAAAGCGCATTCTCATCAAGCGATTCCATCTCCACTCTTAAAGGAAACCGGCCTTGAAGCTCGGGTATAAGGTCGCTAGGCTTGGTAAGATGAAATGCTCCCGCTCCGATGAAGAGAATATGGTCTGTATTCACCTGTCCAAGCTTTGTACTGATTGTTGAGCCTTCCACAATCGGCAGAAGGTCTCTTTGTACCCCCTCTTTGCTAGGGTCTTGCCTTGATGATGTTGAAGAGCTGACCGCTATTTTGTCTATTTCATCGATAAAAATAATACCCTCTTGCTCTGTGCGCCTGAGAGACTCCGCTTTTATCGCCTCGTTGTCTACAAGCTCTTCAGCCGCTTCACTCTCAAAAAATGAGATAGCCTCTTTGACATTCACCTCTTTTTTAACCTCTTTTTTATCAAGTCCGCCGAGAATTTTAGAGAAAGATTCTTGGATTTTAGCGACTTCGGGTGGCAAATTTGTGTCAAAATTTTCATTTGTGGATTTCGAAAACTCAATTTCTACTTTTAGGTGATCGGCATCGCCGGATAGTATCTTGACTTTCATTTTTTCCAGAGCTTTTTTATGCTCCTCTTTTTTCTCTTCACTTGCCCCTGAGGGAGGTTCAGGCATTAGTTTTAACGCCGCTTTATGTATGGCCCTCTCTTTTATCTCAGGAAGAAGCTTCTCCTTGTGCTCTTTTTTTACGAGATTGTAGGAGGCGAGGGCGAGGTCTCGTACCATAGACTCCACATCCCTACCGACAAACCCGACTTCTGTGTATTTGCTAGCCTCTATTTTGATAAAGGGGAGGCTAAAAGTCTTTGAGAGTCGTCTTGCTATCTCAGTCTTGCCCACCCCTGTAGGCCCTATGAGAAGTATGTTTTTTGGTACGACATCTTCTTGGAGCTGTTTTGAGAGCTTCAGCCTTCGCATACGGTTTCGCAGGGCTATGGCTATTACTTTTTTGGCGTTTTGTTGACCTATTACATATTCATCGAGTACCGCTACTATCTCTTTTGGGGTTAAGTTCATTTTAGTTCTCCAAAGTAAGGACGGAGATATTTTGGTTGGTGTAGATGCATAGTTCTCCTGCTATTTTGATGGACTCCTCTACGAGCTTTTTGGGCTCCATATCGGTGTGTTTTACAAGCGCTCTTGCGGCCGATATTGCAAAGTTGCCACCACTGCCGATAGAGGCAAGCATCCCGTCTTCAGGCTCTACGACATCGCCGCTTCCCGTCAGTATGAAGATTTTTTTGGTGTCAAGCACTATCATCATCGCCTCAAGCCGTCTTAGTACCTTGTCTTTTCGCCACTCTTTGGAGAACTCTACGACGGATTTTAAGAGGTCACCCTTTTTGTTTGCAAGCATATTTTCAAACATATCAAATAGGGTAAAAGCGTCAGCCGTGCTTCCGGCGAATCCGGCAAGTATCTTGCCCTCATAAAGTTTTCTGATTTTGACGGCGTTTGATTTGAGTATGGAGTTGCCGAATGTCACCTGCCCGTCACCGCCTATGACGGCTTTACCGTCCTTTAGGCAGGCTAGTATCGTGGTCGCTTCAAACACGGTTTAAATCGCTTCGATAAGAAGGTGCAGTTTTGCGTGTATACCGTGTCCCATTTTGAGATCAAGGTCATACGAGCCTGTAGCCTTTAGTGCACCGTGATGCTCTATGCTTTTTTTATCTATTTCGATACCGTGCTGTTTTTTGAGCTCATCGGCTATCTCTTCTTTTGTGATGGAACCAAATAGCGCACCGTTTGCGCCTGTTTTTGTCTGAATAACCAGTTTCACGCCCTCAAGCTTTGCTTTTGCCTCATTCAGTTTTGCTATCTCCGCCGCTTCTGCTTCTTTTTTCGCTCTCTCTCCCGCTTCCCACTGCTTCATAACCGCAGGCGTAGCAAGCTTTGCAAGAGCTTTGCCTATTAGAAAGTTATTGCCGTAACCGTCTTTTACCTCTTTGATTTCACCGGCTTTGCCTAGCGCTTTTACATCTTTTATTAATAGTACTTTCATTTTTTATTTCCTTCTAGTGCATAATTTAATACTTCGTCTATCGTCTTTACAGGGATGATCTGCATATTTTCTTTGACCTCGTCCGGTATATCCGGCAGGTCTCTATCAAAATTCTTTTGCGGTATAAGTGCGATTTTTATCTTCGATTTATAAGCCGCTATCAGCTTCTCTTTTAGTCCGCCTATTGCGGTGACTTTGCCCGTCAGCGTTATCTCTCCCGTCATTGCCACTTGAGAATTAACTTTGCGTTCACTGATGATGGAGGATATGACCGTCGCCATCGCTATTCCTGCACTAGGTCCATCTTTTGGCGTTGCGCCGTCCGGGACATGGATGTGCAGGTTGTAGCAGTCGTATATGCTAGGTCTCTCACCTTTTTCAGGGGTAGTGCAAGCGTGTTCGACTATTTTTGCATCGATTTTTAGTTTGCCTGTATCTATTAGCGTCTTAACTACACTGTAAGCTATCTTTGCCGACTCTTTCATCACATCGCCTAGGCTTCCCGTGAGTTCGACCGCCCCTTTGCCTTTCATCTTGACCGCCTCTATCTTTAGCACATCACCGCCGACACTTGTCCACGCAAGACCGTTTACTACGCCTACTTGGTTTTCTTTGTCTACCTCTTCGTACTCAAAGACGGTTTTGTCTAGAAAATCTTTGATATTTTTGGAGGTTATCGATACTTTTTGTACCTTCTCTTCCAAGATTATTTTTGCCGTTTTTCTGGCTATTGCCGCTATTTGCCGCCTCAGGCTTCTGACACCAGCTTCCCTCGTATATTTCTCGATAACCTCTTTTAGCACCGCTGTCGGCATGGAGAGTTCATTTGACTTTAGACCGTGTTTTTTGAGCTCTTGCGGCACGAGATATTTCTTAGCTATTTCATACTTCTCTTGCGGCGTGTACGAGCTAACCTCGATAAACTCCATCCTGTCTCTAAGCGGGGCAGGGATGGTGGAAGCGTCATTTGCGGTGGCTATAAATACCGCATTTGATAGGTCAATATTAAAGTTTAGATAGTAGTCCCTAAACTTGTCGTTTTGCTCCGGGTCTAGTATTTCCAGCAGAGCCGCCGTCGGGTCGCCCCTCATACTTCTGCCGACTTTGTCTATTTCGTCTAGGACTACTACGGGATTCATCTGTTTTGCGCCGATAAGACCTTGTATTAGTCTGCCCGGCATCGCCCCCACATAGGTTCGCCTGTGTCCTCTTAGCTCATTGACATCTTCTAGTCCGCCTAGCGCTATTCGCACAAGCTCTCTTTTTAGCGCTTTGGCTATGGAGTTTGCAAGACTTGTCTTACCGACCCCTGGAGGACCTATAAAGCAGAGTATCGCGCCTTTTGCGTCTTTGTTTTTTGTGCCTCTAAGCTCAAGCAACTCTTTTACAGCGAAGAACTCTACTATTCTCTTTTTTGGTTTTTCAAGAGAGAAGTGGTCTTCGTCAAGCGTTTTTGCGACTTTGCTTACTTCCATCTTCGCCTTTGAGACTTTGCCGTAAGGAATTTCAAGCACATACTCTATGTAGGTCTGAAGCACATTAGCATCGCCGCTGTCAGGGTGCATTCTGCCCAGTTTTTCAAGCTGTTTTTTTGCCTCTTTATAGGCATCCTCGTACATAAACGGCTTTATCGCCTCAAGCTTTTTACCGTACTCGTCAAGCTCCTCTTGGCGGCTTGTATCCTCGCCGAGCTCTTTTCGTATCTGCTTTAACTGCTCTTTTAGAAAATACTCTTTGTTTACCTTGTCCATCTTGTCGTGGACTTTTGCCCGTATCTCTTTTTGGAGTTTTGCCGCTTCCGTCTCATCGATGATATGGTCTATGAGCTTCATCAATCGTTTTTCTACATCCTGCTCGATAAAGAGCATATGCGCATCGTCTTTTTGCAGCTTGATGGAGCTACTGATGAGGTCGGCTATACGGTTTGGCTCGTGGTTTTCGTATATTGTTTTTAGCAAATCCGGCGGAAAGTACCCAGCTACCGCAGAGAGGGATTTTACATGCTCTCTTAGGTTTGCCAGTATCGCCTCGACTCGTTGTTCGTTATACGGATGCGTCCTAATGGTATCTATGATGGCGAGCATCGGGTTGTCGCCGATTCGCTCTATGATGTGACCCCTGGCAAGCCCTTGGAAAAGTACTTTTACTCTGCCGTCAGGAAGCACTATCTTGCGAATGACGGAGCCTATAACGCCTGAGTCGTATACGGAGTCAAATGTATTTTCTCCCTCTTGTCCAGGTTTTGAGTGGCAGACAAGGATGAGAGAGTTGTTTTCGATGGCGAAGCTCGCCGCTTTTATCATCTTTTCATCGGAGAGAAAAAGCGGAGCAATCATAAAAGGGTATAAAAATATTTCATCTTCTACTATTATCGGTAGATTAGCGGGAAAAGAACCGTAGTTGGCAAGTTGCATTAGTCAAAAGCTCCAGTAAATATTATTTATTAATCGCCTATAGCCAAGCTTTCGGCTATAGTAAAATCTATTGTAGTTGCACCTCAAAAAGGGCTCTATACCAAGGCGTGTTCGGTTTGTCGTATTTAATACCATCTAGCCAAGCAGTATCGGCATCTTCTTTGTATTTTTTGGAAGCCTCCGGCTTATCCAATCTTTTGTAGAGATTGGCTATGTTTTCATTTATCATTTTATTGGCCATGGCTAGTTTTAGCACGATTGTTTGGGCGTATGGCTTATACGGTGAATTTGGATACTCTTTTATAAACTCTTCCGAATCTTTTTGTGTATCCAGTAGTAGTCGTTGGTCTCTGTATGCTCTCTTAAATGACAAGAAGTTTGCTTTTACTTTGAGGTATCTAGCAAATTCTACACTTTTTTTATCTCCATATCTTTTTGTGTATTCGTCAAGATAGTAGTTTGCAAGTATATACTCCTCTTTATCCATGTGCGCCTCTGCCAAGATAAGCATAGCTTCAGATATGAGTGGAGAGCGAATATGTTCGCTTTGAAGCGATGTAAAGGCTTTGTCGGCGTTATCTAGTTCGCCCCTTGTCGCATCTTTTACAATCATTTTATACCAGTAATCTGCCGGTTTATTAAACTCTTCTTGCTGTTTTGAGGCGCAACCTGAGAGCATAACCCCTAGACCTATCGCAAGAGCCGTCAATTTGGTTTTTGAAATGCCGTGTTTTTTCATTGAATAATTTGTCCTGCCGTGCCGTATTTTGGAAATCTTATGGTGTTTAATGTTAACCTATTTTCAATAAATTATATAGTGCGGAGGCATTTGATGTCATTTTTCAAGGAAACCGATTCGTCGGTACTCCTCATAGGGGCCGGAAATCTAGGGGAGGCTTTACTAGACGGTATGCTGAAAAAAGGCGTACCTGTGAGTGTTATGGTACATGCACAAGACAAGGCACTCAAATTAAGCGAGTATTACCCGTCCTTAAAGGTTGAAATTTCAAAAAAAACCATCGATATAGACGGCAGAATCGTAATACTTGCGGTAAAGCCGGGTAGCTTTTATGATATTCGGTTTGAAGGCAGAGCGAAGGCTTTTGTCTCTGTAATGGCAAAAATATATCTAGAAGATCTAAAGCTAAGTGTAGATGCCGAAAACTATGTAAGAGCAATGCCAAACTTAGCAGCGAGATGTGCAAAGTCTATGACCGCAGTGACTGGAAGTATCGCCTACAAAAAAGAGGCGTTAGCGCTTTTTGAGTCTATCGGCAAGAGTGTCTGGGTTGATAGCGAGGATGAGCTTAATATTGCGACCGCTTTAGCCGGAAGCGCTCCGGCATTTTTGGCTCTTGTGGCGGAATCCCTGACGGACGGTGCAGTTAGGGTTGGACTCAAAAGATCCGTTGCCGAGGAGATGACAAAGGGGCTTTTTGACGGTTTTGCTTCTTTGATAGCGCAGTCGCATCCGGCGAAGATAAAAGAAGAGGTTATGAGTCCCAAAGGTACGACGGCCGCAGGAGTCTTCGAGCTTGAAAACGCCGGCACAAGGGCGGCATTTATGAAGGCGATAGAAGCGGCTTATCTGAAAGCCTCAAAATAGAATTGGGTAGAATTCAAAAAAATTTAAATTTAGGGTAAAAATATATGCATTATCTAGACATTTACGGCGGTAAAAAACTATCCGGTGAAGTAACGGTATCCGGCGCCAAAAACTCATCACTGCCGCTCATTGCCTCTACGATACTTTCGAAAACTCCGGTGACGATTACCAATATGCCGCGTGTTGCAGATATTAAAACGATGTTAAAGCTGATGACAAACTTAGGCTCAGAGGCCGAGCTTGAGGGCAATACGCTCAAAATTGATTCCGAAAAACTAAACGGTACCGTAGCGACATACGACATAGTAAAGACGATGAGAGCTTCTATTCTTGTGCTTGGACCGCTTCTTGCGAGATTCGGTAAATGCGATGTGAGCCTGCCTGGTGGATGTGCTATCGGTCAGCGCCCGGTAGACCTTCACCTAAAAGCGCTTGAGCAGATGGGCGCAGAGATAGAGATAAAAAACGGATATGTAGAGGCTAGGGCTCCTAGAGGGCTTAGCGGCGCTACGATAGTGTTTGACAAAATCACCGTAACGGGTACGGAAAATATCGTAATGGCGGCGGCCCTAGCCAAAGGCACGACCAAGATAATCAACGCCGCAAAAGAGCCGGAAGTGGTGCAACTGTGCGAAGTGCTTAGGCTTGCAGGGGCAAATATAGCGGGTATCGGCACGGATGAGCTAATAATAGACGGAAGCGGCGGCGAGCTATATAGTTTTAAAGAGATAGAAGTAATCCCGGATAGAATCGAGGCTGGTACATATCTGTGCGCCGCAGCTATCACGAATTCGGAAGTCACACTCAAAAAAGTAAATCTAAGTCACATGGAAGCATTTATCTCAAAGCTTCAGGAGATGGGCTACTCCTTTGACTATGGTATGTGCGAGTTGACGATAAAACCAGCCAAAAAAATCAAACCGATAGAGATAGTAACAACAGAGTTTCCAGGGTTCCCAACCGATATGCAAGCGCAGTTTATGGCCCTTGCCACGCAGGCTAACGGTACAAGTATTATAGAGGAGAGACTGTTTGAAAATCGTTTTATGCATGTAAGCGAGCTAACAAGACTAGGGGCTACGATACATCTAGCACACAACACTGCCACTATAGAGGGTGGAGCGGAGCTAACAGGGGCAGATGTAATGGCTACGGACCTTAGAGCCTCATCGGCACTAGTCATAGCCGCTCTTGTAGCAAACGGCAAAACTAGAATTCATAGAATCTACCATCTAGACCGTGGATATGAGGAGCTGGAGAAAAAGCTAATAGCCTTGGGCGCACATATTGAAAGAGGGGATGAGTAGATCTCTTCCTCTCTTTTTTGTAAATTTTCACTCTTGTGACTTTCATGTGACCCCGGCTTATAACAATGATAACTTTTTATACACAATCTCTAAGCTTGTTTTTGTAAAATAAAGTAACCATATAAAAACAAGAGGTAAAAAATGCCAAACAACTATCCGGTCACCGAGAGAGAGAGAGAGAGAGAGTAAAACCCCGCCGCAAAGCAACCGCCACCGCCAATCGGAGCGACGCATGAAATCCGCTCTAAAAATCTCCATAATAGCCAGTTCGCTACTTCTAGCAGGTCAACTATCCGCCTCCAAAGACGACTCACGCCTGCTAGCCAAACCACAAACAGACTCCAACACATCATCATCCGTCAAACTAGGCTCATCGACATTTACCGCCGACACAAGCGGCTTTAACTTGCAAAAAAGAGATAGCGAGACCTCACAGAGCGTTACTATATCTCCTAGTAAAACCGGAGTTCGTTCATCTATCGCCGTAGAAGAGCTAGGCAGATACAGACTGGACATAGGAGCGATATATGAGAGCGCAAATGTCAAGAACGACATCTTACTATCAGCCTCATACCGCCTACTCTACGCCGGAGCAAAAATGGGTACATACATATCTATCCAAAAAGGCAGTGAGCTAGAGAAGTTCGTACTGTCCCAAGGCTTTGCTCTGGAGAGAGGTCGCATCAAGCTCTCAGTCGCCCTGCTAAAACGCCTCACCCGCTTTGACTTTTCCGAATACTCAAAGAGTTTTGATGAGAAGGTAGCGCAGAAGGCTTATGGAGTGCAGTACTCTTATACATTCGGCGCAGACTCGCTACTAGAAGAGCTCAAATCCTCGGTAGTCTACTACGACATAGACGGCAAAGAGCTAGGACACATAGGCGACATCATCATCAATAACGCTACTCTTTACGACTGGACAATGGTCAAGGGCGGCTACAGAGGAGCTAGCAAGCTGATAGCGGAAGCGGCAGCCTCTTTTCGGCTGTTTGAGAGCGTGAAGCTCACTACCTCGCTAGGATATGACGGCATAAGATACAAGAGTATGTACCAAGATGCCGCAGAGTCAAGCTCCAAGCTAGCTATGTCCGCTTTTCTCAAATACCGTATCAACGACTACAACATGCTAGAGCTATCAAACGAGAATAGAAACACGATAAACAGCTCAGGAGCCAAATACACCCACAACTTCGGTAACGCCATGGAAGCTTTCGTATCGGCTACTAGGCTAAAGCGAGATGTAGGGGAGGATGATACACAGTATAGGTTTGGACTCCAATACAGCTTTGGGCATGAGGGCAGACACACTAGACTCTCCCCACTCTTTGCCTCTTCATACGCCAACAGAGAAAAGCTATCTCTCTCAGAGCTATCCCCGATAGCGCTGGTAGACGCCGACAATCTAGCCCTAATCCCAAAAACAGCTATCAGCAAAGAGCATATAGCCTCCGTCGATAAGAGCGCATTAGCAGCCGGAGATGGCATAGCCCTTGCGAATGACGGCACACTAGAGGCAATATATTGGGACAACGGCGGATATCCGGTATCTTCCGTACTCTCCGTAAGCGATAGCGGATACACACAGTTTGTAGTCGTAAGAGAGAGCAAACTGGCGATTATGAATATCCTAGCCCTCAACTCCTATATGGCAAGCCAAGGCATGGCAAGCGGAGCCGCCAAGACGCTCAATATCTCCGTCGCAGATTCTAGCGGAGTATCGGTATACCA
>DIZY01000125.1:37003-37155 GCA_002428055.1 Helicobacteraceae bacterium UBA6016
TTTGTCCAAAACACTCTTGATAGCCGCATAGCAAACGACTTCATAAACGGCACACTCTCAGCCACCATCATCAACAAGATACTAGATGGCACGATAACAGGGGAGCATATAGCCGCATACAAAGCCGGAACGCTAAGCATATCTAACTTGCA
>DIZY01000046.1 GCA_002428055.1 Helicobacteraceae bacterium UBA6016
CATCAAAAATCAAAAAAAGGTATTGCAAGAATTGTTTACAAATATACTTAACACGACAAAGCAATCACAACATAACTGCAGATATGGGATACTAGGGGGAATGGGGAACTGCCTAGATAAATTCTAAAGCAGTCCTTCTGAAAAACCGAGTAAGTCCACTTTAAAACTCCGCCCGTCTCACAACCCCAATAAGTTTTTTGTGTGGGAAGTTGTAGAAGCTTACGAATGTCGGGGATAGGCTTTTTATCATTGCGAAAATCATCCAGATAGGGTGTTTGGTCACTATCTCTTCTTGACCGTAAAATATAGTCCGTTCGTATATTTCGTTTTTTTGCAGGATAGATTCCATGTTGAGTATCTCCATGTATCCCTGCCAGATGGTTAGTAGCTCTAATCCTTCTTCTATATTTACCAGCTCAGACTTTATTCCTCTCGGCTCATCGGAAACTTTGACTTTGACTATGATGTTTCGCTCGTACATAATGCCGTTTTGAAACATTGTCTTAGGTATGTATGCGGGAACTTGCGTGAGATGTCTGGAAAAAAAGAGCGCCGTTCCCTCTATTTTTGCTTGTCTCGGATATCTATGTCTGTACTCTGACAAAAACTCTTCTTTAGGCGTAGGTATAAACGAGGCATAGAGCCTCTTTTGCCCCTGCGTATATATAATCACGATAGCCAGCGGAACGCTCGCTATGATGATAGACCAATATCCACCGTGAGGAATTTTTAGGATACAAGAGGCGAAAAAAGTGGCGCTAGCAACTAGGCAAATAAATGCAAAAGAGAGCTTGAAATAGTTTTTTTGCTTAAAATAAATCATACACATTAAAAGCGCTGTTATGCTCATCGCCCCCGTAACAGCGAGTCCGTAGGCACTTGCAAGCTTGGCAGACTCCTCAAATACAAACAGCATCAGTATTACACAACCGAATAAAAACCAGTTGACGGAGTTTACATATATTTGTGAGCTTAGTTCGTACGATGTGTATTCTACTTTGAAGTGCGGGAATATCTTCGTCGTCATCGCCTGATAAAGAACTGAGAATATACCGCTTATCATCGCTTGAGAGGCTATTATCGTCGCCAAAATGGCAAGCACTACAAACGCTGCATATAAAGCAGGAGTAATCTCTTTTATCATCTCAAATAGCGGGCTTCCAGCTTCTGCGGCGTGCGTCATAAGAAACGCCCCCTGTCCGAAATAGCTAACGGATAGCGTGACAAAAACAAAAAGCCACCCTTTTAGGATTGGTGACCTGCCAAGATGCCCCATATCTGCATAAAGAGCCTCTCCACCCGTGGCGCACAAAATAACATCCGCCAATATAATAAAAGCGGCTAATGGATTGTGGAGTATAAATGTAACGGCATACGAAGGATTTACCGCCGCCAAAACAGAAGGCATATGGGCAATAAAATATATTCCGCTACATCCTAGCACCAAAAACCAAGCGACCATTATCGGACCAAAAGCGGTGGCTACCTTTGCAATTCCCTTTTTTTGCACATAGAAAAGGACAAAAGCTATTACCGAGGCAAGCGCTAAAAGCGTATATTTTGCGGTATGTTCATATCCCGGAATGAGCACGATGCCCTCGACTGCAGACAAGATACTGATAGCCGGAGTAATAACGCCGTCACCTATCATAAGTGATATTCCGACAAAACCGAGAGCCGATACGACTGCGGCGTGCCTAGTGTTTCTAAGATATGGTTTTAGTATCTGCGTCAACACGACGGTGCCACCCTCTCCACGGTTACTCAGACTCGTAGCCAGCCNNGCCAAGCGTACTGAACGGTGACAAGCACAAAAAGTGTCCAAACCAATAGAGATAGTAGACCGAAAATATTTTCCATCGTCGGCTTCGTAAGTAGCATAATTACCGCAAATGTATATATTGGGCTCGTTCCGATGTCGCCATAGACTACGCCCAGCGACTTTATAACCATAAATTCGTTTTTTATTCTATCTCGAATTGTTTTTGGGGTTTGCTGTTCCAAGCTCTCAACTCTCCTATTTTATTAAAATCTTACATTGACTCGGTAGAAATATTGTACCGTCTTTTTTAAACCTGGCGCCGCTACCGTCATTACGATATTCCCAACCCTTAGATATAGATATATCATCTTCCCTGCCACCGTCTATGCAGTTAATAGTTTTGCCGTTCAAAAATGCGCTTACCGTGGCATTGTTTTCTGCTCTTTTTTTAGAATTATAGCTTTGCGTCGCCAGATACACATTTATCAAGACTGCTATTATTAATATACACACAACCGCATAACCGATGTACGCATTGCCGATAATATGAATATTTCTAGTTTTCATTTGCCGCCGAATTTATTAAGCGTTCTATCTCCGTTCTGGCGCCCGGAGTTGTCATAAACACTAGCACATCGCCTTCACTTAGCTCATAATCGTCGCCGGGATTGTATGTCCAGTCTTCATCGTGTTTTATAGACATAAGCAGTGTATGAGGATGAGTTTTTAGCTCCAATGCGGCAACTTTTTTGCCTGTCAAGCCCCGAGGAACCGCCACCTCTTCTATGCGAAGGTTTTTTTGCTTATCTCTGAGCATAATATCAAGAAAGGTAACGACTGTCGGGCGCACCATCTCACTTGCCATACGAAGACCGCCGATAAAAGTCGGCGATACTACCGAGTTGGCTCCTGCGTTTCTGGCCTTGTCCATATTATTGCTATTATGGATACAGCATACTATTCGGATATTTTTGGCTATCTGACGAGCGGTTAAGACGATTACGAGGTTTATATTGTCATCACCAGTTGCGACAAAAAGCCCTGCGGCTCTTTCTATAGCGGCTTGGCGGAGTATATTTTCATCCGTAGCGTCACCCTCTATGTGTGGTATATCGTAGACTTTAATAGCCCTCTCCAGTTTTTCAGGGCTAATATCCACCATCAGCGCCTCCCGCCCCGTTGTGGCAAGCTCGCCCAATATATGCTTGCCCACTCCGTCGACGCCGCAAACTATATAATGGTCTTTTAGCTTCTCTATTCTTTTTTGCATATGTTTCCTTCTGAGGAAGTTGTTTAGATGCCCCTCGACCAAAAAAGCGGTAACATTGGTAACGATATAGGTCATTGCGATAATGCCGGATATGGTGACGAAAATAGTAAAAGCCCTACCGTGCGGGGTGTTTGCCCCCTCTGTTATTTCGCCGTATCCTATGCCCGCTATCGTTATAACCGTCATAAATAGACTATCAAGCAATGTCGCATTGCCGTCACCTAATATCCAGTATCCGACCGTAGCCACGGCAAACACGGTAATAAGGGCGGCAAAGGCGTACGCAAAGTTGCGTAGGCTTTCCTTTAGTTTATCATTATTCATAACATGATTTTAACGATTAAAACTAAAACCAAGCAATATTTTCTGCCAAGCAAAAAGTTTTGAGGCAAAATCCATCGCCGCATACGCTGGCGACGGAGACGGCAAAAGGGTCGTAGGCAAATCGATGTGCAAAAAGTACTTAAAATAGAGCTTTTCGGCGGTGCGCCCCGTGAAGAGTATCCGTTTGATATTCGGATATTTCACAAATAACTCCTCTATATTATTTGGCAATATATTTTTTAGGTTTGCGTCAGAGGAGTTTGTCCGCTCGCACGAGGCCGCCACATCCCAAAGGGCAATTTTTGCGCTCTTCAAAAGCTCAATACGCTCCTCTTTTGTCTCTGCTTTTGCGCCGTAAATCTTTGAAAGCAGTCGCCAAAACTGATTTTTTGGATGGGCGTAGTAAAACTCCTCTTCAAATGATTTTAGACTCGGAAAACTGCCGAGTATCAGCGTATTGGAGTCTTCAAATGCAATTGGTTCAAGCGGGTGAAAAAATATACCCATTTTGCATCGCTCCTGTAGTATAATGAAAAATATAGATTTGATGTATTTTATCTATTTATAAATCAATCAAATTATCTTATTTTTAAACAAAAAATGATTATAATTAACTGATTGATACAGAGGAGCACGAGATGAGCAATTTGACAAGAAGAGGATTTTTGGGTGCGGGACTCGCTATGACGGCGGCTTCGCTTTTTGGCAAAGACGAAAAAGCGGCAGCTTCAAGTGATACTTTTACGCCGCCTTCCATTGCATTTCCCCAAAAAAAACCACTCAAAACTATATCCGACAGACCTCCACTCTTAGAGTCGCCGAGAGATATTTTTACTAATGTCATTACACCAAACGACCAGTTTTTTGTCAGATGGCATATGCCGGACATCCCGACATTCGTAGACCTTAATACCTTTAGACTGGAGGTCAAAGGTACGGTAAACAAACCGCTTAGCCTAAGCGTAGACGACCTCAAATCAAAATTTGAACCCGCAGAGATAACCTCCGTACTCCAATGCGGCGGAAACAGCAGAAGCTTTTATGCGCATCCGAGGCACGGCGTGCAGTGGCAGCACGGGGCAATGGGGTGCGCCGTGTGGAAAGGCGTAAAACTAAAAGACCTGCTACATGCGGCTGGATTACAGCCAAACGCTTCGTGGGTAGGCGTAAACGGGCTTGAAAAGCCGGCTGTTGACGCTACGCCGAAATTTTTCCGCGAAATGGCAGTTGACGAAGCGCTGACGGAAAATATCATCGTAGCCTACGAGATGAACGGCGAAGATTTACCTTATCTCAACGGCTTTCCGCTTAGATTGGTCATTCCTGGACACTTCTCTGATAGTTGGGTCAAGATGCTCTCCGAAATCACGGTAATGGATAAATACAGAAACTCGTTTTTTATGGATGTCGCCTACACCGTACCCGCCAATGACTGCGAGTGCGTCACGCCGGGTGTGGACTTTGAGTACAAGAGAAAACCGATAGCGGTAATGAAAGTAAAATCGGTCATAGGCTACCCAACCCCAAATACCCTAATCAAAAAAGGCTCAAGGGTGCAGATACAAGGTATCGCTTTTGACGAAGGATACGGTATCAAAGAGGTGATGATCTCGCTTGACAAAGGCAAGACATGGGGCGCCACGAGACTTGAAAAAGAGATAGGCAAATACTCGTATAGAAAATGGGTGTTTGATTGGGAAGCGAAAACAAAAGGCGAGCAGACGATAATGGTGCGTGCCATTAATAAAATAGGCAGAATACAACCTCTAGCGAGCGAAATAGGCTGGAATGCGGGCGGATACCAGTACAACGCCGTAGATAGCGTAAGCGTTAGAATAGTGTGAGGATGAGGACGAAGATGAAGAAAATTATATTATCGGCGGCGATTGCCGCTACGGGAGCGTTTGCGCAAGTAGACAAACCGATAGAGATGCCCTACTACGACTATCCGATGGTGCAAAAAGACCACTATGAAGTCGTAGCGGCAAACTGCCTTACATGCCACTCATTCGGCTATGTACTAAACCAAGGCAAACACAGAAACCGCTCATATTGGACGGGAACGGTTCGTAAAATGGTGGATGAATTTAAGGCTCCGATTTCAAAAGAGGATAGCCAAATTATCATCAATTACCTTGTTAAAAACTATGGGGATGGCAAATAGCCGGATATGGGAGTTGAGATATTTTTGATTGCCGTTGGGCTTGCTATGGATGCCGCCGCCGTCTCGATGGCGATAGGAGCTAGACACAAGAGCATCGGGCGGGCAGCCGTGCTGAAGCCCTCCGCCATGTTTGGACTATTTCAGGGAGTTATGCCGCTCATAGGCTTTGCCGTGGCTCTCGCTTTTGCCGGTGTCGTGGAGGCTTATGACCACTATATATCGTTTGTTATTTTGGCGGTTCTTGGGCTCAAGATGATATATGAAGGGCTACATGAGGGCGAAGAGGAAAAAGAGGTCGGACTTGGGCTCAAGCTTCTTACTGTGCTTGCTATCGCTACCAGTATAGACGCTCTTGCAGTCGGAGCCACGCTTGCATTTTTGAACCAAAATATTTTGCTTAGCGCTTTTATCATAGCGGCGGTCACATTCGCCCTCTCTGCCGTCTCCGTCGTTATCGGACACAAGATAGGCGAAAGATTGGAGAGCAAAGCGGAGATATTCGGAGGAGCGGTTCTTATCTTTATCGGCTCAAAAATTCTTGTGGAGCACTTGGGGCTTATTTAGCTCCCAAGCCTGCCACAAAAGAGGCTAGCTCCTCTTTGTTTGCTTCGCTAAGAGTCGAAAAATCCGCTGTTAGCTTCACGCCTTCGCCGAATTCTCCCTCTTTATGTGCTTTTATCTTGACTAACGCCTCTTCTTTTGCCATTCCCGCTATTTTTTTCGGATACGCAGCTGCGCCTTCGCCTTTTACGCCGTGGCACATTGAGCATTTAACGCCGTAAAGCACCTGTGCGCTCTCTTTGTTTTTGACAGCCTCTGCGGCGCTAGGTTGCATGTATGCAAACACCACTTTATCGACAAATACGACAAGCGGCAAGAAAAGCAAAATGGCGATTATTAGTTTGTAATGTCTTTTTAACACCTATTTTTCCGTTATCTTTTCTACGAGCAGGGCGGCTTTTTCTTTCGCCGCCTCCGCGCTCTCATCCGCCACAAGTACGACCGCCATTCTGCGCCCTTCGTGGCTTTCAGGCTTGCCAAACACTCTTACCTCGCTAGTTGTCGTGAAAAGCTCATTTGGAATATCAAATTTCGGATCATGACACTCGGCTTTTGCTTTATATGCAGCGCTCGCACCGGGAGTCAAAAATCTAAAGCCAAGAGGCAATCCAAGAACCGCTCTAAGATGCAAAGCAAACTCGCTCGCACTCTGAGTCGTCATCGTCACCATTCCCGTATCGTGCGGTCTAGGGCTAACTTCGCTGAAATACACCTCATCACCCGCCACGAACAGCTCAACGCCGAATATCCCTCTGCCGCCCAATCCGTCCGTGACCGTCTTGGCTATGTGCTTTGCCTTCTCTAGCGCACTCTCGGACATCGCCATCGGCTGCCATGAGTAGATATAGTCGCCGTCTCGCTGAATATGTCCGATAGGTTCGCAAAATACGGTCTCGTTCTCGGTTCTAGCAGTCAAAAGCGTAATTTCGTAGTCAAATCTGATAAACTCTTCGACTATTATCTCGCTCGCATCCCCTCTCGCCTCTTTGGCGTGTTCAAAGCATTTTGTGACCTCCTCGGGCGCACGACACACGCTCTGCCCGTGACCTGAGCTACTCATAACCGGCTTGATGACGCAAGGATACCCCATCTCGTCCGCCGCCGCTTTTAGCTCAGCCTCCGTCTTTGCAAACTTAAATCCGCTTGTTTTGAGCCCCAGCTCAACCGCCGCAAACTCTCGTATTCCTTTGCGGTTCATTGTCAGGCTCACCGCTCTAGCGTTCGGAATAATATGAAATCCCTCTTTTTCCGCCTCAAACAGAGCGTCTATGCTGATAGCCTCGACCTCCGGCAGAATATATGTCGGCTTCTCCGCGCGTATAAGCGTAAGCA
Source organism: Helicobacteraceae bacterium UBA6016 (assembly GCA_002428055.1). Classification (GTDB taxonomy): domain Bacteria; phylum Campylobacterota; class Campylobacteria; order Campylobacterales; family UBA6016; genus UBA6016. Next base: position 7,414 of record DIZY01000046.1, read on the forward strand.
GTTGCTCTTTATTTTTCATATCTATCGCATAAGCTTTTGTAGCAACAAGCTGTGCCGGAGCATTCTCATATTTGTCTACGGCAACGACTTCACACCCAAGGCGAAGAGCTTCGATAGCCACCTCTTTGCCAAGCTCTCCCGAACCTAAAAGCATTATTTTTATTGCGCCGTCTTTAAAAGGTGTGGCAAATATCATCCTAAAAGCCTTATAAAAAATTTGGGGTATTTTAGCGTGAATAAACGCAAAATATTTTTTAGGAATTTTTACTATTTAAGATATATTTTGAGTATAATCGTTTATCAAACTAATTCGGAGGTTGACAACGGGTTCATACGGCAGAAGCATCGTAAAAGGAAATGTCGAGGAGATAGTAACGCTACTAAACAGAGCGTATGCCGATGAGTGGTTGGCGCATTATCAGTACTGGATAGGCTCAAAAGTCGTGAAGGGAATCATGAAAGAGGCGGTCATAGCAGAGCTGGTGCAACATGCCGCAGATGAGCTAAGACACGCCACGATGGTGGCGGATAGGATAATTCAACTAGGCGGCACACCGCTCCTTCATCCCAAAGATTGGCTTGCAAATACTATTTGCGGCTATGACGCTCCCGAAAATCCGCAGGTGCTGGAGGTGCTCGCCCAAAACATCAAAGGTGAACAGTGCGCAATCAGCGTGTACGAACAGCTTGCGGCATTGACAAAAGATAGAGACATCGTAACATTCAATATCGCCAATCAGATAATGGCGGACGAGGTGCTTCACGAAGAGGAGCTACAGGCGTTAGAAGAGGATATACAAGGCTTTATTGACAGCTTCAAAGGCAAAATATGAGAAGAACCGCTTCGGCTCTCTTTCTCGCCGCTTCGTTAATGGCCGTAGAGCCTTCCGCCAAAATGATAGAAGCAGTCAAAAAAGGCGATATGAGTGCCGTCAAAACAACCGTAACCTCAAAAGACGAAGCAAATGCGGCGCTGACAAACGGCAAAACTGTACTTATGCTCTGTGTCTGGGAGGGCAAAACAGAGATCGTCAAATATCTGCTAGAACAGGGGGCAGACATAAATGCAAAAGATGCGAGCGGAAAAACTCCTTTGATGCTTGCGATATGGCGTGAAAATTTGGAAATTGTGAAACTGCTCATCGAAAAAGGCGCAGACAAAAACGCAAAAAACAGCGAAGGACTAGGGCTTGCTGAAATTGCACAGTTAACCGGTAACGGAGAGATAATCGACTATATAAACAGTATCACAAAATAGTCACGCATTTTTTTCGCACTCTTTTTGTATAGACTAGAAATATTTTTAGTCTATACGGGGTATTTTGAATGAAAACACAAAATTTTAGAAGACGGCACGATGAATTCGCCCTTTTAAAAGCAGATCTCAGCATGGAATACTCCATACTCTACCGCTATTTTAGCTTCAGTGCGCTCCAATATTGATAAGCTCCAAAAAAAGGCATAATATTTATATCAAAAAATTAAGAGACGAGATATGAATTACAATGTGATAGTCGCCGAGGCTTCATTGGAGTTTAGACTGGCGATAAAAGCGGTAATCCAAAAAACTCCGCCCTTTGAACTGTACGCAAATATGATGAAAGAGGAGGAGCTTTATAAAAGACTAAACGCCAAAGAGGGGGAACTGCTGATACTAGGGGCAGAATTTGGCGGCGGCAAGGGGCTGGAGGTGCTCAAAAAAGCCATAACGATTAGAAATATTCCAATTGTTTTTGTCTCTTGTGACTATAGCCAAACCGCAGCCGCATACGAAAATGGAGCCGCTCTCTTTTTATTGCGTACGCATATCGGCGAGCCTATTGCAATGTTTGAAAAAAGGCTAAAAAATGCCCTTAAACTGGTGCTTCAAAGTGTCAAAGAGAGTTCTACAAAAAAAGCGGATACAAAAAATGAGCTCGCCATTGAACCAAAATATTCGCCGGATGAACTGCTTTTGTCAAAACCGTCCGAATATGCAGGCAAAAAAATAGTAGCAATAGGCGCATCTACCGGCGGTGTCGAGGCTCTCACAAAAGTCCTCACAAAACTGCCAATCGGGCTCTCTCCAATCGTGGTGGTTCAGCATATTCCGATGGCTTTTTCCAAAAACTTCATAGATAGACTCAACCTTCTATCTAAATGCTCGGTAGTAGAGGCAAACGATGGAGATGTGCTTGAAAACTCAACCATATATTTTGCGCCCGGAGATGCGCACCTTATCATCGAAAGAGGCAAAAAAGGAGAGTATATAGCAAGAGTCGTCGAAGGGGTTAAGGTCTCAAGACACAAACCGAGCGTAGATGTTCTTTTTCGCAGCATCAACAACTCATGCGGCGCAGGGGCAATGGCTATCATAATGACCGGTATGGGAGATGACGGAACTATCGGTACGAAAGAGCTCTTTAACAACGGAGCCTATACGATAGCTCAAAACGAGGAGAGCAGCGTGGTGTTCGGCATGCCAAACTCTGCCATCAAAGCAGGCGGTGTACGAAAAGTAGTGGACTTGGACGCTATACCTACTGAAATAATCCAGTTTTGCTTGGGGGCAGAGTATATTAAGTCGGGGGGAGCAAAATGAGAGCGGTCGTAGCCGTTATACTTTTTGTTATTTTCGCCGTAACGACTGTGTTTGGGGCAGAGCCAAAAATTTATATATCCGGAGCCTTAAAAGGCGAGAGTAGATTTGTAAGCACACAAGAGATTGAAAGCATATTGCTTGCAGCAAACGGCTCACTAAAAGAGGCGTATACGACAGCCGTAGATAAACAACAAAAAACAAAATTTGAGGGCGTAGGATTAAACGAGTTTATCGACAGATACGGAGCGCAGGGCGTTCAAAAAATAGTCGTAAAGGCCTGGGATGGATATAGTATCACGATAGACAAAGAGGCAATCACAAAACATCTGCTTATTTTGGCGACGCGAGAGAATGGCAAACATATATCGTATAAGCAAAGGGGTCCGGCAAGGGTGGTGACGGGGCGGATACAGAGCGAAACCGAGCAGCTAATCGAGAGAGTCCAAATCTTCGCAATAAGGGAGATTATTTTTATCAAATGAAAAAAGATTTATCCTTTTTAATTAAAGCGTTAATTGCGACGATGCTACTAGTATCCGTGACATTTAGCGCAACCATGCTGTACAAATATAATAAGCTCGCAAAAGAGCTGTTTTTGCAGCAGCACGGAGTCAGGCTCACCGGCGCAGTGCAGGCGATGCTGGAAGAGGCGCACTCTTTGGTATTGTCGGCCTATCTGCAAAACAAAAGAGAGCTTCTTGACGACTCTTGCGCCATGCTTGAGGCCTCCATAGGCATCGTGCGAGGCGGTGATATTCCGATAGATTCATATACGGCCGCCGCAGCCGACAAAATAGAAATAATGGTAGCGGATATAGAACGACTCAACTCATCGCCGAACCCTTTTGGGACAGATGCAAACAATACAATAAATAAAATATCGGTAGAAAAAAAAGAGATTGCCGCTCTTTTGGAGAAATTTGAGGTCGGGCGATGGGGCGCAGTAAGCGGCGGGCATGCACGGCTTATGGAAAAACTAGACTATATCAATCTTGCCCTCTTGTCGATGAATCTCATATTGGGGGCGCTTGTCGCCATCCTATGGCGTAGCGACAAACAAAAAGAGAGAGCCAGAAGAGAGATTTTGGCGCTAAATAAAAATCTAAAAGAGGCAATAGAGCAAAAAACGGCAAAACTTAAAGCCGCAAGCAAGTCAAAAAGTATTTTTTTATCAAATATTTCACACGACATAAAAACACCGTTAAACTCTATTATCGGCTACTCTACGCTACTCTTAGAAGAGAGCGCATCGGATGAAAAAAGAAAGAAAAAGCTAGAGGCAATTCTTAGCTCGGCAAATTATATTCTGGAGTTATCTCTGGATATGATGGATATTTCTAGAATAGAGTCGGGCAAGATAAAGCTATATCACGAAAAATTCAACCTAGAAGAGCTAAAAACAAATATTAATGCTCTTTTCTCAAACATTGCCGTCGAAAAAGGGGTCACCCTATCCGTCTCTGCCGATACCAAAGAGAACGCCGCCGCCTATGGCGATAAACAAAAAATCTTAAGAATACTATACAACTTGACCGCAAACGCTATCAAATTTACGCCGATTGGCGGTTTTGTCGAGGTAAAAATAAAAGATGTCGGTGAAAATATGTACGCTTTTGAGATAAAAGATAGCGGCAGCGGGATAGCGCATGAGTATCAAGAGCGTGTTTTTGAGCCTTTTTTTCAGATAGCTCCAAGCGGAGGGTGCAACGGAAACGGTCTGGGGCTCTTTATCGTCAAAAGCTACCTAGAGGCGATGGGTTCAAAGATTGGGCTGGAGTCTAGCGTGGGCAGAGGAAGCATCTTTTCTTTTTATTTAAGTCTTGAACCGGCCCCTTGGTCGCCTACTCTACAAAATACCAAAGAAACCGTAAACGCAGTAAGTAGCTACAAAGATGAGCCAAAACTAGAAAAAGCGCTTAAAGACTCTATTCTCGAGTCGGCCAGACTTGGACACGCAAGCATCTTAAAACAAAATATAGCAAGCATAACAAGCGAGTCGCTAAGAAATCGGCTTCTTTACTTTGCACAACATTTTGATATGGCGGCGATAGCCAAAGAGATAGAGAGTTTTGAGCAAGAGAGAATGGAGACGATATGAACACAGCAAGGCAAAAAATTTTGATTGTAGACGATAGCCCGATGAATCTATCGGCACTAGAGGACTCTCTGGCAAACTTAAATTATGAGCTATTTTTCGCAAAAAGCGGTGAGAGAGGGGTTGAGGTAGCCGCAGAGATAAAGCCGGATTTGGCGCTTCTTGATATTATGATGCCCGGGTTTGACGGATTTGAGGTGTTAAAAAGATTAAAAGAGATAAAGGGTCTTGAAAAAATCCCGGTTATCTTTTTGACGGCATTGGATGATGACGAAAGCAAGCTAAAGGCTTTTGAAAGAGGGGCGGTAGATTACATCTCAAAGCCGTTTAACACATCCGAGGTCGCCGCAAGGGTAAAAGCGCATTTGGAGGTATCTAGGCTCACTATGTCGCTTGATTTTCTTTTAAAAATGGCGGCGCATGAGTTTATTATTCC
>DIZY01000145.1:0-5069 GCA_002428055.1 Helicobacteraceae bacterium UBA6016
TCAGAGAAGCATTGCAAGATTATTTTGATGCAAATGCGCTTACAAAAACGGTACAAGAGTATAAACTCGGTAAATTAAAAACCGTATCACATGATGATGTAAGAGCGTCGCTTGGCTTGTAAGATAGAGTACGACCCAAAAGCCGTCAAACAACTCTCAAAGCTTGATAAGCCAGTTGCTAGATTTATCCTTGAAAAAATAGAAGAATTCTGCAATGAACCCTCAAAATCACAAATCAAAAAACTCAAAACACCGTTTGACGGAGCATATCGCCTAAGAGCTGGTGATTATCGGGTTATTTTCTATACAGACGGTGAACTGATGCTTATTTCTAGGGTGGCGCACAGAAAAGATGTTTATGAGGATTGATGTTTTTGTAAGTAAGAATGTTTTGTTAAAATAATTAAATACTAAACGCAAATGTGATTGTGTGTAACAAGGTGGGTAACATGTGGATTATGCGTAGAAAAAAAATAAACAAGATGTGGAAACAGCTATTATCTAAAAAAAGATGCTACGGCTTAGACAAAATAGAGCCTGATTCAAATGAGGAGCGATATAGAAGTAGTTTTCATAAAGATTACGACAGGATAATTTTCTCAAATTCATTTAGAAGATTATCAAAAAAAACTCAAGTGCATCCATTGTCCAATAATGACCATGTTCACAATAGGCTTACTCATAGCCTAGAAGTTGCGAGTGTTGGTAGAAGTCTTGGGTTAAAAGCTGGAGAATTTTTAAATAACAAATATCCAGATAACGATATTAACCCGTATGATGTGGCATATATTATTCAGACAGCTTGCTTGGCCCATGATATAGGCAACCCTCCTTTTGGACATGCAGGCGAAGAGGTAATAAAAGAGTGGTTTTCTGTCAACAAAGAAAAAGAATTTCTAAAAAAATTAAACAATGATGAGCTTAACGATTTTATAAACCTTGATGGAAATGCACAAAGTTTTAGGATTGTCAGTCAAATAGAAAACAATATCTTTAATGGTGGAATGAATTTGACTTTTGCCACATTAGGCACACTTGTAAAATATCCTTATTCTTCAGCAAGCTGTATAGTTACGGGTAAATCAAAATTTAACTATTTTAAAAGTGAGGCAGATTTCTTTCAAACCTTATTTGATGAATTGGGATTAGTAAAAGTCGATGGAACTTTTAAAAGGCATCCTTTGTCATATTTAATGGAGGCTTCGGATGATATTTGTTATGGTCTACTTGATTTACAGGATGCATTTGAGTTGAGCATTGTGTCGTTTGATGATATGAGGGGAATCTTTATTTCACTTTGTGATAAGGCAAAAGTGGATGAGGTGTATGACGATTCAAATTACACAGGTATCAAAAAAGTTTCCAAACTAGTAGCCATTTCTATCAATAATTTAGCCTTGCATGTCATGGAGGTGTATGAATCAAATTTTGATGTTATTATGGGTGACAATCAGCCAAAGGATTTAATTGAACTATTTACAGATGACAATCTCAAGAGTGGCATAAAGGCCGCAAAGAAATTGGGTGCTGATAAAATATTTAATGAAAAAAGAAAGATAGAACTAGAGCTTGGCGCATATAATATTATTGAAACACTGCTTGATAATTTAATTAGAGCTACATATGAATTACATGAAAAGGATGAGGATAATTTATCTTTTAGGCACAAAAGGGCTTTAGCATTGATGGGTGAAAATAAACCAGCAAAAGTTGAAAGCTTATACAATATGTATCAACGGGTTGTTGACTATATTGTAGGGATGACTGACAATCATGCCAAATATATGGCAAATCAGCTGAACGGAATAGGTTACTAATTACTTTAAGATGTCAAAGACTTGGCTTTGATGGCGGCCTAAGTTATTTTTAAACAAACCAGTCCTATCATTATCTTGTCTTACTCATTCAATTGGCTGATTAAGATAATAATTTGAAGTTGGAGCTAAAAACACAAACAGGCACAAACAAAAATATAAACATAAATTACGGGCGAATAAAAAACATTAGGCACATCAGCAGAAGCAAACTAAGCCGCAAAAAAACTACAAAAGCCCCACAGAACAAAAATAAAAAAATCAAGCCAAACAGAGAAATATTAATATTGTCAAAATCTCGCAAATTACCAAGCATACATAAACCTATGCACATAATCTGCGAATCAGACACTCCGCATTTAAACTAAAAGTGGTCTGTTTTGCCCTCCAGAGCCTTTGGCTCCTGTTGGGCAAAAAAGACCGCAATGTTTAGAGCTTTTGATTATTCCTTTAGGCTCATGGGGTATTAGTAACACCCCATCCTAAACGCCAATTAATTTAATTATTAATTGAGGAAATCAAAAATGACAACTGTTGTCGAAGATATAAAAATAGTATCAGGAATAGACGCACTCTATTTCTTTATGGAGTCAAACGAAAGCTACGAAGAGCTGTTTCTTGAACTGCTAGACCAGCGTCAAGATTGTATAGACAGATTTACCCGTAATGGGGTAGATTATAAGAGCGAAGATATAACCGTCGAGATAAACGGATGCGCTCTCTTTGCTCTTGGCAGAGCTACTGGCGGCGGCTTTTACTGGTTTAAAGACATTAACGGCTTTTTTAGAATAGGTTTCAAAGATAGAAACAAAAACAAAAGTCTGCACAACATACAAGTTCAACTATACGCACAAGCTATCTATACGATTGGCATTAAAAGCGTACTGGAATATTTAGACAACATACTAGCCGCATACACGACAGGGGTAAAAACCGTAACAAGGGCGGATTTGAACGCATTTGTAGCGTGCGACTTTGCCTATCTATCCAAACAGATGTTCGTTACCCGTAAAAAGATATTTAGAGAACGAGACACCGTAGGTTCTAAAAACTCCATCTCTACATTGTATATAGGTCAAAAGTGATTTTATCGAACTCACCAAGCTGCGAAGCCATACTCCATCTCTACATTGTATATAGGTCAAAAGCCTTGCCTAATGCGTGCCTACAATAAGAAAAAGGAACTCTTCGCCAAAAAAGAGAAGATAGAGCTAATGGACGAGTATTTATCCATGTACGATATAGATATTCACGGCATAGAGCCTCTTTGGAATGTAGAATTTGAACTACACAGAGCGTACATAAAAAGCTTTGGAATATCAACCGTAGACGAACTACTGCAAAATGCCGAAAGCCTCTTTAAAAAATGCATGGATAACATCAGGCTCATAGACCCAAACACTATCACGGATAAGATGATAGAAAGCGGACACTCAAACAGAGCGGAGAGCATGCCTATATGGAACACCATAAAAGAAGCCTACCGTATAAACGGATTTTTGCAATCTCCGATAACACTTGAACGGCTCAAACGCAAAGAGTACAAATACACCGAACAAAAAGCCATTGAAGAGCATATCGCCCTAGGCAGAAAAGCAAAGCTTCACGGCGTAGTTATAGGCGTACCGTTTTACGAGGAAGTATCACGGAAGATAGAGGAACAGTTTACGACCAAATACAGGCTAAAAGAAGAGGTGGAAAAGCTAAAAGAGCATTTCGAGGATATAAAAGTCTTTAATATGGAGAGCGGCGAAACATACAGGGTTAGAGTAGATAAACAGACAAATGCGGCATATAGACTAAATCCGATAGAAAGCTTCTCGTCACTAACCGATTATGAACTATTCAAAGAGCATGAATCTCTAGTCTCAAAACTACTAAAACACCCTATCAACTCCATCGAAGAAAAAACGGCGGTTCATAAAGTCCAACTCTCACGCAAAGAACTCATCAAACGGGGGCTTGTTGAAGATGAGCCTATGCCGTTTTAGGGGTGGCATTATGAATATAGGACTTGAAAATCTGGAGCTTATCCCGAAACTCCTCGAAGAGATAAAAGCCGTCAAAGAGCATATAGAAAACATTAACTCTAAGCGGTGGTATACGGTGGAAGAGGTAGCCAAATATCTAGGTTACTCAAAAGACCATATCTACAAACTAAAAAATGACTCGTTTATAGAAAATATCCACTTTTACAAAAAGGGCGGTAAAATTCTTTTCGATAGGGTTGCCGTCGATGAGTGGGTTGTGAAAGGAGAAACAACCGATGAAGCTCTACGAACGGGGCGGGAAGTTGTGGATAGACTTCTTCTATCTGTCAAAACGATATAGAAGAAGTTTGGAACTTAACGCAACAAAGGCAAACATTAAACTTGCTGAGGCAAAAATTATCCCTGAAATAGTCTACAAACTAAATCAGGGTGTGTTCTTTGAAACTGAAGAAAAGAAAACAAACAAAGATATTACGGTCGATGAGATGGCTAAGATGTCGTTTGAGATGCATAAGCATGAGAGGCGGGAGTTTACCAGTCTCGCAATAATTGCAACATACGAGAGGCATATTAAAAAGCCTTTCGGCAAACGCATCATCAAAGCTATTAAGCCCTCCGAACTAGCCATTTGGCAAAATAAGCTCTCTAATACTTTAGCCTCAAAGACGGTAAAGACGATTAGAACAATCTTTAATACCATCCTAGAGGATGCCGTCAGAGATGATGTAATAATCAAAAATCCGTTTACGCATATAAAATCTCCCATCTTAGTGGATGTGAGAGAGAAAAAGCCCTTTAGTATTGAAGAGATATTTAAGATATTAGAGGGTGCGGACGAGAAGATGATGGCGTTTTTCGCTCTCGGATTCTTTACTGGTATGCGTACGGGTGAACTTATCGGCTTAAAATGGGAAGATGTGGACTTTGAAGAGAATATCATCAAAGTAAGACAAAGTAGACGGCAAGGAGTGGAAACACTCCCAAAGACCGTTAACAGCATTAGAGATGTCGAGATAATCGATGCCCTACTTCCATATTTAAAAGCCCACAGAGAGCAATGTAAAGCCGAACAGGTCTATATATTTGAAACCTACAAGGGCGAGCCATTCAATACCACGGATAAAATAACCGTTTGGTATTGGAAACCGCTTTTGGAGTCTTTAGGTATTCCTTACCGCAACCCTTATCAGATGAGGCACACTTTCGCTTCTATGATGATTTCAAACGGTGAAGATATTTTATGGGTTTCTAATATGCTCGGACA
>DIZY01000145.1:5141-7297 GCA_002428055.1 Helicobacteraceae bacterium UBA6016
GGCTTGAAAGTTGGGTGGCGGACAGGGAGGGATTCGAACCCTCGGTACCCGTATAAGGTACGCACCCTTAGCAGGGGTGTGGTTTCAGCCACTCACCCACCTGTCCGTAAAAATGAGAGGTCGTAATTGTAGCAGACGCCTCTTTAAATACGCTTTAAGAGAGCGGCTAGCGTCTCTTTCGGGTTTGGGGATTTGTATATCGGGCGACCTATGACGGCAAAATCCACTTTGAGGGCTTTTGCCTGCACGACATCGACGACTCTTTGCTGGTCGCCCTTCTCGTCACTTACATCTCTTATGCCTGGGCAAAGAGTGGCGAAGCTCTCCCCGCAAGCTGATTTGATAAGCATACTCTCATGCGCCGAGCAGACCACGCCGTCTAGCCCTGCCGCTTTGGCATCATTGGCAAACTGCGCGGCTTTTGTCTCTATTCCCTCACCATATACGGCTTTGAAGCCATCTTCGTCGAAGCTTGTAAGAGCGGTTACGGCGAGCACGAGCGGACGAGACGGCAGAGAGCCGAGTCTATCCATCACCTCTTTCATCGCCTTTACCCCTGCACTTGCGTGAACATTGAACATATCTACGCCAAGAGAGGCTATCTCTTCGGCGGCGTCAGCCATCGTATTTGGAATATCGTAGAGCTTGAGGTCTAGAAATATTTTGAAGTTTGGGTTTACACTCTTGATGTCGTCCAAAAAGGCTCTGCCGTCACGGATATACGAGCGAAAGCCCACTTTTATCCATACATCAAACTCTTTTATCTCGTTTAAAAGAGCTAGATTTTCCTCACAGCTTGGCAGGTCAAGGGCGACGCAGATATTCAAGCGTTCGCCTTTCTCAGAGCGTCCAGTACGCCGTTGATAAATTTGGCGCTGTTTTCGGCGCCAAATAGCTTACCTAGCTCTACCGCTTCGTTGATAACTACGGCTTTGTCCAAATCTTCAAAGAGTATTTCGTATGCGCCGAGTCGAAGCACCGCTTTTTCGATACTTCCCACCCTGTCAAGCTCCCACTCTTTCATCATGCCTTGCAGTTTTTCATCAATTAGTGGCAGATTTGCGACTATACTTCCAAAAAGATGTTTACCAAACTCCAGCTGTTTGTTTCTTATCTTGCGCTCTTCAAAAACCGCATCGGCGTGTTTTGCGGCATTTTCATTGCCCAGATCTACGGAATATAGTAGCGATACCACCGTCTCACGGACTTGTCTACGAGTAGCCATTAACCGATATTCTTAAATAGTGAAATCATCTCAATAAGACCCGTCATCGACTCAAAGCCTTTGTTGCCCGCTTTGCTTCCCGCTCTTTCTATCGCTTGTTCGATAGTGTCGGTAGTTAGTACGCCGAATGTCACGGGAGTGTTGTATTTTAGGCTCATTGCGGCAACACCCTTGGTAACTTCCGCCGATACATAGTCAAAATGCGGCGTAGAACCTCTAATGACAGCGCCAACGCAACATACAGCATCGTATTTTTTTGTCAAAAGAAGTTTTTGAAGTACGCTAGGTATCTCAAATGCGCCGGGAGCCAGTACGAGGTCAAGATTGCCATCTTTACCGCCGTGTCTTGCGAAGCTGTCTTTGGCTCCTTCTACGAGTCTGTCGGTGATTATGTGGTTAAATCTAGCGGAGATTATCGCTATTTTTTCGCTTCCGTCAAGAGCGAGTTTTCCTTCTATCAACATTTTATTTCCTTATTTTGTTTGTCCGAATTTTACACAAAGCTTTCTTTTTTGTCTTTTGAGGCAAGCCTAACCGCTTCTTTTACGGCATTTTCGTAGCTTTTTGTGTTTGCTTCCATCTTGTAGGCTATGTCATACGCCGTGCCGTGGTCTGGAGATGTACGGATTATCGGCAGACCTAGACTTACATTGATAGACTCGTCAAAATGGAGCGCCTTTAACGGAGCCAGCCCTTGGTCGTGATACATTGCGACAAATGCGGGATATTTGCCTTTTGCATCCGGGGTGAACGCCACATCAGGCACAAGAGGACCGAAGAAAACCTCTTTGCCTATTTTTTTGTTCGCACCCTCTATCGCAGCTTTTATCTCATCTTCTTCGTTTCCAAGCACGCCGCCGTCTCCCGCATGAGGGTTGAAGCCTAGCACGCCGACAGACTCAAAGCCCCCAGTTTGATAAAATCTCTCTAA
>DIZY01000145.1:7323-7940 GCA_002428055.1 Helicobacteraceae bacterium UBA6016
AGATGGTCGGTATATAAAGCAACAAACATCTCCTCACACCCAAGCATCATAATAGCGGGAACTCCGAACATATCGTTAAGAGCGTCGGTGTGACCTTTGTACTCTACACCGGCAAGCTCCCACGCTTTTTTGTTGATAGGCAGTGTCACGATGGCATCCGCTTTGCCGCTTTTTGCATAACCGACCGCAAGCTTAAAAGATTTGAACGACAAATCACCGCTATCCGCCGATATTTCACCAGCCCTAATAGCACACACAAAATCAAAATCAACACATAAAAAATCAAAATCAAGCTCTTCAAGCCCGAACTTTAGCCCGACCTCTTGCATAATCGCCCTAGGGATACAATATATAGGCTCACAAATCTCTTTTATTTTCTCATGCGCTTTTATCGCTATCTCAGGACCTATACCGTTTATATCTCCGATACTGACCGCTATTTTCGGTTTTTGCATGCAAGCTCCTTCATCTCTTTTACTGCATTTTCCAACCCCGTAAACACGCTTTTTGCTATTATCGACTGTCCGATATTTAGCTCCTCTATCGCCGCTATCGCCGCTATTTCCGAGACATTTTGGTAGTTTAATCCATGTCCCGCCGCCACGAAAAGCCCAAGC
>DIZY01000114.1:0-22867 GCA_002428055.1 Helicobacteraceae bacterium UBA6016
GAACCAAGAGACCTCTCTACTCTATCTTTTGGTATGCCGTTTCCAAAATTTTTACCGAAAAACTCGCGAAAAAACGGATCATTCATAAAAGGATTGGCCTGCATATTCTGCTTGACCGTTTTTTGCGTAAAGATATTTACAACGCTTTTTTTGGCGTCTTTGACGGCGTCATAATAGGACAAAAGCACACCCTCACCCTCAGGCATCTTGCGTTTTAGCTCTTGCGAATTTGACTCTTTAAATGTAATAGCCGAAGCGTTTACGGTAAACAAACTCACGCTTGCGGCAAGCAGCGCCGCCGCTGCAATAGAAGATAAAGTCACTTTTAGTCTACTCATATATTCTCCTTTTTTTGATATATGTTCATTATGAATCATAACGGCTAAAAAAACAACAAAATTCTCGTAGCGGCAAAAGTATATAATTAGACCCTCTGATTAATTCTCACATTNNCCAAAATGAGGTCTTCAGCAGACGGCTCTTGCGACTTGTCGCTCTTGAAAAAATATATTTATTCAGAGGGCTCAATTGCAAAAGTAATAATTTTGATAAAGACAGATAACGAATGATAACAACGATTGAGATAGAGACATTTATTGAAAATTTTGAGGAGTATGACCTCATTATAGATGCTAGAAGCCCGAAAGAGTACGCATATTCTCATATACCAAAAGCGATAAATCTATATGCGCTTAGCGATACAGAGCACCATGAGGTAGGAACTATCTACAAGCAGGTATCACCTTTTGAGGCGAGAGTCAAAGGGGCGGCGTTTGTATGTCTAAATGCAGCCGAACATATCAAAAAGTTACACCCGAAGTATACGCCAAAAGCGAAAATTGCAATTTACTGCGCAAAAGGCGGAATGCGCTCATCATCGCTCGGGACTATTTTTTCCAGCATCGGTTATCGCATCGATAGGATAGTAGGCGGCTACAAGTCGTATCGTGGATTTGTTACAAAGTATCTGGAGTCGTTTCCTCCCGTTAATTTTATAACGCTTCGAGGCAACACCGGATGCGGCAAAAGCGAACTACTGCAACAACTTGACAATAGCATAGATTTAGAGGGAATGGCAAATCACTACGGCTCAGTATTTGGCGGAGCAAACGGAGCTCAACCGAGTCAAAAAGAGTTTCAAAACCGCCTAACGCACGCCCTGCTCTCTTTAGACCGTAGCCGTCAAGTATTTATTGAGGGTGAAAGCATGCGTATCGGCTCTATCATGCTACCAACACGGCTATATGAAATGATGGAAACGGGTATGCAAGTGCGTATCAAAGCGCCTCTATCACAGCGAATAGAGCGGACGGTATCTATGTATGAAACGATTGACGACGACTATTTTACCTCTTGCATGGAGAAAATAACGCCATACATTCCAAGAAAAGCCAAAGAAGAGGCGATTGACGCTTACGCATCAGGCAACAAAAGCAAAACCGCCGAAATACTGCTAATTGAGTATTATGATAAAGTTTACAAAAAGATGGCAAATATAGACTATGAACTAAACCACGAAGGTACGGTGCAGACACTCCAAGAGCTGATGGCTATACGAAAGGATGTGCAATGAACATCGACGCAAAACTAACAAAATATGTCAGAGCCTCTGGGTGCGCCGCAAAGCTCTCTCCGGGCTCCTTATCTGCCGTCACATGCCGCCTTGTATCGTTCCACAAGGATTTAATCGTCGGGTTTGAAGGCAATGAAGACGCCGGAGTCTACAAAATTAGCGATACGCTAGCAATGGTGCAGACGGTTGATTTTATCACGCCCGTCGTTGACGACCCTTTTATATACGGACAAATCGCCGCCGCAAACTCTCTTAGCGATGTTTTTGCAATGGGCGGTGAGGCAAAAACCGCTCTTAATATCGTAGGCTTTGATGCAAAGCACCATACAAGCGAGATTTTGGGTGAGATACTACGAGGCGGACAGAGTAAGGCCGAGGAGTGCGGAGCGGTAATAGTAGGCGGTCATACGATTGAGACACCGGAGATGATTTACGGCTTGTCCTGTACCGGTTTTGTGCATCCTGAGCGTGTTTTGCGCAACAATACCGTCCAAGAAGGCGATGTGATAATTTTGACCAAACCTCTTGGAATGGGTATTTTGATTACGGCGATTAAAGGCGATTTGCTGGATATGCCAACAATGAAACGGGTCGCCGAAAATCTTTGCGCACTCAACTATCAGGCCTCGCTAATCGCTAGAGAGTTTGAGGCTCATGCATGTACCGATGTGACCGGTTTTGGCTTTTTGGGGCATCTACAGGAGATGAGCGCAGGGCGGCTCACCATAAGCGTAAATGCCGACGCCGTTCCATTCTTTGCGGAGGCTGAAGGGATGGCAGAGATGGGAATAATTCCGGAGGGAACATACGCCAACAAGGAGTATTTACAGACAAAAGTGCGCTTTTGCAGAGATATAGGTTTTGCAAAAGAGATGATTTTGTTTGATGCGCAAACCTCCGGCGGACTTTTGATTGCCCTCAAAGCGTCATCTGCGGATGATATGATACGAAGATGCGCCGATATGGGGATAGCGGCCGCTTGTGTGGCTGAAGTTATCGCAAAAACAGATGCGGATATTGTCGTAAAATAAGGAAGAAACAATGCAAAGACGAGAATTTATACAAAAAACAGCCATGCTCGGCGCAATGGCTCTGTTGCCTGCTCTTGCGTACGGCACAGAACCTGTTAGCGTGTATGAGCTTACCTTTCATTTTGATTTGTCGGCTCGAAAAAACGAGTGTTCACTATGGATTCCTCTGCCATCCGACATTAAAGGATTTCAAAGCGTTACCGAACTTGGCGTTCGCACAAACGCCTCCACGGCTTTTGAAACAGCCGCCAATAGCTATGGAGCCCGTACTTTTTTTGCCGAATGGAAGAGAGGCGCAAATCAAAAAACAGTAGACATACTCATCAAAGTCGCCACACAAGACAGAAAGTGTGATTTTCGCAAAAGAGCGCTCTACTCTGAAGCCGTTAACGAAGCAAGACGCTTTTTGCTCCCCTCTGCACATATTCCAACGGATGGCAAAATAGCCGAAATGGCCTCAAAAATCGTAGGAAATGAAAAAGACGAACTCAAAAAAGCAAAAAAAATATATGACTGGATTGTGGCAAATAGCTACCGTGACGAGAGTGTAAAAGGATGTGGTATCGGTAGTCCAAACGCAATGCTTGCCGAACTTGAAAAAAGCGGTAAAATGGGCGGCAAATGCCTAGATATGTCGGCTCTGTGCGTAGCTTTAATGCGCGCCTCAAAGATTCCGGCTCGTGAAGTTTTGGGTATACGACTCGGCGCTTCGACTCTCTCTGCGGCATTTGGAAGCGGGGAAGATATTACGAAAGCCCAACACTGCAAGGTGGAGTTTTTTATCTCCTCGATCGGCTGGATTCCGTGCGACCCGGCGGACATTACAAAATTGGTTTTAAAAGAGCAGATTGTCAAAGACTCCCCGAGGGCAAAAGCGCTAGCCGAAAAGTTTTTCGGTTTTTGGGAGAATAACTGGCTAGCTCTCAACTATGCAAGGGATATAGAGCTTTATCCGGCAAATACACAAGGTGTGCTTGACCAATTCGGCTATGTGTACGGAGAGGATGGCGGCGAATATATCGATCCATTCTCACCTTCAGCATACAGCTACAAATTTACATCCAAGAAAATCTATTCATGACTCTAAACTGCCGTGATATGGCATGTCCGCAACCGGTACTAGAGACCAAAAAAGCGCTTGAGTCGCTTTCTTTTGGAGAAAAACTAATCTTAGAGGTCAATACACTATCCGGACGCGAAAACTGCAAACGGTTTGCAATGTCGCAAAATTGCGATTTTGTCGAAGAGTCGGCCGAGGATGGAGCGACTCGCCTTATAATTACAAAAGGGAGTAGCTTCATAAATCGCCCGGATGAAGAAAATCCGATTGATGCCATGATAATCCGTGAGCAAAAAAATACGCTATTCGTTCTTGCCGGAGCGTTTGTGGCTGCATTGTTATCGGCGTCGTGCTGTCTTATTCCTACGCTGTTTTTGATATTTGGCGTATCTTTTGCCGGAGTCGTCAATGTTCCGGCGCTCTTTGAGTATCGTTGGCTTTTTACGCTTGCGGCGGCGACGATGCTTGGTATAGGGTTTTACAAAACGGTGCTTAAAAAGCAGATTGAGTGCGATTGCGAACCTAGCTTTTTGTCAAGAGCCCTAAAGGCGCTCTTTTGGGCACTGTTTTTACTTAGTCTTGCCGTTTTATTTTATCCGCTGTATGAAGGATTTTTATGGGGCGAATAGCGTTAGCTATTTTATTGTGCTCTGCTTTTTTGTCAGCCAAGGATTGGAAACTACATGTTAAAGGTATGCACTGTATAGCTTGCACGCTAGCGGTAAAAAAAGCGCTTCTTTCGGTTGGTGGGGTCAAGGAAGCCAAGGTAAACTTCAAAACCCAAGCCGCCCTTGTAGAAGCGGATGAGAGCGTTACGATTCAAACTATGCAAAAGGCGGTAGAGGCAACCGGCTACAAAATAGATACGCCGCAATAAATAGGCTGATATTTTTAAGTAAATTTTACATACCATAGACACATATCTACAATTTAAAATAAAGGAAACGGTATGCGCAGTTTGTTTTCCGGAATTGCTTTTACACTATTAACGCTTGTTTTTGCGGGGTGCGCCGCATCGTCAGGCTCTTCTTCATCTTCCGCATCAAACTCTCAGGCTTCCTCCACCAAGAGCGCCGCTCCAACGGAACAGCTTACGGAGCAGGGCGTCAAACTGGGTGTTTACTACGCAAAAGTCGGTTTTTGGTTTGAAAAAAATAAAAACTACTCTACAAACTACGCCAAAGGCACATTCGTATCTGCCGGTTCAAAAGTGCAGATAGTCGCTACCGACAGCAATGAAATAGAGCTTACGGTGCCGGGGCTAGGCGATGCTAAAGTACGCATGGAAAATGTCGAAAAATACACACAGCTGAATGTAAAAGGTCTAGTTGAGCGCACTTTTTCGGCTACTCCAGTAAAAATAAGCGGCTCTCACGCTGAAGCTATCAAAAGCGGAAATGTAATAGTCGGAATGACAAAAAATGAAGTCATTATGGCAAGAGGCTACCCTCCGGTGCACGAGACTCCAACGCTAAAAATGGATGAGTGGCACTATTGGAAACATAGATTCGGAAGAACTTTTATATATTTCAAAAACGACAAAGTCACTTCCATAAAAGGCTAAAAACCAAAACGGACGGCTTTGGGGTCGTCCATACTTCTTATTTACCATCTCCTATCTGCGTTATCATCGTATCAAGAGCCGCTCTCGGACTTCTCACAAAAATATTTTTATCTTCCCACACATACCCGCCAAGCACTGATGAGATTGAGCGTTTGATATGCTCCAATTTTTGCGGCGCAAAGAAGACTTTTTGGAGCCTACCGTCATACCATGCCTTTACAAACTCCCTAAAGACATTGATGCCCTTCATCATATAATCGACATACTCGCCCTGCCAATCTACGCTCTCATTTTTTAGTGTCCTGTCTATCATCTGCGCTGCGCGGTAGCCGGACTCAAGCGCAAGCGTAACGCCGGATGAGAATACCGGATCCAAAAACTCCGTAGCGTTGCCCGCCATGCAGTAGTTTTTGCCGTACATCGACTTGACATTTGCGCTGTAACCGTCTATTTTGCCAACAGGGAGTATCTTTTCTGCGTTTTCGAATCGCTCTTTTGCGCCTGGCGTAGTGGCGATGATATGGTCCATAAACTCCTCGTTGCTCATACCGTGCTTTTGGAAAAACGCTTCGGTGCATACGACGCCGATAGATGTAATGCCATCGCTAAACGGAATAGTCCATATCCACGCCTCGTTATCGCCGTGAACATAGATGTAGATGTAGCCGTTTGTGGCGTCAGCGGGTCGTTTGTCATTTTTGATACGAGTAAATACAGCGCTTCGTATCTCAAGTTCGCTTGGTTCGTCAAGACCGAGAAGTCTAGGGAAAACACGCCCGTAGCCAGATGCGTCAAGCGCAAACTTGGCCTTAAAAGTGTATTCGTTGCCCTCTTCGTCTTTTGCTTTTGCCGTAGTCGTCTCTGGGTCAAAAGCGGTTATCTCCGTCTTTTCAAACAGCTTTGCCCCAAAACCGACGGCTTGATCCAAAAGCAGCTTGTCAAAATCCTCTCGTTTGACCTGAAAAGATGTGCCGTGCGCCTGCCCGATGTTCTCATAGAAGTGATATACCTCTTTATCGTCGCCTCTTTCAAAACATGCGCCCTCTTTTAGCATAAAGCCGTGCTCTTTGACTTTATCTAGCATATTATTGAGTTCCAAAAGCTCATTGCATCTCGGAAGCAGCGACTCGCCTATGACAAAACGGGGAAAAGGTACTTTTTCTACTATGGAAACACTGTATCCTTTTTGGACCAAATGCGCCGCCGCAATAGACCCCGCCGGTCCGCCGCCGACAATTAAAACATCCGATACTATTTCGTTACCCAGCACCGACTCTCCTTCAAATATAGTTACAAATACAAATATATCATAATGATTTTAATTCAAGCCCAAAATCATCATAAGCCGCCTGCAAAACCCCACGCACTCTCTCGCAAAACTCTTTTGAGCTTTCATTTTCACGCGCCGACATAGGCTTCAATATGGCTATCGTTATCTCGTGCGGCTGCGCGTCCACCCTTATCATACTTCCTTTTTTGTACACCTTGTCAGAGCCTAATATCACAATCGGAAGCACGGGAATATTGGATGCGATAGAGAGCTTGAAGGCACCCTCTTTAAAAGCCAGTAGCTTATCCGTAGAGTTTCTGCTACCCTCCGGAAATATCAACACACTTGCGCCCTCTCTCAAAAATCTCTTAAAATCGTCGAATAGGTTGAAATACGACGCCGGAGAGTTGTCTGCAGCTATGTGTGCGCCTAGGAGATTTGAGACATGGCGGTAGATAAACAGTCTTGTCAGCGGCTTGTTGGTGAATAGTACAATGTCGTGGATGAGCGACTCTATGAGTAAATAGTCCAAAAATGAGCGGTGCGTAGGGGTGATAACAAAATTTTTGCAAGCGGTTAAGTTCTCTTTGCCGATAACGGTTATTTTGGAGATGGATGGTGAGAGATAAAACATAATGCGAAAAACATATTTGGTTACTTTTTGGAATGCCGCTCTGCCGTTTTGCCCCCTCAAAAGAGCTATCAAATATGCCGGATATGCCGCCGTCACAAAGCCGACGGTTATAGACGCCAAAAACAAAGAGTAGTCTAC
Organism: Helicobacteraceae bacterium UBA6016; assembly: GCA_002428055.1. Classification (GTDB taxonomy): domain Bacteria; phylum Campylobacterota; class Campylobacteria; order Campylobacterales; family UBA6016; genus UBA6016. Next base: position 7,271 of record DIZY01000114.1, read on the forward strand.
AAAACTAAGAAATATTTTTTTCAACGACTAGTTTTCCTATAATGATGTTGATAGCCAAAGTGACTCCAAAGAGAACATACCAGCCAAACGACGAGTATACCGCCCAAAGCAGCGTATCGCCGAAAATGAGCGTGTAGATATGTAGTCCGCTGTTGATGGCAAGCGTTATTATCCACCAGTTGTGTGAACTTGCCAAAAAAGCTTTTTGCCGCTCGCTTAGCTCCCCTTTTTTGAATCTTATCGTAGCCTCAAGCGGAATCGATTTTTTATTGATAGCATAAAGCGCAAAAACCGCCAAAAACCCTAGCGAAATCAGAAGCGGAGCAAAACGCAAATAGCTCTCATTGCCGAAAATAGCAGCAAATAGTGAACACACAAAAACGGCTAAAGGCAAAAAAAACGCCTCTTTTCTCTCTTTTTTGAGAGCAAGCGTCGCTATATGGGTAGCCGATAAAACAGTGAGCAAAATGCCCGTCGTCGTAACATCAAAAAAATAGAGCAACGCCAATACAATAGGAGCGTAAAGCGTTGCCAGGAGCATTAATTTGCGCTGTTTGCGGCGATAAAGTCTACGACATCGTTGATTGTTTTTAGTCCGGCAACACTTTGTTGGTCAAGCTCTATGCCATAATGTTCGTTTATCATCGTAAAAAAATCAAAAGCGTCCAAAGAGTCCATGCCTATATCGGCAAGCCCTTTGTCGCCATCGATTAGCTCCGAATTTTTTTCAAATTCGCCGACCAAAAAATCTTTCAGATGCGAAAAAATCTCCTCTTTATTCACCGCTCAGTCCTTATTATATTTTTGAAAACACAAGGCATGTGTTGATACCGCCAAACGCAAAATTGTTGTTTACGGCGACTTTTATATCCGCCTCTCTGTGGCTTAGTATAAAATCCAGCTTTGCACACCCCTTATCTACGCTCTCCAAGTTCATATTGGAGGGTAAAAACCCTTTTTGCAAGGCAAGTATACAGACGATGCTCTCCACCGCTCCGCCGCCGCCGAACATGTGTCCCGTGTACCCTTTTGTGCTACTGACTGCCGCTTTGTCGCCAAAAAGCTCAAATATCGCCTCGCTCTCTGCTATATCGCCCTGTTTTGTCGCCGTGGCGTGGGCGTTGATATACCCTGCGGCACCAACACCAGATTGTCGCAACGCCTCGTTCATGACCGCTTTCATCCCGTCTTTTGAAGGTAGAGTGATATGGCTGCCGTCGCAGTTGTTGGCGTATCCCACCAGCTCCGCTAGTATATTTGCCCCTCTTTTTTTGGCATGCTCGTACTCTTCCAACACAAGAGCTCCCGCCCCCTCCGATACGACAAGCCCCTCTCTTTTTGAGTCAAAAGGTCTCGACGCCGCCTCCGGTGAGCTGTTAAAACTAACAGCCGTAGCCCCCATGCTATCAAATATCCCCGCCTGCACAAAGTGAAGCCCCTCGCCTCCTCCGCACAGCATTATCTTTGCTGCGCCGTTTTTGATCTGCTCGTAAGCTACGCCTATCGCTTGAGACGAAGCGGTGCACGCCGAACATGTGGGTATGTTGCGCCCCGTCACGCCAAACATTACGGCTAGGTTGGCGGATACGGTGTGGCTCATAAACCTCAAAAAGGCCGTAGCGCTTATATTTTTAAAACCGCCGTTTTTGTATATCAACGAAGCTGTATCGTAGAGCGTATCCAGCCCACCCATCGCCGAGCCAAACGATATTCCGGTCTTTGGATTGGCAATCTCTTCACTTGATAGTCCGCTTAAGGCTATCGCCTCTTCCAGCGCTTTTGCGCACATCTGCGCCACCCTGTCCATTGTCCTTCTGTACTGTCTAGAGATAGACGAGGCGTCAAAATTATCGATGGTTCCAGCGACTCTGGATTTTAGCCCATTTACCTCATCCCACTCGCTCATATAGCGCACTCCGCAACGACCGACAAAAAGCCCGTCGTATAACGCCTCCATACCGTTGCCCAGCGGCGAATAGCACGACGCTCCGGTAACTACGACGCGTCTACTCACTGCGCCATTCCTCCACTTACATTGATAGTCTCGCCTGTTATATAGCTAGCCTTGTCCGCAACAAAAAATACGACCTCCGCTATTTCGCTAGGCTCCGCAAATCTTCTCAGCGGTATGCTTCGTTTTAGCTCATTTTCGTCAAGCCCCTCCGTCATCGCCGACCTCACGAGACCGGGGGCTACGCAGTTGACACGGATATTGTATCTAGCCACCTCAAGCGACAAAGACTTCGTAAAGGAGATAAGAGCGCCCTTGGACGCCGAGTAGTTGGTCTGTCCTATGTTTCCGACCAGTCCCGCTATCGAGGATATGTTGACTATTGAGCCTTTTTTTTGTTTTATCATTGAGGGCAAGAGAGCTTTTGTGACATAAAAAGCTCCGTTTACATTTGTCTTTATGACGCTATCCCAATCATCGTCCTCCATCCAAAAAAAGAGCTTGTCTCTAGTAATTCCGGCGTTGTTGACGAGAGCATCCAGCTCTATACCTTCAAGAGCTTTTCGCACCGAATCGGCGTTTGAAATATCAAAACAGAGCGTCTCGCACGCTTCGCCAAGCTCGCTTTTGAGAGCTTTGGCTTTCACTTCGTTGCCGCGATAATGGGCGTATACAAAGTAGCCGTTTGCCGCGAAATATCTAGCGCACGCTTCGCCTATTGCGCCCGTAGCGCCGGTTATTAACACTTTTTTTATCAAATACGACCTTTTTAATATCTGTTTACAATTTTAACATAAGCTTGTTTGGAGTTCTTGCAAAATCCCCCCCCTATTCATTCACTAAGGCTTCACTATGGGTCCCCAAAATCAATAGATTTTGACCCTATAGTTGCAGAAGCGTTCATTTCATATGGTGTTTTGCAAGAACTCTATCTATCAGCTTCCCAAAAGTCGTAAAAATTAAACCAAAGCAGAGGGTGCGCCCTTGTCATATCTTCCAGATTTTTGGCATATGAGGCCGCTAGCTCCTGTATGCCATGTCCCGTAAGCCTATCCGAAAAAATAAACTCAAATCCGTTTTTTTTATCCCCTACGACAAACACTGTATAGAGCGGAATATCCATTTTTGCAGCGAGTTCAAACGGGTTTTTGTTGAGCCTCACCGTTTTATCGTAAAACCTGGCGTTTACGACGCTATTTTCATCATAAATCCTATCCACCATCATGCCGATTATCTCGTTTTTGCTGATTGCTGCGGCTATTTTTGTCAAAGCGGTAAAACCGTCGTTGAGATCTATTACTTTGATTGGGAGCTCTTTATCCTCTTTGATACTTTGCTCAATCTTTTTTATATCTTTTTTGTACGCCTCTTTCATGACGATATTGATGGCGCGTCCGAATCTAAGCAGGTTTTGGGCTATCCCCCAGCTGCCGAAGTGCGAAATGAGCAGTATTGAGCCTTTTTCTCCGTAACGAACCGCGTCGGAGTTTATGGAAACGGCGTTTAGCGATTTTGGGTCAAAACCGGAGGCAAAACGGTTCAAAACAGAGAGGGCAAAAGCGTACAGATGTCCAAAATAAAGACCGTTTGAGTATGTAAGACCGATGTTTTGATAGTATTTTTTTGTGATTTTTTTAATATCGGAAGCTCTAAAAAAGTAGTACGACACAACAAAAAATAAAAACAAGCGCAAAAATCCGTATCCAAAAAGCCGATACATAAAAATAAGTATTTTGTAGCCCAGCTCACTACCTCGTTGCTTTGGACTCTTAATGCTCAATGTCCGCCTTTGCGCTTAGCTCTATCTTGGACGCTGCTGCACCACCATCTTTTGTCACCTCAAAACCCATAAGCAAACCATCCTTTTTGCTAATCGCGATCTTCAGTGTTTCGTTTGGGCGCGCTATCTCAAGGTATTTTGCCTTTTTAACCTCGGCTACCTCTATGCAAAAAAGCGAAGCTATAATCTCTATGTGCAAAAACCCCGGCAAAATGGGATTTGACTCAAAATGCGCCGCAAACACAGGGTGCGTCTCATCCGCAAGCTTTATCAAAAAGCCGTTTTCAACTGCCAAAACTACGCTAAAAAGTTTGTCCAAAAATATATTATTTAGAGGCTCCGACTTTTGTGACACTGCCGCATGTAGACTCAAATTTACCCTTTTATCCGCTATAATGAGGGATTATCATATAAAAAAAGAGTTTAACAAAGCCGTTATGAAGCAAGCAAAAGCAAGAGTTTTTATTACCGCCGTCTCCGCCTCTACATGCGCCGCAGATACGATAGAAAAGAGTTTTGACTCCATACTGGAGGGCAAAACCGGCGTAGCAAAAAACACTCTCTACTCCGATGCGGATGTAGCGATAGGGGTGCTACTCCCACACAAGAGCTTTGAGCAGCATCTAGCGGACTCTTTTGCAACTCTCAAACTAGAAAAAAACTCCAAAAAAACCTTTTTGCTCGTAGGCTCCTCGGTCGGCGGTATGCTCGCCACCGAAAACACGCTTTTAAAGGACGGTAAACCGTCAAACATAGATCCCAAAAAACATGCGATAAGCTCCGTAAAAGAGTTCATAGAGAGGCTTTTTAATTTTGACGATGCTATTAGCTTCTCTACTGCTTGCACATCTAGCGCAAACGCTTTGGTATTTGGCTCAAGGCTCATCAAAAACGGCGTATGCGATAGGGTCGTTGTGGCAGGAGCGGACTCTATCAGCCACACGACAGTGCAAGGATTTGGCTCTCTTGGTGTGTTATCCTCGCAGCCGTGCAGACCCTTTGATACAAGCAGAGACGGTATGAATGTCGCAGAGGGGATAGCCTTTTTGTGTTTACAGAGAGAGCCGCAAGAGGGTTGTGTTGAGATACTGGGATACGGCACAAGCTCTGACGCTTACAACATAGCGCATCCACACCCCAATGGCGAAGGGGCGGCGGCGGCAATGAGTGCGGCTTTGGAGCATGGAGGCGTATCGGCGGATGAGCTAGACTATGTCAACGCCCACGGCACGGCAACACAGGCGAATGACGAAGCGGAGGCAAAAGCGATAGAAGCTATTTGCGGCGCAAAAGCGTACATAGGCTCCACCAAATCCATAACGGGGCATACGCTAGGAGCGGCTGGAGCGTTGGAGGCGGCGATAGTTTGTCTAGCGATTCAAAGAGGCGTCATTCCAAAAAATACAGGACTAAACGAGGCGGAAAATATCGCCATCAATTTGGCAAGCGAAAATATCAAGTGTGACATCAAATACGCCCTCTCAAACTCCTTTGCATTCGGTGGCAACAATGTCTCAATACTTTTTGGAGCGTTCAAATGAAAATAACGCTAGAGATAGTGAATGCCGCAGCAATTTGGGGCGAGAGGCGCATAGAGGAGCTAAACGAGAAAAATATCGTACCAAACCCGATAGCTAGAAGAAGGCTCACGAGAAACGCAAAAATACTGCTATATCTATCCGATAAAATAAGCTTTAAAAGCGGAAATATAATATTTGGCACGGAGTTTGGAGAGTGCGGGGCGACAAGCGAAATCATCAACGCCATTCTCAAAAAAGAGGCTATCAGTCCAACCGCATTTCAAAACTCGGTGCACAACACGGCAGCGTCGTATCTCTCGATTCATACGGACAACAAAGATGAGATAATTACCGTCAGCGACTTTGGCAAGAGCTCTCTTAGCGCGCTAAAGGCGGCAGCTATAAGCTCTTTTGAGTGCGACGAGGCGCTTATTGCGTGCGTGGATTCACTTGATTTTGCAGAGATAGAAGAGATGAATAGTTGCTCCCTTCGCTTTTTGGAGTGCGGCGTCGCATTTGCGGTGAGAACTAGCCAAAAAACGGCTGATATAACTCTGGGCTGCAAAAAATTTGACGGTTTCTTGGAGGGGCATCACGCCATGCTTGAGCTTTATGAACATTTTGAGGCTGGCGGCAGAGTTTTTGAGGTCTCCCTATAATGTTACCGCACAAAGAGCCGCTAATTTTTGCCAAAAAAGCGATTTCGCGCGACGCAAACGGCGCGCTCGTAGAGATAGATTTTGGTTTTGCGCCTACGCTTGCCATGACGATAGAGGCGGCGGCGCAAGCTTTTTCGTATGTGGATATAAAGAGCGGCGGGACATTTGGAGTCATAGCGATGGTCAAAAATGCGGCGATGCAAGTAGAGGCAAACGATATGCGCTATTTCTGCAAAGTCTCGGTGACACAGGCGATGGAACCGTATTATCAGCTCTCATACGAGATGCTAACAAACGACATGAAGCTAACGGCTAGCGGCGAACTTTCGATAAAAATCTTTTAGGATATTTTGGTGCAAAAAAAAGTTTTGGCTATTTACTACTCTCAAAGCGGGCAGCTCAAAGCAGCGCTAGACTCTGTGCTAGGCGGCTTGCAGGACTCCAATATAGTCGTAACTACAGTGGAGCTAAAACCAAGAAAAGCTTTTCCGTATCCGTGGGGGTTTTTTGAGTTTATGGGAATTTTTCCAGAATGCGTCTACATGGACGGGTGCGAGCTGGAGCCGCTGAATGTCGGCGGCGAGTATGACCTTGTGATACTGGGGTATCAGCCGTGGTTTTTGTCTCCATCTTTGCCCGTAAGCGGTTTTTTGAAGAGTGAAGAAGCATCGACGCTACTGAGAGACAAGCCCGTCATGACGCTAATTGCTTGTAGAAATATGTGGCTAATGGCGCAAGAAAAGGTCAAAAAATCACTTAGCAACATAGGCGCAAAGCTCATAGCTAACGCCGTTTTGATAGACGGCGGTAGTTCGCTAGCGACTTTTGTTACCACGCCTAGATGGATGTTTACGGGTAAAAAATACGCTCTTTGGGGTATGTTTCCGCCCGCCGGAGTCACGGAGGATGAGATACGCAAAGCGCGCAGGTTTGGGGTGGCAATAAGAGAGGCTTTGGCTGATGGAGAGCTTGATGAGAGCGTACTAAGAGGGTTAAAAGCGGCGGATGCCGACAAAGGGCTTATCAAAAGCGAAGAGATAGGGCACAAAAGCTTCCTAATTTGGGGGAGACTTATCAAAAAACTTAGCGTACCCTACTCTCTTGGCAGAAAAATAGCGGTTAGCTTTTATTTGGTTTTTTTGATTTTGCTGATAATGACCGTAGTGCCTATAAATATGGTGTTGCAGAGGCTATTGGCAAAACTTTTTAGAGGCAAGGTGGACGCCAAAAAAGCGTATTATGACGCGCCCTCGGGGTGTGATGATTTTAGAATGAAAGATTTTGCATGAGTGATGTTTTTATAGTCAAGATGTCGGCTTTTTTGCCCGGTGAACCTATCGGCAACGACGAGATAGAAGATGTGCTGGGCATGATAGGTGGCAAGCCCTCGAAAGCAAAAAAAATAGTGCTCAAAAGCAACGGTATCAAGAGTAGGTATTACGCAATCGACAAAAAGACAAAAAGATTAGAGTATAACAACGCAAAACTCACTGCATCCGCAGTCGCAAAGCTACTCGAAAACGAGAGCGAAACGCCGGATATTCTCTCATGCGGCACCACGACACCCGATCAAACCGCCCCTGGACACGCCCCCATGGTACAAGGAGAGCTAGCCCTGCCCCCGCTTGAGGCGGTATCGTTATCCGGAATCTGCCTTAGCGGCGTCACCGCTATGAAATACGCCTTTGCCTCTATAGCCGCAGGTCTAGCAAAATCAGCAGTTACGACGGGTTCAGAGATGGTATCGCCGATGTTAACCGCAAAAAACTACGAGGCAGAGACAGCGCACAAGCTAAACGAACTCTCCCAAAAACCTGAAATAGCTTTTGAAAAAGATTTTCTTAGATGGATGCTATCGGACGGCGCAGGGGCGGCTTTGCTGAGAGACACGCCAAACGATGAGGGAATTTCGCTCAAAATAGAGTGGATAGATATCTACTCCTATGCCGGAGAGATGCCGGTATGTATGTATAGCGGCGGGGTCTCGAATGGCAAAGGCGGTCTGGTCGGCTACAAAGAGTTTGACGGTGGAGAGATACTCACAAAATCAATCCTCACGCTAGCCCAGGATGTAAAACTCCTCAATGAAAACATAGTCGCATACACGGTGGAAAAACCGCTGGCGGATATCGTCAAAAAACGAGGCTTAAAAGCCGACGAAATAGCGTACCTACTGCCGCACTACTCCTCGAACTATTTTAAAGACAAGATGTATAAGGGAATGCAAAAAATTGGCTTTGAAATCCCGCAAGAAAAGTGGTTTACAAATCTAAGCGTCAAAGGCAATACCGGCTCGGCGTCCATATACATCATCTTAGAAGAGCTATTCAACTCCGGCAAGCTCAAAAAAGGTGAAAAAATCCTCTGTTTTATCCCTGAGAGCGGTAGGTTTTCTACCGGATTTATGCTTTTAGAGGTCGCATAAATGCTAGAAAACGAAGTGCCGCAAGAGGGCAACAAGACGCTAGGCGGAGTCAAAAAAGCGATGTACGCTACATCCAATGGCGGAGAGTACAAGATAGTGGAGAGCGAGGGGTGGAGCGCCGAAGAGATAGCCACGACGGTCGCCGTAGATGAGTTCAATACCTTACAAGACGAGGCTTTGGCAAGACTCCGAGGAGGTGAGGCATCGCCGATAGAGTATCTAATGTACAAAAACCGTATGGATTTGCCGACGCTTTGCTCCATAGTCAAGATGTTTGGATGGAGAGTCAAAAGACATTTTAGACCGGAGCTCTTCGCAAAACTAGACGACAAACTGCTCTTTAAATACGCAAACGCTTTTGATATAAGCCCAGAGGAGTTAAAAAACAGTGAATTTTGAACATAGACATGCCGCACATTGCGAAAGCGGTGTAGTTAGCTCTCTTTTGACACATTACGGTCTGCCGATGAGCGAGGCGATGGCGTTTGGGCTATCAGGGGGCATCACATTTGCCTATGTTCCGATAGTCAAAGTCGCAAATATGCCGCTTATCGCCTATAGAATGCCGCCAAAAAGCATTATTTCCGGTATCTCCAAAAGACTGGGCGTGCGCTTTGCATCCAGAAAGTACAAAAGCGAGGCTGAGGCGACAAAAGAGCTTGACGCTTTTGCGCATGAGGGCAAGCCGATAGGTCTTCAAACATCGGTATTTTACCTCCCCTACTTCCCGCAAGATATGAGATTTCACTTCAACGCCCACAATATCATCGTCTACGGCAAAGATGGTAGCGACTACCTTATTAGCGACCCCGTGTTTGACACGCCTATGCGAAGCGACGAAGCGGGGTTAAGCAAAGCTAGATTTGCAAAAGGGGTGTTTGAGCCAAAAGGGTACCTATACTACCCCACTCGGATACCGCAAAACATCGACATGCAAAAAGCGATAACCAAATCGATAAAAAAAACGGTGAGGATGATGCTCTATACGCCACTGCCCATCATCGGCATTAAAGGCATGAAGTATCTTGCAAAAAAAATAGAGGCTTTGAGTGCAAAAGACACAAGATATGTCAAAAATTTTTTGGCGCACATCATCAGGATGCAAGAGGAGATAGGCACGGGCGGTGGTGGTTTTCGCTTTATGTACGCCGCATTTTTGCAAGAGGCTTCACATATCCACCCAAACAAAGAGCTTTTGAACGAGGCTTCAAAGAAGATGACAGAGGCAGGCGATAGGCTGCGGGAGTTTGCGTTAGAGTGTGCAAAAGCTTGTAAAAAAGAGGCTGATATAGACCTTGCAAAAATAGCTGCTTTGCTAAAAATAGCGGCGGATACGGAAGAAAACGCATATAAAATACTTAGCAAAATAAAATTGTAAAGAAATATTAAATATACTATTTGCTATATATTTAAAAGTAAAGGGTTTTTATGAGAATCAATAATCGTCTTTTAGGTTTAGCATTTACGGTGTGTTTGGCTAATGCGAGTTTGGCTGAGACGCAGAGTATCAAAATGTCGGCAACAGCTCCATATAGTGACCCAAGCACAATACAGCTAGCGGTCTTAAATGAGTGCAATCTGCCTACGCAACAAGCCGAGTTAATCGAAAAAATAGCCGCAGCACAAGGCATTACAGTCATTCGCACAGAAGAAAATCCAAAAAGCGGCAAATATCTCAAACTATCCATCACTAATGCGGTTTCAGCCGGAAACGCTTTTAGAGGTCATAGTAAATTTGTAACGCTCAAGGGCGTACTCTTTGACAACGGCGTGGAAATAGGAGATTTTACAGCCACGAGACACTCTATGGGCGGAATGTTTGGTGCTTATAAAGGCTCTTGCTCTGTACTGGGTAGATGCGTCGAAGCTATCGCCAAAGATGTATCAATGTGGCTGCTGAACCCAACCAAAAACGCAAGATTAGGCGATTAAAAATCCTTCTATTCTTGCGAAAGCAGCTAATCTCTTCAAGTCTAGTTATTAAAATATATTTATTTGGATACTATATCTATATACTTTAATATATGGAGATAAAAATGCTTGAACTAGGTATATCGCAAGCGCAAGCGCAATTTACAAAGATATTAAACCAATCCACTCTAATACTAGACAAAAAAACACATCAAAAAAAAGCCGTGATTTTGCCATACGACGAGTATAGTAAGCTAATAAAGCAATCGGCTACTAAAGAGAGCCTAAGCAGCGGATGTTTTAGCAAGTTTGTTGGCATATTAGATCAAAACTTTCAAATCGACGACGCAAAATATCAAGAAATCGTCAAATGAAACTGTTTTTGGATACCAATATTTTTCTTGACTTGATTTTAAAACGAGAAAACTACGAAGAATCAATGTTGATTTTGAACGCCATAGAAAAAAATATTTTTGACGGCGTCGTTTTGGATATAACTATTTTAAACATAGACTACATCGCCAAAAAACAGGTAAAAGAGATAAAAGATTTTTTGGTTTTGATAAACTCTTTGTTTGAGGTAGTAGGGGCGTCTAATAAGATGATAAAAGAGGCTTTGGATACACCAAACAACGACCTAGAAGACAATCTGCAGTACATTTGTGCAAAACACTCAAAAAGCGAAATAATAATCTCAAACGATAAAAATTTTATAAAAACAGATATACCGACGCTATCTAGCAAAGAGTTTATTCTGAATTATTTGGACTAGAAGCGCATTTACTTCGCCACTCTATATCCAACGCCGCAAGCTCCAAAGCCGCTTCAAAACTTTGCTCACCGCATGAGACGCAGAGGTTTTTTGCCGTTAGTCCGATCTCTGAGACGACTTTAGCGACCGATAAGACGGCGAAATAAAATATCTTCGGCATTCTGCCTTGCGTCGATTAGCGTCATGACAAATACCTTCATTCCATCAATGCGATATATAAGCCTCCACCGCTCAATGATAAGTTCACGATACAGCAAAACGCCGACATCCGACAACTCAGGAACAACCCGCCCCCTCTCAGGAAATGTGTCAAGATTTTGCGCCTGCTCCTTGATACTTTTCAAAATATTGCGAGCATTTTGAGGGCTATCACGATAGATATATTCCATAATACATGCCAAGTCGTTTTGAGCGGTATTTGTCCAAAATACGGCAAAACTCATTTGGCTAACTTTTGCTCCATTTTTTCAAAAAAGCTTTCTTGTGATTCGTACCGAGTGTTTTTAATATCACTCTCTCCCTCAGCCAAGAGCTTCAACATAGCTATTGCATTTTTCATATTTTGATAGCTCTCAATATCCTGAATGACGGCTTTGGCCTCGCCGTTTTGGGTGATAATGAGAGGACGATGTGAATCATTGACATACGAAATCGCATCTGCGGTTTTGGTCTTAAGATAGCTGATTGGTTTGATGTCATTTGCTAAATTCATAAAATAGCCTTTTGTTATAGTCTAAATATGGTACTAAATTTAGACTTAATAAAATAAACTCGGGAAATAAAAGATAATATTAAAATATCTCAATCTGAAAAATTAGAAGAAACACCGCCTCTGTTTTTATACTCATTCAAGTCCACAACACCGTTTTTACCGTCTTGAAATGATATTGCCAGCCTATGCCCGTCCAGATATTTAGCGTAAACAACTTTATAGCGCATATCCATACACCTTCACTCTCTGCCTCCTAGACACAAAGCAGATACTCTTACCGCCAAAATTCTCCAAAAAATGTGTTACGGCAAACGCAGAGTAAGAGCCGTAATATCCGTGTTGTTTGCTTGCGTCAAAGCTATCTTCAAACGAAAATATATCACTCTCATCCGTCTCATCAAAGCTTATTTCGCCTATTGCTCCATCTGGGTTTGCGGATATGAGTATCCAGCAGCTCCCCTCCAAAAAACCGTCCAAAAATCCGGTTGTCTCGTCCACTCCGCCGACTAAAGCCGCATTTACTTCGCCACTCTCTATATCCAACACCGCAAGCTCCAAAGCCGCTTCAAAACTTTGCTCACCGGCGGAGATGCAGAGGTTTTTTGACATCAGCCCAAGCTCTGAGGCCACATAAAAACCAGCGATGTTTGATGCCGTGTTGATGAAGTCTATCGGCATCGGTAGGCTTTTTGCCTCGTATATATCCGTAAGCGAGTTGATAGTGGAGGCTATTGAGCCGTAATTTGTCGCCAGATATAGAGCCGTATCCTTGTCGATAGTTATCTTTTTAGCTAATCCTAGTGCGCCGATAAGCGTGAGGTGGATGAAGCGATTGATACGGCGAAAGGATTTGCCGCTCTCGTTTTTTAGTATCTCTTTTAATGTGGATATATCGGTCGCGGGGTCATTCAAAAATGAGTTTGCGGCGTGGATGTATAGCTTCATCTGTTTGACACCACAATAGCGGTAGAGTTGCCGCCAAAGCCGAAATAATTGAGCAAAAACACTCCCTTGCCGACGGGCGTATCCGCAACTATGGGCGCAAAACCTATCTCCTCATCCATCGTCTCAAAGCCTTTGGCGCTAGGCAAAACACCACTGCCGATGCACTCCGTAAAAAGTACGAGTTCACCGATGCCGCATCCACCAAGCGTGTGTCCAATGTATGGCTTGAGGGCGCAAATGGGCGGCATTTTTTCGCCAAATAGAGCTTTTAGACCCCTCCCCTCCGCCAAGTCGTTAATGGCGCTTCCCGTGGCGTGCGCTTTTACGGCGGTTATCTCACTAGGTTGCACACCAGCCGCCTCAAGAGCTTTTTGCATGCACACTCTTGCTAATTCGCCGCTCTCATCGCCGCCCGTTACGCTTGTAGTGTCGCATATATTTGCAGAGCCTAGATACTCAAAATCGCCCTCTCGCACTTTTTCATTTGAGAGCACAACCGCCGAGCAGAGTTCGCCTAGCGCTATCCCGTCTCTGTTTTTGTCAAAAGGTCTAATTTTGCCTTTTGTAAGCAGTTGTAACGACTCGAACCCGCAGAGTGTAAGGTTGTTATATAGTTCAAAACCGACGATTAGGGCTTTTTTGATTTTGCCAAGGCGTATCATCGAGGCGGCGGAAGCAAGAGCGTTTGCGCTTGAGGTGCACGCTGTATTTATCGTATACCTCTTTGTTTTTATGCCAAACTCGTCCGCTATTTTTTGCGCCACGATGTCGTATCCGACAGCCTTAAAATAAGGCTCTTTGTTGGCGGCGCAGGCGGCAAAGCTATCTTCATAAATCGGAAGATTGATAGAGGTGGAGCCGACAAAAAGTGTCAACGAAGCAAACTCTTCATCGCTCATCCCTGCATCCTCTTTTGCCTGTCTAATTGCGTCAAAAATAATGCGATAAAACCTCTCGTGTGAGGGCAGCTGCACATCTATACCAAAATACGCTCTCGTGACGCCCTCATCCCTTGGATCACACCGTTTTTGCGTAGTTCGTATCTCTTTTTTTATGAGCACTTCCATAGAGTTTTGCAAATTCAAGCCTAGCGAGCAGAGTATCGATTTGCCGATTATATATGCGCTCTTCAAGGCTATTTTGTCTTTGAGATGAAATCAGCAAGGCTATTTACGGACTCCATTACCCGCCTTAGCTCCTTGCTATCGTTTAGCGTGACGCCGTATTTTTTTTGCAACGCCATCGAAATTTGCAACGCATCTATCGAGTCAAGTTCTAGTTTTGATGCGGAGCCAAAAAGCGGCTCGGTATCGCTAATCTCCTCCGCCCTAAAATCTTTGTCGCACTCTATGGCTATTAGCTCTTTTATCTCTTGTTTTAGCTCTTGCATCTACGCTGCCTCTACTTTTTGGTATTTTAACACGGTTGCTGAAATAGTAAGGCAGACAATGCCAAAAAACAGCAACATAACGACTTTTAGGGCTATATCGCCCACTCCCGCTCCATTGACAAACAGATCCAAAAACCCGTCAAGCGCCCATGACATAGGGGATAAATCGGCTATTTTTTGCATCACATCCGGCATTACAAACTTTGGCACCATCACACCGCCAAGCGCCCCGAAGATGATGTTTGACACACCACCTATCGTGGTGGACTCCTCCGTGGTTTTGGAGATGGACGCCACCAAAAAAGCGAAAGATATAGCTGCAAAACTAACGGCGGAGGATAAGAGCGCCAAAGCGCCCACATTGGTCGCAAGCTCAAATCTATCCCCGCCAAAAAGCGGCACGACATATATTCCGACGGCTATCATGGCGACTACTTGCGCTTGATTGATAAGAAAATACGGGATAAATTTACTCGCTATGAGATATGGCTTTGAGACATTCATCGTCTTGATACGAAGTAGTGTGCCCTGCATTCTCTCGGCGATAAACGAATTTGAAATGGCTATCACGATAAAAAACATCGAAAACACAAGCCACGCCGGCACGCTTTGCTGTACCGAGGTAGGTATTTTGCTTTTTTTGTCGTCTTTGTAGATGTAGCTTTTTGCAAGCTCCGTTTTGTTCGTCTCTGCCGTTTTTTTGTGCTTTGACATCATGGCTGCCGCTTGTTCACCCTCTAAAGCTTTTGCGCTTGATTCGACAACTATGGCGGATAGTATCTCCCACTCTTTTTTCATCGACGGGTTAAGTTCAAAGCGCAATGCCGATAACGGGTCGTTTGCTTTTATTGCCTGCGTTAGATTGGAGTCTATGCGCAAAATCACTCTATTTTCTTTGGCAAAAAGCCTCTGTTTTAGCCCTCCATCCGTCTCGTCTTTATCTATTTTGACGACGCTAATGTATGAGTTTTTTTCTATACTTTTGACAAGTGAGGCAGAGAGCTTTGAGCTTTCCATATCTACCACGAGTATCTCGACTATCGGCTTTGAACCGCTGTTAAAAAGCTCTTTTGTGGCAAGCGACATGATGAGTATGAAGATGACTGGCATGATAAAAAGTGCCAAAAGAGCGTGAATGTCACGGGAAATCACCAAAAACTCTTTTTTGAGCATCAGCCAAAATCTCATACCCGCTCCTCCATATTAGAAGCGAGACTCAAAAATAGCTCTTCAAGCGGACTTTTGACCCCATGAAGCTTTTTGCCCTCTTCCACTATCTGCTCTTTTGCCCCTTGCAATACTATCTCACCCCTATCGATGATGACGATGTCGTCGCTTATCTCCTCTACCTCGTCCATATAGTGCGAGGTGTAGATGACGGTTAGCCCTAGCTCACGGTTGAGTTTTTTGATGACCTCAAGTATATAGTTTCTGGAGTGCGGGTCTACGCCGACTGTGGGCTCGTCCAGATATAGTAGTTTTGGGTTATTGAGCAGTCCTACGGCTAGATTTACCCGTCTTTTTAGACCCCC
>DIZY01000114.1:22917-23250 GCA_002428055.1 Helicobacteraceae bacterium UBA6016
GCGCCTGAGAGCATACCCAGAGCTCCGAAATACTCCATATTTTCGATTGCGCTAAGCGTTGGGTAGAGGGCTATGGATTGGGGTACGAGGGAGCAGAGGGCTTTTATCTCCCGCTCGTTTTTTTCTAGCTCCATCCCAAACACCTTGACGCTTCCGTCGTCTTTTGGCGTTATGAAGTTGAGTATCGAGATAAGCGTGCTTTTACCTGCGCCGTTTGCCCCCAGAAGCCCTAGCACCCTGCCCTCCTGTGCGCAAAACGAGAGGTTCTTTAGGACATGGTTTTTGCCGTAGGATTTATTTAGCCCCTCTATCTCAAAAGCGTTAGACAAATCT
>DIZY01000114.1:23288-23952 GCA_002428055.1 Helicobacteraceae bacterium UBA6016
CTAAGAGCCCTTATTTTGGCGTGAAGCTCTTTTGAAAACGGCGATAGATTTTCATCTCCCCTGATGTCAAAAGCCTGTGCGAGTCCTAGCATAGCGACTGAGAGCATCTTCTCAAAATCCACCAGCGTGTCTCTAAAAGATATAGCCGAGGTCGTCCCCATACTTACTTTATCTTGATTCAAGGACTCTGTGGAGCGGGAGAAGAGTGAGCCGGGGAGCATCCTTGTGAGTACATCGGCGCTAAGAGAGCTAAGAGTGATTTGCATAGCCTTAAACCCGTGAAAATATGGCTCATTGCCTATTTTTAGGTTTTCGCCTAGACCGTTATTTAGCTTTTCATCCACAAGGGCGGCAAACTGCTTGTCAAGTAGGTCTGCCATATTTGCCATGCTTATTTTGAGCGTGTCACAAGCGTGGGCGATGTAGCCCCCATAAAAATTGCACCCCGTATACACCCTATCTTCACGCACGCATACGAGAGGATTGTCGCTTGCGGAGTTGATCTCCGTCTCTAGCCATCTTTTGGATATTTCCATGTTTTCAAACACGGGTCCTAGCACTTGCGGAATACATCTGACGGAGTATCTGTCCTGTATGTTTTGGTGTTTGTAGTCAAAAAACTCTTCGTATCGCAGCTTGGCGTCTCTTGTTAGTTTTGAACCGT
>DIZY01000115.1:0-3240 GCA_002428055.1 Helicobacteraceae bacterium UBA6016
ATACTCTTTTATCAGCCGTATGAGAGTTTTGACCCTGTGGTTAAATTTATCGTAGACGCTTCAAAAGACCATGATGTTCTCTCCATTAAGATGACGCTTTACAGGGTCGGTAAAAATTCCCCACTCGTAAAAGCGCTCATTGAGGCGGCGGAAAACGGGATACAGGTAACCGCACTTGTGGAGCTAAAAGCAAGGTTTGATGAGGAGAACAATCTTCATTGGGCGAGGGCTCTGGAGAGGGCGGGGGCGCATGTGGTATACGGTATAGCGGGGCTAAAGGTACACGCCAAAATAGCTACGGTGGTCAGAAAACATAGAGACGGACTGAAGCAGTATATGCATCTCTCAACCGGAAATTACAATGTCCAATCGGCGAGAATCTATACCGACATAGGCTTTTTTACGGCAAATAAAGATATGGCGGAAGACGCTACGAAGTTTTTCCATCACTTGACCGGTTCGGCGAAATACTCGGAGTTGCACGCTCTCTCTATGGCCCCTACCCAGATGAAAAAAACCATACTATCTCTTATCGAAAATGAAGAGAAGTGCGGAGCGGATGGTCAGATTATCGCCAAAATGAATGCTCTTGTTGANNGCCGATGTGATCAGGGCTCTTTATGGAGCATCTCAGGCGGGGGCCAAAATATCGCTTATTATCAGAGGGATTTGCTGTCTAAGACCGGGCGTGGCGGGGATTAGCGAAAATATTAGGGTAACATCGATAGTGGGTAAATATCTGGAGCACGCTAGGATGTTTTATTTCAAAAACTCTTCGCCGCAGATGTATTTTTCTAGTGCGGATTGGATGACAAGAAATCTTGAGAAGAGAATAGAGCTTTTAACTCCGGTGTTTGATGCCAAAATCTCGCAAAAACTGCTAGAGATATTGAGGCTTCAGGTGGATGATGATGTGCAGGCCAGAGTGCTAGGCGTGGACGGTGAGTATGCTAGACTTGAGAGCCAAAACGGTGGGCTAGATAGTCAAAAAATACTTGAAGATTATGTAACAGGCGTTTTTGAATCGCACGCAAAAGAGCAAAATAGCAAAGAAAACCGCCTAGCTAGCAAGCTTTTGAAGGAGAGCTAAGATGATTATGAAGTTTAAGCATTATGAACCGCAAATAGCCGAAAATGTTTTTATTGCGCCGAGTGCGGATGTGATAGGTAGGACGGTTGTCGGCAAGGATAGCTCTATCTGGTTTGGCGTAGTTGTCAGGGGTGATGTTCACCGTATTGAGATAGGAGAGAGGACAAGCGTTCAGGATTGCTCGATGGTGCATGTGACGCATTATAAGAATGATGATGAATCTACGGGATTTCCGACCATCATAGGAAACGATGTTACGATAGGGCATAGCGTGACGCTTCACGGATGTACTATAGAAGATGGATGTCTCATCGGTATGTCAAGCACGATACTTGACGGAGCGGTAATAGGCAAAGAGTCTATCGTGGGTGCAGGCTCGCTTGTGACCCCAAACAAAAAATTTCCGCCTCGTTCCATGATAATGGGCTCTCCGGCAAAAGTCGTGAGGGAGCTGAGTGATGAAGAGGTCAAGGGGCTTTATGAGCACGCCGCAAGGTATGTGGCTTTTAAAAACGAGTATCTCTAGCTAGATGTCAACCGCTTTTATACTAGAGGTCGCCGATTTTATCGGTATTACCTCGTTTGCACTTAGCGGGTTTCTGGCAGGGGTACGCCATAGGCTCGATATATTCGGCGTGACACTTCTTGCGTTTTTGACAGCTCTTGGCGGCGGAATAGCTAGGGATGTGATAGTGGGGCATATACCGCTATCGATGCAAAACTTCTCGCTCTGCCTTATTGTGCTTTCTACGCTAGTTGTGGCGGTAGCGATAGGGTTGCACAAAAAAACGGAGCTTGATCAAAAACTTATCTTCGTAATTAGCGATGCGGTTGGGCTTGCCGCTTTTTCTATCAGCGGTTCTATCGTGGCTATCAATGCGGGACTTAACGGCTTTGGCGTGGCGGTGCTATCTCTTCTCACGGCAGTGGGGGGCGGCATGGTGCGGGATATGCTGGTAAACGATGTTCCGGCTATCTTAAAAAGCGAATTTTACGCTACAATCGCAATTATGGTGGGTATTAGTATGTATCTTTTGGGCGAAAACGGCGCACTAAATCTCTATACGATATTTTCGCTTTTTGTGTTTGCGCTCGCCCTTAGGATGGTCGCATACCTAAAAGAGTGGCATCTACCAAAACTTGGAGGAAAAGAGTGAGGATAAAAACCGTAGGCGTAGTCCTTCGTCCCTCCACCGAGGGGATAAAAGAGTTTTTTTACGAGTTCAAAAAAGAGGTCTGCTCGTACGGTGCGGACGTGCTCATAGATGCCGTGTCCGCAAAATCCGTAAACGAAAAACCGACAAACATAGAAGAGATGTTTAAAAAATCAGACATCCTAGTCTCCATAGGCGGCGACGGTACGATAATAGGGCTTGCGAGGCGTTCGCATCCGTATAAAAAGCCGATTTTTGGGATAAATCTAGGCAATTTAGGGTTTTTGACAGCCGTTTCAAGAGATGAATACAAAGAGTTTTTGGCTGATTTGTTTGATGGAAAATACGAGATAGAGCAACGCATCATGATGGAGGTCATCCATAAAAAAGCGAAGTCTGAGAAACGATATTTTGCCTTTAACGATATGGTGCTAACCAAAAATATATTCTCAAAAATGATAGAGATAGGCGTCACATCAAAAGGCGACGAGGTTAACAGCTATTATGGCGACGGGCTCATCGTCTCCACTCCGACCGGCTCTACGGCTTACAATCTTTCAGGGGGTGGACCGCTTGCGTATCCAACTAGCGAGAACTTTATCATGACCCCCATCTGCCCGCACTCCTTGACGCAAAGACCGTTTGTGCTTCCGACATTTCTAAATTTGACCGTTACGCCTACATCTTCCTCGGCGGTCGCCATTATAGACGGGCAAGAGAGTTTTACGGTGGAGTATATGGAGAGCTTGGAGTTGATACAAAGTAGCGAAAAAGTCGTGCTACTCTGGCCAAAGTCGCATAGCTTTTTTACCGTGCTCAAGCAAAAACTTCGCTGGGGGCAAGAGAGATAGTGTCCCTAAAAAGATTTTACGCGAAAGAGCTTGTCGGATTTAGCGAGGTTGAGCTGGAGTTTGATGCAGGATTGAGCGTCTTTACGGGGGCATCGGGCAGCGGAAAGTCGGTCTTGATGGAGGGTGTGCTCTCCGTATTTGGCTA
>DIZY01000115.1:3273-5514 GCA_002428055.1 Helicobacteraceae bacterium UBA6016
GAGATGGGTATCGAAAACGAGGAGCCAAACAGTTTTCGCTATCTCAAAAAAGATAAAGCTAGATATTTTGTCAACGCAAACTCTATTGCAAAAAAAGACCTTCTGTCTACCTCAAAGCTCTTCTCATTTTACCTCTCCTCCAAAGACGATAGCGACTTTACTGATGCTAGGCTACTTGGAGCGCTTGATTCGTTTGTAAAAGATGAGAGTTTTGCTGGAATTAAAGATGAGTATAGCGACGCTTTTGCTAGGCTTGGAGCGCTGAATAAAGAGCTTGCGAGACTACGGGAAAAGTCGATAAAAGCTGCCGAAGAGCGAGAGTTTTTGGAGTTTGAGCTCAAAAAATTTGCTGAGATAGACCCGAGAGAGGGCGAAGAGGATGAGCTACTGGCTCTAAAAAAAGAGCTATCAAAAAAAGAGAAGATAGGCGCTTTGCTGGCAAAAACAGAGTCTCTCAAAAACCACAAACACACGGTTGTCGAGCTTTTTGAATTTCTTGGGAAAAGCACGGATGAGGTGCATGAGTTTTTTTCACGCCTTGAGGAGGCGACGGGCGAGGTTGAGTTCAAGCTCTCTCGTCTTGATGGTGTAGATATAGACGGGATTTTCGAGAGGCTTGAGAAGCTCTCATACCTGAACAAGCGGTATGGCGGCGTTGGTGAGGCGATAGAGTATTTTGGGGTCAAAAAAGAGGAGTTAAAAGAGCTTGACGAGCTAGATTCGCTCATCTCCTCTTTGGAGCTTGACATCAAGGATATATCAAAAACCGTGGCGGCGTTATCGCAGAAAATAACCGCATTTCGCAAGAGCGCACTTAGGCTATTCTCTGAAAGACTTGGATTTTTTGCCAAAAAGCTTCTTATTGGCGAGCCGACCGTACTGCTTGTTTCAAAAGAGCCCTCTATGCTTGGGGCTGACGGCATAGAGCTTAGCCTAGCAAAATCAGCAGTCTCTACGCTAAGCGCAGGTGAGTATAGAAGGCTGAGACTTGCGCTGATGGCGTGCAGTAGTAGTGATGATGGCGGCAAAGCCGTACTGTTTTTGGATGAGGCAGATGCTAATCTTAGCGGCGAGGAGAGTGCAGGAGTGGCGTATCTGCTTCGTGAGCTATCCGCAAAATACCAGATATTTGCAATCTCTCACCAGCCTCAGCTTGCCAGTGTCGCCACGCATCATTTTGTGGTCAGTAAAGACACAGAGGGTAGTTATGTGCGAAAGCTCGCAGAGGATGAGCGGGCGGGGGAGATAGCTAGGATGGTCTCAAGCGGCGAGATAACCAAAGAGGCGATGGAGTACGCAAAACAGATGCTACGGGAGGGGGCAAGATGCTAGTCGATACGCACTGCCACCTCGATGACGGCAGATATTTTGAAGATTTGGACGAGGCGATAGTCCGCTCCGTAGCAAGCGGCGTGGATAGATTTGTTATCCCAGGGGCGGGACCGAAAGATTTGAGTAGAGCGGTAGAGATTTGCGAAAAGTATGAAAACGCTTATTTTGCCGTGGGGGTACACCCGTATCATGCGAATGAATTTGACGAAAAGGCATTTGAATTTGTCTCTCACCCAAAGTGCGTTGCGGTAGGCGAATGCGGGCTTGATTATTTCAGATTGCCGGAAGACGAAGGTGAAAAAGAGGCTGAAAAAAAGCTGCAAAAAGAGATATTTGCCACTCAGATAGAGATAGCCAAAAAAACGCAAAAACCTCTCATCGTGCATATCCGTGACGCAAGCGAAGATAGCAAAAAGATGTTAATCGATATGGACAGCGGCAAGGTCGGCGGCGTACTGCACTGCTACAACGCCGACCACAATCTACTGGAGCTTGCCAAACACGGATTTTACTTTGGCGTGGGAGGCGTACTCACATTTTCAAACGCCAGAAAGCTAGTGGAGGTGTTGCCGCAAATACCGCTCGATAGACTACTATTTGAAACAGACGCCCCATATCTGACTCCGATGCCGCACCGTGGCAAGCGAAATGAGCCCGCATATATGCCGCTAGTCGTCAAAAAATCTTCAGAGATACTTGGGGTTAGCGAAGATGAGCTAATCAAAATATCAAATGAAAATGCAAAAAGATTGTTTGGAATATGAGGGGTGTTCAAACGGAAAGCCTCAGGAAAATAGGGACTGTCTCCTTTTTTAAATCATACCTCCTCCCTCAAATAGAAACTTTATATCCAATATGCTACTATCGAACCAAAAGACGATAAGGAGCTACAATGACGACAATAGTAGG
>DIZY01000115.1:5711-5963 GCA_002428055.1 Helicobacteraceae bacterium UBA6016
CTATCTTCAAAAGAGCTCAAAGAAACCGTATCTTTGGAGAAAATAAATGGGTAAAAAGATATTTCTTGATACCAATATAGTCGCCGACATTATCGACGCAAAAAGAACCAAACATCCGCAAGCCATGAGATTGATGGAAAAAGTTATTGCAGATGATTGCAGCGTTTGCATTAGCGAAGATATGCTGACCACATTGTTTTATATCTCAAAAGAGAAACGGCAGACATTGGAATTTTTTGAAAATGTCATTTT
>DIZY01000115.1:6149-19688 GCA_002428055.1 Helicobacteraceae bacterium UBA6016
TTTGCCAACAAACACCGCAATAAAACCCCAAAAAACAGAAAAATTGTCGTAAAACCAGAATAAAAACGATAAGCAATATGTTTAAACAAAAAATAAATTGGATTTAAATGTTAGATACTTCTGCGCTTTTGGGCTCAATATTTTCCGGTGCATGGCCTTTTCTTCTTTTAATTATTATTGTTTTGTTTTTTAGAACTCCATTTATGAAGGGAAAAATAGGCGAAGGACTTGTGAATATCGCAAATTCGGTAGTACTAGATGAGACGGTTTACATCCCCGTCAAGAACATCACCTTAATGCTTGCGGACGGCAGCACAACGCAGATTGATCATGTTTTGGTCTCAAAGTACGGCATCTTTGTTATCGAGACAAAAAATATGAAAGGGTGGATATATGGCGATGAGTGTGAAAAGTATTGGACGCAACAAATTTTTAAACAAAAACATCAATTTCAAAATCCGCTTCACCAAAACCGCCGTCATATTAAAGCGCTAGGGGAAGTTCTTGGGCTGCCTTTGTCTGTTTTTGTTTCGATTGTCGTGTTTGTCGGGGAGTGCAAATTCAAGACTGCCAAGCCTTCAGATGTCTTTTTGGGAATGTCATATATCCGCTTTATTCGTTCGTTTACAAAAGAGGAGTTTAGCGATGTTCAGATAGAGCAAATCGTCAATAGTCTGCAAAGTCAGTGTCTTAAGCAAAGTTTTCAAACCGACCATGTTCATGTTAAAAATCTCAAAGAGCGTCTCAACCAACCCTCCAATGCCAAAGTATGTCCAAAATGCGGCGGTACGATATTGCTTCGCAATAATCGTGCAAACGGCAACGCATTTTATGGATGTAGTAACTATCCAAGATGCAGACATACGGAGCAAGCCAAATGAATATTGACGACTTCAATGAACTCACTAAAAAACGAATTGCTCATATTGAGTCATGCAGGCTCAATGGCGACAACTCCCATAGTATTATCGCAAACCTCTACTCTGACAGTACACACTTTCTTTATGAGCTTCTCCAAAACGCCCAAGACGCAGGGGCGACGACAATCTTGTTTGAGCTTTATCCAGATAGGCTTGAGAGTTCGCACAACGGTAGAGCGTTTAGTTTTTTTGATGTGGAGGCGATTACCACTATTGGAAGCTCAACCAAATCAAATGAACCAAACAAAATTGGAAAATTTGGAGCCGGTTTTAAATCTGTTTTTTCTATAACAAATACGCCTCATATTTACGGCGATACCTACAACTTCAAAATTAGCGATTATATCATCCCAAAATCCATTGAACCACTTGAAAATAGAAATGATGGATATACTACTGTCATATTGCCGTTTGATAGGGTTGAGGCGAATCTAACAACGCACTACGACTCTATAGCAAAACGCCTTCGTACAATCGGCAAGGATGAGCTTATTTTTTTAAGCAATCTAAGTCGTATTGATTGGAAAATAGGCGACGAGGTCGGCTATGTTGAAAAAACTGTAGAAAAAAACGAGGGTATCCATTCGCTGCTTTGCATTAATACGCAAAGTAAAACGGAATATTTTGAGTTATATACGCATGAATTCAGTATAGAAGACAAAGCTCTTGAGTGCAAAATCGCATTTGCTATGGATGCAGAGGGTAAATATATTCCTGTTAGCGTTAGCCCACTTTATGTATTTTTTCAGACCGTCGTTGCGACAAATATGCGCTTTTTGGTTCATGCGCCCTACAAAACGACGCCAAATCGTGAAACTATCAATTTTGATGACCCTCAAAACGAAGCTATTACCGAAAACATCGTTGAGCTGTATAAAAATATTTTGATTGATATGGCAAAGCGTAAGGTTTTGGATGTTCAAATATTACAGTTGCTTCCGCTTTCGTCTCAGAGCGGCAAAGTTGCGCAAAAGTTATTTGCCGCATCTATCGAAATCTTCAAAAGTCAGCCGTTAATCCCGACGCAAGATGGCGGATATGCGTTGCCAAGCGAGATATTTGCAGTTGCTCAGGGGACGGATGCTTCTTTATTTGAGGAGGCCGGCACTCATAAGCTTTTTCAAAAGTCGGCATGGCTTCACTCATCGCTTTTGGAATCAAAATACAACACGATAAAGTGTTTTTTGACCGCCTATGCTGGAATGATGGAATATACGCTGGACAAAATTATCCAACAGTTTGACGATAATTTTTTGAGCGCACAAAGCAACGACTGGATAGCTTCATTTTACGGTGAATGCGCAAAAAATCAACTCAGGGTTAATGGCTTTTTATCTTCGCTTCCGCTGGCTAGGCTTGAAGATGGCACACATGTCGCTTTCAAAAGCGCTAACGGAGAAGTGCAGATCTACCTGTATCCGCAGACCCCGACAAGGTTTCGTTGTGTTCATCCGGATATTTCCGCCTCTGATATTGCAAAGCCGTTTTTTGATGCCATTGCTATAAAAACCCCGGATATTGTTGATGAAATAAAAGAGTTTATTCTTCCTTTGCTGACAAATTTAGGGTTGACGGATGGTTATTTCGAAGCTTTTTCGGCGCTCTCTCGGATGTACGATGCAGCGTCCGAATCGAATCAAAAAAAGATTGTAGAGCTAATCGAAAAATCGGCATGTATCTTTTGTATTAGTGACGGAGTCAAAAAACTCAAATATCCGCACGAGGTTTACCTGCCGACCAAACAGCTAAAACGGTGGTTTGTTGCGAGTCCTGCCGCTTCAACAATGGACGAGAAACTGTGGGGTATTTTGGATGGGACGACACTGGGCTCATTGTTGTCGTTTAAAACAAGACCAGATGTATTGCCAACCTCGCCGCACATTGACCAAAGCCACAAGGAGCGGTTGCGTCATACTGCCTTGGTGGCAGAATTGGACGGGGATGATTTCGAGCTGGATGGGCTTGGGCGACTACTTGACAATCCCGTTGACAAGGAACTTAGCCTTGTTATTTGGGAATTTCTAATCTCACATCTAAAAGATAAAAATATTCTTCGTGGGTACTATCGATGGCGAGGGGCTGCAGGTAACTCACACGAAAAAGATTTTGACTCTAAAATTTGTACGCTTTTGAAGAACGCCGAATGGGTTTTCGATGCTGATAGTACGGCGCATAAGCCTATGGAGCTTAAACTTGAGGAGATAGCCGAAGAGTACGGTTATGATTTGCTCGGGGTTGAAATAAAGGAGTATTTGGCTCTTATGTCGTTTAAAACCGATGCAATCGAAGAGCTTGAAAAACAAGGGCTTAAGGTTGTAACTCTGGAAGAATATGAGGCATTAAAAAAATTACAACAAAAACAAAGTAGTGAGGTAGAAGATATAATCTTGTGGGAACATGCATCGCCGGATACTGCTAAGTGGACAATGGAGGTTGAGGCAAAAACGGCAGAGGTTCGCATCGAAACCACAAAGTTTAAAGCAAAAAAATCAAAAGACCTTCAAAAGCAAACTTCTCGAAGCTTTTTTGAGGATGCATTTGATGAGGAACACTATGCACCAGTTGTTCCAAAAGCGATACGCAAAGCAATCGGGGAGTGGAGCGAGGAGTATGTTTATCGTTACTTGCAGGAGTTCTGTGAAAATAATAAAGACAAGAGGTACTCTGTTCGCCGGATGAATGAGGGCGCTAATATCGGGCGTGGGTATGACTTTGTGCTGATGAGGGGTGATGAAGAGCTTCGCTATATCGAAGTCAAAGGACGAGCCTCAAACACAAATGAGTTTGAAATCTCTAAAACCCAATGGGGATTTGCCAAATTTCTTTACGATAGTGGAGAGGGCTATAAATACGCAATCTTTGTTATCAAAAATGCGGGCACAACAAGTGCAAGCCTAACATCCATCAATAATCCAGTAAAGATGTGGCTGGATGGAGATTTGGAAATTGCAAGGATAGAATTATCGTATAGCTAATATCTTTCCCCAAGTCTGGTATGCTAAAATAAATAAAAAACGACAAATCTCTTTTATTGAATTAGGGAGACTATCTCCTATTTTTCTCATTTTTGGCTTTGCTCAAAATGTAAGTATGAATCATTTGTGTATGCTATAATCAGACAAAATAAAAAAGGCTAAAAGATGAGTTCGCATATCGGACGAATTACTATTGATAAAGATATTTGTCACGGCAAGCCCACCATTAGAGGCATGAGGTATCCTGTAGAGAATATACTTGAGCTTTTGAGTAGCGGCATGAGTATTGAAGAGATACTTGAAGATTACAAGGATTTGGAGAGAGAGGATATTTTGGCTTCTTTGGAGTTTGCGACCAAGCTCAGTCGGATAAAAAAGATAGAAATTATTCCCGCTGCATGAAATTTCTGATAGACGCACAGCTCCCAAGCTCGTTAGCAGAATTTTTGAGGCGTAGAGGTGTCGATTCTATTCACACTTTAGATTTGCCAAAATCCAACAAAACAAGCGACGCTGAAATTTGCGCAATCGCTAAAGATGAAAATTGTATTGTTGTCACAAAAGATTCTGATTTTATAGAATCGTACTTATTGACGGCGACGCCATCAAAAATTCTTATTGTCAACACCGGCAATATTAAAAACTCAAAACTCTTGCAACTATTTGAAATAGCTTTAGATGAAATTTTGACCTCTCTAAAAGAGTCAAACTATGTGGAGATAATGGAAGATAAAATTGTAGTTCATTAACCCGCCCGTTTCTCCTTGTCGCAAACACAACGCTTTGGCAATATAAAAAACAGAAAAATTGTCGTATTAAATACGAGCTATCCTTGTTGGGCTATTTGCTCGGATATTAGCTTTTGCAGAATATTTTTAGTAAAATCTTCCCCTAAAACAAAACCAAAGCTCAATTTTCACAGGAGAGTCGATTGTAACCTATGATTAAACAAAAAATACAGACCCTTTTATCGCAAATGAATCACGATTTGGTTGGTAGAGAAGAGGCTTTTAAGATTGCGCTCCTTACTGTCTTATCCGGTGAAAATATAGTTTTAATAGGACCGCCTGGAACGGGAAAAAGTATGATTGCTCGTCGTATCGCCGAAAGTATAGAGCGAGTAGATGGCGGTGGATATTTTGAGTATCTGCTTACAAAGTTTTCAACTCCGGAAGAGATTTTCGGTCCTTTGTCGATTGCTGAGCTAAAAGCAGATAGATTCAAACGCAATACGGTTGGTTACTTGCCTGGCGCTCAAATTGCTTTTTTGGATGAAATTTTTAAGGCTAGCTCTTCAATCCTCAACTCCTTACTTACCATACTAAATGAGCGAATTTTTCATAATGGCGCTAATGCGCAAAAGTTCCGCTACTCTCTCTTATATCCGCCTCAAACGAGCTTCCTACAGGGGAAGAGGAGTTGGCTGCTCTTTATGACCGTTTTTTGGTTCGTATTTTTGTGGATTATGTGAGGGAGGATCAGCTACATCTACTTTTTGCAACGCCTGAAGCTGTGACTACCGACGAAAGAGTAACACAAACAGATTTGGATTTTGTTGCCAATGCCGCCCAGCAGGTAAGTTTGCCGCCTGTTATTGTCGAGATTGTGCGCTCCATCTGGTCTGGGCATAAAAAACTATTCAAAGAAGACAATAGAGAACGATTGTCCGATAGGCGTTTGAAAAAAGTTATTCGATTTTTGAAGGTTTGTGCAGTTACAAACGGGCGCTCGGAGGTGGATCTATCGGATGTGCTCTTACTTAAAAATTGTCTTTGGAACCACTATGACAACGCTGAAAAAGTACGCAATATGATATTAGAAACATTGCAAAAATATAGCCACCCTGTTCCTTTGTCATCTTCAAATACAGATAAGCCAGAGCGCATAGAACCGCTTATCGCCAAGCAATCCAATGTCACAATCAAAGGCTATGAGGGAAGCGGCGTCGAGTATGACCCTATTTTGATAAATAATATAGACGACTTAATGGGTATTGACCATCCTGAGATTGGTGTTGCCGGATATTATTTTCGTCAGACGACAGATATAGATTGCGCCGGTTTGACATACTGGAAGCCGATGAGTTTTAAGGGGCATTATGACGGAGGCGGCTATGTCATCCGCAATCTGCCGACAGGAAGTAAATCTATCTTTTCCGACATACAACTTGAATCAAAGATTGTAGATATGATTCTTGAGGGTTGCTCTTTGGCGCAAAGCGCAAACGGTAGTGTTATAGAGCGTTGTCAATCTACCGACTCGCTGATTGGCAGCGCAGAAAATTGTCAAATCAGATCTTGTCGAACAAAGCTAGATTTGATAAAAGAGAGTGCTAAAAATAGTAATATAACAGATTGCAAGTCTGATAGATCGATAGCAAAAGATGCTGTGGGTTGCGAATTTAATCTTTGCCAAACATCAGATAGAATGATTAAAGAGAGCGCCACAAACTGTCAAATCAAGAATTGTGCAGTGATTTTGAGTGGTAATGACGGAAGTAATATTGAAGGTGGTATTGCAAAAACGCTTACAACTAGCTCGGTAGAGTACTGCTTTGTGGCGTCGGTTAGAACTGATCCTCTCACCTCTGTTTTATATAATGTATATAATGACTTTGGATTTGATAGCAAAGATAAAAACACCATCCGCCTATATGGTGGCATTGCATATGATAGCAAAGATAAAAATATCATCCGCAACTGCGCAGTCGGTCTCATTCTGCTTCTCGATTTTTCTAGTGCCCGCATTGTTTATCACCTCTCAAACGAAACAATTTTAGAAAACAATGCCGCAATAGATACGATAGAAGGACAAGATGATGCCAACGGAAAAGATGGCAAAACCGTAGCGGCGGCAATATTTAAACAACGATATTTTGAGCATACCTTGGGTTGGGATTTTGTCAATATATGGGAGTGGGATGCAAAAAATAATAGACCGACTTTGCGCCCCATTGCCACAGTTAATCGTCAAGAGAAGTCTGATGCAAGTGGCGATACGGAGGATTTACTAATCCAGCAGATACGCTATAATATATGGCTTTAGGGTAGTTGCTGTTTTGTTTTCTAAACTTAAGACGCTAATATCAACAACTATAAGCACGGTTGGTTCATTGGCGCTACTCCCTTTTAAAGATATTAAATATTTTATTGATGATAACTTCCGAGACAAGGTGGTTCCGCTTCCAGGGAGTGTGCTATATTGCGATTTGTGGGCGATGGTGGAGCACTCCGGTATATATGCAGATGATGGACAAATAGTCAATATCGTAGTCGATGGATTTGCCGAAAGTGAGGTTCGTTACAGTGATGCAAGCGACTTTACCCAAAAAAGCGTATTGAGAAAAAAGATTTATGTCTCATGTGGTAACAATGGAGCTGTGGGGCATGCCGCCGTGGCAAAAGGAGCCAAAGAGCATATTGGTGAAAGGGCTTTTTATGGGCTAGTTTTTAAAAACTGTCATCAGTTTTCTCAAAAGTGTTTAGCATACACAAGCAGGGAATACAATGTTGAAATTATAGATAAAGCGCTTGGATTATTTGATGTAAACCCAGAACCGACTGTGGTAATGCTAAAAAAAGAAGCTGGCAAAAAGCTTGGAGCTACAAAATGGCGTTTGTGGGATTGGCAAAACGACGAAAGAGTCCAAAAAGAGCCTGAGCCGGATTGGGAAGCTATAAACGAAGCTTTTAAAAATCAACCGCTAAACCCCCAAAGCATCGCACAAATAAAAAATGAACTTGAGCAGCTCAAAGAGTATGAAGAAGAGATAAAAGATGAAAATATCCCAAGCCATATTCAAAATCGACTAACCGCTTTTAGACAGACGCTTGTCGATGTGACAAATAAATATGAAGAAGCAAAAGAGTTTTTGGCGGAGTGTCAGGGGTCAGGTTTTAGTTATTCTCAACTATCAAAATACAAAGAAGATTTTACGGCTCTTGCTGGAGAGATGAAAAACAATGCTCGTATTAAAGAGTTGGCAAAAAAAATGGGTAGAGAGTATATATCGGAAGAAAAAAAGAAACAAACTCGCATCCCTAAGCGTAGCAAAAGCGAGGTTTATGGCACTCATCGTAGCGACGACATAATGCGACTTTTGCCTAGTGAACTGCTCAACCTTGAAGATGAGACGCTTGAGGCGCTTTTTTATTCTCGCTTGCTAGAAAAAAATCTAATGACATATGAGCTCGGCGGCTCCACATATCAAAATATAGAAAGCAAAGAGTTTAATTCCAAAAGAACAGGCCCGGTCGTGGCGTGTCTGGACACTTCCGGCAGTATGGACGGAGAGCCTATACTAAAAGCAAAAGCTTTACTGCTAACGATTGCCGGGATACTGCAAAAAGAGCGTCGCTCTTTGTATGTTTTGCTTTTTGGTGCATCAGGCGAGATAAAAGAGTTTTCAATAACTACAGAGCAAGAGATGCCACAACTGCTATCTTTTCTTGGGCAGGGTTTTGGCGGAGGCACTGATTTCGAAACTCCTCTAAAGAGAGCATTTAATATTATTGAATTACAACAGTCATATCAAAAGGCGGATATATTGATGATTTCGGACGGAGAGTGTGGTCTATCGGATGATTTTATAAAAATCGTTCAAGTAAAAAAGCTTGCACTGGAATGTACAATTTTTACTGTGTTGTGCGCCAATACGAATGTAAAAGATATGTTGAGCGATGAGATTGTATCGATTTAAAAATATGGGAAAACAGTGCTGAAAAACGGGGTCAGGCTGAATAAAATGAGATATGGGTCAAAAAATATTGGAATAATACAGTGCGTTGACATATCATTATAATAACCACATGAGTGCAATAAAATTTAGTTGGGACCATTCGAAAGCCTCTTCAAATATACAAAAACATGGAATATCGCTTTAAGAGGCTAGGACTGTATTTGATGATGACAATGCAAGACTCATGAGTGATCCCGATCATTCTGAGGGCGAAGAGAGGTTTGTTTTGCTTGGTATGAGCTGTACTTTGAAAGTATTGACGGTTGTTTATTGCTATAGAGACAAAGAAAATGTCATCAGAATAATATCCGCCAGAAAATCAACCAAAAAAGAGGAAAAACAGTACAAGGAGTTTTATTATGAGAAAAGAGTATGACTTTAGCAATTCGGTGAAAAATCCATACGCTAAGAAGCTAAAAAAGCAAATTTCACTAAATATAGAGACCGACACCATTGATTATTTCAAATCCCTAGCCGCAAAGACGGGAATGCCTTATCAGACACTTATGAATTCATTCTTGACTGATTGTGCCATAAGGCATGTTGAGCCTCAAATAAAGTGGTAGTATCCTCTAAGAACTGGGTATTCAATCTTCACTTTCAAACTCTTATATACTGCTTCGTAGCAGCTTGTATCAGTCAGCCTCTGCTCATACCTGTCAAGCGAACCCTCAAAAATTTAACCCCAAATCCAGTATGCTAAAACAAATTAAAATAACTTTTTAAGGAACTAGGATGAAACTATTGCAAGTAGATTTTCCGATGAAGACGCCTTTTGGCGAGGAGATGAGCGAGGCTTTTAGGGGGCTTGCGGAGGATATAGCTGCTGAAGAGGGGCTGATATGGAAGATATGGACAGAGAATGCCGAGACTAAAGAGGCGGGAGGTGTGTATTTGTTTGCGGATGAGGCAAACGCAAAAAGATATTTGGCTAAGCATACGGCAAGGCTAGAGGGGTTTGGTATCCAAAATATCAGAGGCAAAATATTTGACATCAACACTCCGCTTTCGCTTATCGATAGAGCGCCCATCGCCTAGGCTAAACATGTCGGGGCTTATTGTTGAGTGATGGCGAGTAGTTTAGAATAAATAGCAAAAAATTGATATGCTAAAGTAAATCAAAACACAAAAAAGCAGTATGATGGAACAATTTCGCCGTTATTTTGATATGTTTTCCACCGTTTATATACAAGAGGACGAGCTTTCATCCACTGTCTACGACGCTTGCTATGCCGCCTGCCCTAAGTTTACAAAGTTGACGCTTTCTGAGCTTTTGGCAAGAAAAGATCGAATTCGCTACCACTTTGCGGTCGTGGAGATCTCAAAAGTTACTAAGACAAATTTGTTTGATATTGTCCAGAAAATTTCCGCATTAGATATGCTTATTGTGTGCGATAACAAAAACGATAAAGGGATTTTGGATCTTGCTATTTCGTACAAAGTGTGCGGAGTTTTGGATAGAAACCCTACTCAAAACGAGCTTGCCGAAAAGCTCAAAGCCGCCGTTATTTCTCTCTCTACAAAACAAAAAGAAAAATCAAAAAACGATAACTATCTCAAGCTTGCCGAGTTTGGTAGTTCTCTTTTTTGCATCAAAAGAGACGGCAATATAGTTTTTTCAAATTCGGCGCTACTCTCAAGCTGCAAAGCGGCAAATGTTGCACAGCTCGGTGCGCTTACTCTGGCAAACGGCAGCATCTTGGATACGATTTACAAAATTAGAGTCGGCGATGATAGCTTTTATGCCAAAACCGATTCGGGCGACGCTTATGTGATTGGTTCAAAGATGCTTCAAAATGAGCAAATTATTACATGTATGAAAATGCCGCCGGATATAGGAAAGTGTTCAGACCTACTTAGTCATGCAGAGTTTATAGAGCTACTTAAAAACACTCTCATACATAAAAATGCGATGGATGAGCCAATATTTGCAATAGCCGTGAAGCTGGAAAACGCACAAAAAATAGCGCACGACTTCGGGAGTGAGTTTTTTTACGACTATTTCAAAAAATTTAGCTCGTTTTGCGGTTTCTTTTTTCCGAAGGAGCCGTTTATTTTTTGGCATTTCGACTATCTTGTTATTTTGCCGGAAGAGTCTGATATAGATAGTGTAAAAGCGGCGGCGGAGCAGCTCTTTGCGCAATCGGGGCAGTTTAAAAACGATAAAGATATAGCGCCTTTTGTGGAGTTATCCGTCCTAGCGCTCGGGCATATAGGTATCAATGACTCCATCTCGCTCATTGAGAATGTATATACAAAAACCGTTACGCAAGCCCAAAGCGCAAAAATATGTCTGGCAAAGTCAAGTATTACGGTCTTAGTGGCTGATGGGCAAATGGCAATGTACCACATCCAAAACATTGTCGACAAAGATTACAAAATAAAGCTCCTAAACATTTACAAGGGCCTTAGCGTAAGCAGTAGCAGCAAAATTATCAAGATAACGGATGAGGATATATTCGTCCAGACGGAAAAGCTCCAAAAATATTTGATGCATACTGAAAAAAGCGTTATTATACAGTCGGAGTACATACCAAAAGAGATATTGACAGAGGTTAAGTATGTTGATATTTCGGAGCCTTACGCTATTCTTAGAAATCCTCTGTTTTTGGAGTTTTCGGCAAACAATAGAAAAAGCGTCAGGGTTCAGTGCGATGCCAGAATCCCTATAACTCTCAAAAGTAATAAATATACTTTTACCGGCGAGATATTTGATATTTCAATGCAGGCGATAGCCGTGCGGTATAAAAACAGCATTAACAGTGATATAGCAGGCAGTAGTGTAAAGCTAAGTTTTTCGCTTCCGCATAAAGAGGCTGAAAATGGTATAGCGCAAGTGACGGTTGAGGGGCAGGTGATGGTGGTAAAGACGATTGAGGAGCAAACTAGGGTCATCGCATCCATTAAGGCGGATCGCCAAAATGAAGCGATTATATTGGAGTACATCTATCTGAGACAAAAAGAGCTGATTGCCGAAATAAAAAAACTTGGCGGTATGATATTTAAATAGAGCAAGAGTCTCTAATTATACTTTTTTGAAATAGAGTTTCATAAGTTCGTCGGCGCTCTCTATGTTGCCCTTATTTAGCATTGTGCGACCAAGCTCATCTGAGCTTATCGCATCATAAATATCGTCATACAGATGAAGCCCCTGCGTATCTCTTAAAAAACCGACCAGCAGACCTAAATTTGTTTGCCCCTCTTTGACTTCTATTTGCTCTTTATATTTTTTAAATTTAGCCCAATCTATACTCACAGAGCCCCCGTTTTATTTGAATTTTAAAGTAATTTTAAGCTAAAATGCCCAAAAAACCTACGGAAATAATTATTGAAAAAACTTACCCTTTTAATCCTTTTATTTTCATTTTGTGCCTTTGCGGATAGCTCTATTGATGAGGCTTTTGTCTCGTTCGATATTAACGGCGGAGTTGAAGAGAACGCTGTTTTGTATAAGATGGCGGGAGATGAAGAGAGCGGTAAAAACCAAAAAGCATTTTTTAAAAAAACCATCCTTGCAAACAAGAATAACTATTTAATTGCAAAAAGAGTGCTTGAGGAAAAAGGTGTGCCGACGAGCTTTTTGTGGATAGCGATGACCGAGTCCAAGTTTAATAACTCTGTAGCGCTTAAACGCACAAAAACAGCCGGAATATGGCAGATGGTGCCTTATACATCAAGAATGTTCGGACTAAAAGTAGGCAAAGGCGTGGATGAGAGACGAGATGTTGAGAAGTGTACGGTAGCTTTTGCGGATTATTGCCGCTATATGCACAAAAAGTTTAATAACTGGGGGCTTGTGGCGGTAGGCTATAACTGCGGCGACGACAGGCTACAAAAAGTGATACGAAAAGCCGGAACTAGCAACTTAAATATCATTCTTGACCCAAATAAAAAGATTCTTTCAAAAGAAACTAGAACATACTTCAAAAGAGTCATTACGCTTGCTCGTAGCGCAAACGATACCGAAATAAAAGAGTTTTTACAAAATCTAGAGAGTGAGGATAGGAGTTGAGAGTAGTCCTTTTGGCGCTGGCGGCGCTACTGTTTTTCGCAGGGTGTGCCAAAAAATACGAAGTAAGGTATAACAAAGACGGCAGAGAGCAGAGTTCTTCGTCGTCCAAACTTCCCACAAAGCCGTCCTCCTCTTTTGCCTACAATATGAAACCGTACGATGTGTTCGGTAAGACATATTATCCATCGTTTGTTTCGATAGGTGAAGAGTTTAGCGGTATTGCAAGCTGGTATGGTCCTGATTTTCACGGCAAAAAGACCGCAAACGGCGAGAACTACGATATGCATGCCGATACAGCGGCGCACAAGACGCTACCGATGAATACGATAGCTAGAGTAACAAATTTAAATAATAACAAAAGCGTAGTAGTGCGGATAAACGATAGAGGACCTTTTGTGGATGGTCGCATCATAGACCTTTCATACTCCGCCGGTAAAAGCGTAGGCATAGAAACTACCGGAACAGCTCCGGTTAAGCTGACGGTGCTTGGCTTTGACGGTAAAATATCCAAAACAGGCGACAAGGGCGGCAAATTTGTATCCGCTATAGCCGTTCAGATAGGCGCCTTTAGAAACAAAAGCGGTGCGGACGAGTGGGCTGCAAAATATGCCAGTGTAAACGGTATATACAAATCTACCGTAAAAAGCTACGATTTTCTAGGCTCTCCGATGTATAGAGTAATGTTGGCAGGCTTTAGAAGCGAAGCGGAGGCTAGAGATTTTATTAAAGACGGGCATTTTGCCGGTTCGTTTGTCGTGAGCTTAGATTAAGGAGCGCTAAATGGTAAAAATAGATAGAAAAACAAAAGAGACGGAAATATCGCTAGGGTTGGAGCTTTTGGGGGTCGGTGAATCTAGTATCAACACCGGAATAGGATTTTTTGACCATATGCTA
>DIZY01000115.1:19716-21770 GCA_002428055.1 Helicobacteraceae bacterium UBA6016
GATTTGCATGTTGATTTTCATCATACTGTCGAAGATGTGGGAATAGTAATTGGCGAGGCGCTACATAAAGCCGTGTTTCCCGTCGGCGCTATCGAGAGATTCGGCGAGGCAAAGATAGTCATGGATGAAGCGCTGGTTGAGAGCGTAATAGATATATCGGGCAGACCTTTTTTGTATTTTGACTTGGGGCGACTTAGCGGCAAAGTTGGCGAGTTTGATGCGGAGCTTGCTGAAGAGTTCTTTCGGGCAGTTGTATTTAACTCTCGCATTTCGGCGCATATCACAAAGATAAGAGGTCAAAATCTGCACCATATTATAGAGGGTGCTTTTAAAGCATTTGCAGTTTCATTAAAAAGAGCATTGAAACATTCACAGATGGGTGGGGTGCCTAGTACAAAAGGCGTTCTATGAGGCGTAAAAACCTTTTTGCTCAGAGCGCCGCATTTTTAATATTGGCGTCTCTAGCTCCGCTATCGATAATTTTTAAAAACGATACGCATTTTGGCGCAAATAAGGTTGCGTCTACGGCGCCGCTTCTGACACTTCGAGATTTCAGATACAAAGAGCTTGAAAATGGCACGGGAGGTGTAGAAGTTTTAGGCTCTCTCGGTTATCATTTTGCAGATAGAGATGAGATAGAAAAGCTAGTACTTCTAAAAAAAGAAGGCTCCTATATGACTACCGTCAGCTCCCAAAAAGCCGTAAAAAGAGGCGATGAGACCATGATGAGCGGTGGCGTTTCATATATTAGAAGCGATGGCTACAAGCTTTTTACCGATAAGTCAAGATATTTTCAAAAATCGCAAATGCTTCACATAGAGACACCGTTTCGTTTTGACGGTCAAAAATTTGTAGCTTTCGGGGACTCTTCCGAGATAGATATGAAAAATAAAAAAATAGCTATAAACTCTGTTAGAGCAAAGCTAAACTACTAAGGGCAAGATATGTTTTTAAAATTCGTTTTGCTTTGCGCCGTACTTGCCTCTTCTTTTGCCGCAGAGGTTGAGATAACCGCAAAAAGATTTGACGGTGATGACAAAAGCGGAGTTTCGAAATTTAGCGGAGATGTAAAAGTGGTAAAAGAGGGTGATACGATACTCTCCGATACGATGTTTGTATATTTTGACCAAGCTAGAAAACCGACTCGCTTTGAGGCTGTCGGAAATGCGAACTTCGTTATGAAGCAAGAGGGTGGCAAAACATACAAGGGTAAAGCTAGGACAATTACATATTATCCAAACCAAAAAGAGTACCTGCTTGTCGGTGACGCATTTGTGGAGTATATAGAGGAAAAAAGAAAAGTGTACGGGGATAAAATATTTGTCAATGACACGACCAAAAAAGCGACCGTTGTCGGCGAAGAGGGTGGCAGACCGGCTAAATTTATCTTTTTTATAGAAGACAAAAACGGCAGTACAAAAACCAAATGAGAATACTAAACGCAGAGTTCATAAAGTCCTCCACGAAAAGCGCAGATTCGGTACCGCAAGATTTCGCGGAGGTAGCCTTTTTGGGTCGTTCCAATGTGGGCAAAAGCTCGCTTATAAATACCTTTACATCCAAAAAAGCTCTCGCCAAATCCTCATCTACGCCAGGCAAAACAAGGCTAATCAACTTTTTTGATGTCACAGCGCAAGAGGGCGAAGAGAAGCTCAAATTTCGGCTTGTAGACCTTCCCGGCTTTGGTTATGCCAAGGTCTCAAAGTCGGAGAGGGAGCTTTGGGAAGAGAACTTGACGAAGTTTTTGTATGAGCGACTCGCTATTAAGATTTTTTTGCTCCTTAGAGATGCAAGACATCCGAAGATGGAGATAGACGACGAGGTCAAGTGGTTTTTGGAGGAGTTTGAGCGAAAAGACTTTGTAATCCAAGAGGTGTTTACAAAGATAGACAAGTTGACCAAAAACGAGCTTGGCGCACTAAAAAGAAACAATCCGACCGCTATTTTTGTCTCATCCTCTTCAAAAGTCGGTTTGGATACGCTCCTAGAGAGGGTGCATAGCGCACTTTTTACGGAGGCTAGATAGTGGAGTTTGCCAAACCGACCCTTCTTGA
>DIZY01000115.1:21895-22616 GCA_002428055.1 Helicobacteraceae bacterium UBA6016
GAAATCGCAGAGGTAAGAAGCCTTGTGGTAAAAGAGGGACACAGGGGTAAAGGGGTCGGCAGAGCGCTAATAAAAGAGCTAGAGGCTGAGGCTAAGAGACTTGGGCTTTTAAGAATTCTTACCCTCACATATCAAAAAGAGTTTTTTGAAAACAACGGATTTGTCGAAATTCCGAAAGAAGAGATACCTGAACATAAAATCTGGGCGGACTGTATAAAGTGCAAGCATTTTCCTATTTGCAACGAAATATCACTGATAAAAACTATATAAAGCTCTCATTTGTAGGCGCATTTTTTGTGCTTTATTTGATGCTTAGCACCCTAAATCCGTACTTGCCGCCTCTTTTTGGGGTTTTAATCGTAGCGGCGTATATGGTTGGAAAAAAAGAGTTTATGTGGTTTGCTCTTCTTTACCTTACCGTGTTTGAGATGGACAGAGGCTACTATCTGTTTTCGAGTTGGCTCTTTATGTTTTTTTATATCTATTATCTTATTCCGTTTGTCGGCAATTTTCTTGATTGTAGGCGCTGTATTGCAAGTTTGGCGGCTTTTTTTGCATATCCGCTTTATTATATTTTTATCAACACGATAGATGCATTTTTTCTGAAAGAGACTTTGACTGTATCTTTAGCGCCGCTTTTGGTGTATATGTTTTTTGAGACGCTTTTGGCGTTTTCATTGGAGTAGGAAGCTTGCGAGATAGAATCGTTATTGCTATTTTT
>DIZY01000122.1:0-158 GCA_002428055.1 Helicobacteraceae bacterium UBA6016
GGCTATCAACTCATCCAGATATGCCGCTCTTTGTCCGTCCATCTCACCACTTAGCTCAGGCGCAAAATTTAGAAGCTCC
This sequence comes from Helicobacteraceae bacterium UBA6016, assembly GCA_002428055.1. Lineage (GTDB taxonomy): Bacteria > Campylobacterota > Campylobacteria > Campylobacterales > UBA6016 > UBA6016. The sequence continues at coordinate 80 of DIZY01000122.1, forward strand.
TCGGTATCTCTTAGCTGCGAGCTTATGCGCAGGGCGGATTTTAGCTCTTTTTTTAACTCCTCATCAAAGCAAAAACCGA
>DIZY01000122.1:200-6232 GCA_002428055.1 Helicobacteraceae bacterium UBA6016
AACTCTGCGACAATGGCTTTTCTAGTTTTTTTGAGCGTCTGGATAATGGAAAGCACATGCTTCTTGTATCGCCAAAAAACAAACCCGTTTTTTTGACTCTTATACATCCGTACTCTCAGCCGCCCGTCATATAAAAAGCTCTGCCGGACTTCTCGGCATCATCGCCGCCCCAGCGGTTTTTTTGCGGTTTGTCTTTTATCACTTTTTTGAAGATTTCTATCGCCGAGGCTATATCTCCAGATTTGAGCGCATCCTTGATACTCAGCGCCTCGTCAAAATATAGACACGGTATCAGATACCCCTCAGCCGTCAGCCGCAGCCTATTGCACGAGTCGCAAAAATCCTCTTTGTGCGGCTCTATCACGCCAAACATATACCCGTCCGCTGTTTTGTAAAGCTTCGCCGGAGAGCTAAACTCTTTTTGCACTTCGGTTATCTCATATTTTTGGCGGATGATGGCAAGTGTCTCATCGGAGTTTAGCCCCTTTACGCCATCTTTTGCATGCGAATTTTCCATAAACTCTATAAAGCGAAGCATTACGCCCTTCGCTCTCGCATATTCGAGCAGCTCTATTATCTCATCTTCGTTTACGCCTTTTATCGGCACGCTGTTTAGCTTCACACGCAGACCCGCCGCAATAGCCGCATCTATCCCTGAGAGCACCTGAGTAAGCACATCTTTGCCACCCGCTATCTGCTTCGCCACTTCAGGCTTTAGTGAGTCCAGCGACACATTTATCCGCTTCAGCCCCGCCCGTGCGAGCTTGTCCGCACATTGCGAGAGCAAAAAGCCGTTGGTCGTCATAGCTATATCCATATCAGACTTATACCCGTATATCATCGCCAAAAACTTATCAAGGTCTTCTCTGAGCGTCGGTTCCCCGCCAGTGATACGAATCTTAGTAATCCCCTCATCAATAGCCGCCTTCACAAACCCAAACATCTCCTCAAAACTAAGCAGATTTTCCTTTGGCACCCAGCTAAAAGGCTTGTCGGGCATACAGTAGCTACAACGAAAATTGCACCTCTCCGTCACCGATAATCTAAGATAATTTATATGTCGTCCGTGTCCGTCTATGAGCATAGTATTTTCTTTATTTCATTTTTGCGGCAAGGTTAGCCAAAATGGAATAAAAAAGCAAAAATAGCGGTTTTGGAATAACGGTTTTAAAGCGGTTTTATTTTTTATGTTTGTCTTTCTTTAAAACAAATATTTCACTAGGCTCTCGCCCCATTTGATAAACTCCAATTTCCATAAACTTAAGACCACTCACAACGCACTCACCTACAGAATCAGGCACAACCGTTGAAGTAAGTTCTTCTGCGTATGAAAATATAGGCAGTCCAGAAGTGTTGTAATAATGCATTTCACTGACGGCACAACTCCCCGTTGAGTGGTTGCAAGTTTTTTTATAAAGTACATATTTAACACTTTTTATATCACCAATTACTGATGGCTTATTGTATAAATCCTTGTACCACGCTTCAATAATCTCCTCGTTAACTCTTTTTATTGATGTAGTATCAATAAATATTTCAAATATTTTTGCTTTACAGCCCATAGGATACCACTCAGCAGCAAAACTAAAAACTGAACACAAAAACAGTAAAAAAACTTTTTTCATTTTTACTTCTCCATCTCCACCAAAATCTCATCTTTAAGCGGAGCCAAAAGATTTCGTACTATGTTTTCTATGATTGCCGTATTGACTCCCTCGTAGTCGTGGGCTATGAAGTTGCGGACATTGTATGCGCCTTTGGCGTACTCGGCTAGCGTGGGGTTGTCGAAGCTCATCTTGCCTAGCGTCTCGCCTATTTGCATGAGCGACATGAGTATTGCGGGTTTTGAGACCCTATCGCTTAGAGCTTCTGTCACGCTAGAGTGCCTTGAGACGGCGTATTCTATGTCGTCTATCATTTTGAGAATAAACTCGTATTTTGACCTAGACATACACCACATCCGCCAAAATATATTTTTTGCCAACGCTGTTTAGCGTCTCTATATCCACGAAGTCCACCTTTTTGTGAAGCGTTTGCGATAGGCTTTCTTTGGCTTCTACTATGTGATTTACGCAGTTCCATCCGCTGTGTTTTTGTAGGTACTCTGTCATATTCGGTATTTTGTAGAGTATATCCACATCGCTACTCTCCGTCGCCTCGTCTCTGGCGTATGAGCCGAAAAGCCCTAATATCTCGAACCCCTCAGCCTCGTATTTTGGTTTTAGCTCTTTTAGTGTTTGGAGTATGTTTTCTTTTGTCATGTCGCAACTACTCGTTTTATTTTTATCTTATCTTTTTTTGTTTTACAAAAACCTCTTCTCATACCACTTGCTAAAGATATACAACCCCCAAAGATGATGCTTGAAGCCCTTGTCTTTTCGGGGTTTGAGATAAAACTCTATGTTTTTCATGCTAAACAATCCGCTTTTGGCGGCAACATGGCGCACGATGTCTAGTTCGCCGTCTTCTCGTAGCCACTCCATGTACGGATAGCTGAACCCTTTTTTTTCTCGTTGTGCGATACTAGGATGGAGGATGTCACTGAGAGCTTCTTTAAGGAAGGATTTTGGCGATGTCGGGAGCTTGTGTTCGCTTGGGATACTGAACGAATGAGCGACAAATTCACGGTCAAGGAACGGCGCTCGCACCTCTACGCCGTTTGCCATTGAGACTCTATCAACTTTGTGAAGCAGTACTTCATCTAGCCACACCCGCAAATCGACGAAAGAAGCCCAACGCCAATACTCATCCACCTCGCCAAACTCTTCAAACACGGGGCGCAAAAGCTCCATTGACGGCACGGCATTGTCAAGCAGTAGCCTCTGGCGTTGCGAATCTAGGAAGTTCTCGCCGTATCCACGGTAAACAGGCTCATCACGGGCGGCTCGCAGATACCACTCCCACTCTTTGTTGTAGGCGACATTTGACTCCAGATAGTTTGCTAGCCACCCTTTGAACGGGGCGGAGCGCATCGCTTCAAACTTGGCGTATTCGGAGTATTTGCGGTAGCCGTAATACTGCTCGTCGCTCCCCTCGCCGCTTAGCACGCACTTGACGCCGCTATCCCGTATGCCTCGCATCAAAAAATCAAGCGGCAATGAGGCGGGGTCGTTAAGCGGTTCGTCCATGTACTCTGTAAAGCGTTCAAGGGCGGCAAAAAAATCACTCTTGCCAAATACAAACTCCGTGTGTGCGGAGCCATAAATCTCGGCGCTCTGCCTAGCCGCCGCTCGCTCATCATACGCCTCAAACCCCTCATACCCGACCGTATAGGTGCGAAGCTGCTTGCCGTGTATCTTTGTAGTCGCCGCAAGCACAAGGGCGCTATCTAGCCCACCGGAGAGCAAAGAGCCTACCTCAACATCTGCGCTAAGGCGAAGCTCCAAAGACTCAAAAAACAGTTCCCTAGTCCTCGTAATCGCCTCATCTTTTGACATCTGGCGCACAGGAGAGAGCGGCGTATCAAAATGTTTTTTTGAGATTTGCCAGTTCTCAAACTCTAGTAGCTCCCCCGCCCCAAGCCTATACACGCCCTCGTATATCGTATGCGGCGCAAGCGGCGAGAGGAAACCGAAAAAGCCGTTAAGCCCTTCTTTTGAAATGGTCGTAGTATTCAGATGCGGGAGTATCGCCTTGATTTCACTTGCAAAGATAAGAGAGTTGTTTTGAAGAGAATAAAAAAGAGGTTTTTTGCCCACGCTATCACGAGCAAGAAGCAGTCGCCGCCCATCCCAAAAAGAGAGAGCAAACATCCCACGAAGCCGAGACAAAAAAGCTTTGCCATATCGAAGCAAGCCGCAAAGTATCACATCACCCTCGGCAAACGGCTTTGTAAGCCATAGCTCATCCGCTAATGCACGATAATTGTAAATCTCACCGTTAAAAACAAGCCGTGCCGCCCCATCCGCAAACACACCGCCCTTAATACCCAAATCCATAATAGCAAGGCGAGTCTGCCCAAAAAAATATCCGCCACCATCGTCATAATCCACGCCGTCCGTACCACGAGGAGCAAGAGAGTCAAGCGAACGCCTCGCCGCTACGCCGTCATAAGAACCGACGACTCCAAATATTCCGCACACTTACCGTATGATTTCTTCTACGAGCTTATCAAGCTCCAAATTCATAGCGCCAAACACCCTATCCGCATCGGTTCTAACACCGAAATTATCAATAGATAGAGTAACAAGCTCATCTACCGTATCGGCCTTTTTCATCAGCCCTTCATCAATAAGAAGTTTGTCGTAGTGGCTGACAAATGAGCGGGTCGAAATAGTCGGCGTACCAAAATAGCACGCCTCAGAGTTTAGCGTACCGCCGCCGCCGATAAACAGGTGGCAAAACGCCAGCAGATGCTGGACTATCATTTTTTCTTTCAAAACTGTCGCAAACGGCAAAAGCTCTTGCAACGGCTCTGGTTCATACCTAGGTATTGCAATAATATTGGCATCGAACTTATCTTTTATGATTTCAAGACCCTCGTAAAGTATCGGGTACTTTTTCATCACATAGCTAGCCTTGTACTCCTCTTCCCTGACAACTATCGTCGGCCTATTAGGATCTAGCCCGTACCTTCTTAGTACGGCGTCATAGTAGTTTCTATCAGGTATGAACTCCGCAAGCCAAATAAGCACATCCAAAAAGTGATACTCAAATATCTGGTCTTTTTCAAGACTAAAACGCTCAAATATCTCACACGGCACCATATATGGACGAAATGCTTTAGTAGAAAGCGGCAGTGTCAGCCTTGCTTGCGGAAGAGCTTTTTTGAAGTCTGACACATAGTCTGAGAGTGGAATATCATAAAAATTGTAGATAGGAATACCAAGACCAAAAGCCACACGATTGGCATCCACCGAGCAGAGGCAAACGAGTTTTTCTACATTTTTGTCCCGTATGAACTCCATCAGAGCAAACTGTCTGTCGATGCTTGCCTTTAGCTTATCTTCTAGCCTTGCGCCGCCAAATTCGCCGATAGTGTGAAACGCTATGTCGTGAAGTCTCAAAAGCTCGACTATTTCACTATATCCAGCGCCCTCCCTTGCGGTGACGAACACCTCTTTGCCTTTTATCTCAAGCATTTTTATGAGATTTTTGAAAAACATCACCGATTTTGGAGTTACAAGGTCAAACCAAATCATAAACTAGATGATTCCTCTAGCTTTATAATCTTCATACCACCAAGGGCGAAGCGGTATAACATCGGTTTCGCTAAACATAAATCCGTATTTGCCGCCGTCATAATCCATCATGCCGACTGCTTTAACATTCGGGCTTATCGTCTCGCATTTATTGGCGCATGTGTATAGGCAGTCTTTTTGGCAAGCCTTGTTTTCTATCGCATCGAGTACACCCTGTGCTTGGGCGCTCTCTAGTGCCGCATCAAAGCTACCTGCCTCTCTGATGTTTCCTATCTTTAGATACGGAAGCCACATTAGACACGGGTATAGATTGCCGTATGGGTCAAGGTCTATGTTCCTCGCCCCCATGTAGCAGTTAAAATCTATATGCTCACCGTCAAATACCGCTTTTTGCAAAATATATTTGCTTGCATATCTACCTTTGTCATAGCCTATCGCAAGAAGCTGCCTGTCTATCTCCGCAAGCTCAGCCTCGGTGTAGATAAAGTCGTCTTCAGAGAGAATTTTTTGCGTTACATTGTCTTTTTTGTTTCTGTATCTCTCTGGATTGTATCTGCCGTATCCCAGATAAAGACCTACGCCCATCTCTTTTGCAAAGTTGTATATCCACTCTATCAGATGGTGGTTTTCTTTGTAGATGGTAAACTGAAACCTTAGAAGAACGCCCGGTATTTTTTTTAGCCTCTCAATGGTCTCCATCGATTTTTTGAAACCGTCCTTATGGAGGCGTATCTTCGAGTGTGTCTCTTCATCCCCGTCGAGTGAAATATCAAGCCTGTAAAGCGGCGATTTTTTGAGGACATACTTAGCTATCTCTTCGTGCTTATCGGGAAACCACCCAGTAATTGGGGAGTCTATTATGACATCAGGATGGTACTTTTGCAGACTATC
>DIZY01000122.1:6428-13977 GCA_002428055.1 Helicobacteraceae bacterium UBA6016
AAACCCCTACTTTCTATTTTATCATTTGCTCAAAATACGATATCGTCCTAATCAGTCCATCGTCAAGCGCGACTTTCGGTTCCCAACCAAGCTTCTCTTTGGCTAAGTCTATCACGGGTTTTCTTTGCATAGGGTCATCTTGCGGAAGTGGCATATAGATTATCTTTGATTTTGAGTTTGTCAGCTGTATTACTTTTTGAGCCAATTCCAATATGGTAAACTCTCCAGGATTTCCTATATTAATAGGTCCCGTAATACCGTCGTCAGAGTTCATTAGTCTTATCATGCCGTCAATCAGGTCGTCACAATAACAAAAACTTCTAGTCTGGTTGCCATCTCCATACACGGTAATATCTTCGTCTTTTAACGCCTGCACTATGAAATTGCTTACCACTCTACCATCGTTTGGATGCATTCTTGGACCGTAGGTGTTGAATATCCTCATTACTTTGATTTTGACATTGTGCTGTCTGTGATAGTCAAAAAAGAGAGTCTCTGCGCATCTTTTACCCTCGTCATAGCAAGCTCTTATGCCTATCGGGTTTACACTGCCTTTGTAAGTTTCCGGTTGAGGATGTATCTCAGGGTCTCCGTATACTTCGCTAGTGGAGGCTTGAAGTACTTTTATCTTTAGTCTTTTGGCTAACCCAAGCATGTTGATTGCACCCATTACAGAAGTTTTTGTAGTCTGTACCGGATCAAACTGGTAGTGAACAGGGGATGCCGGACAAGCAAGATTGTATATCTCGTCTACCTCCACATAAAGTGGAAATGTCACATCGTGACGCATTAGTTCAAAGTTTTTGTTGTCCATCAGATGCGATATATTCTGACGGCTTCCGGTAAAGAAGTTGTCGACACATAAAACTTCATTACCCTCTTTTAAAAGTCTTTCGCATAAGTGCGAGCCGAGGAAGCCGGCTCCGCCGGTTATTAGAATTCGTTTCTTTAACACTATTTCTCCCTAACTCCGTATAGACTTATCAAATTATTTTTAAAAACTTTTATTTTTGAGTATCTGTTTTGCAACTCAAACCATCTAATAGCCCATTTTTTGATACTTATCTGCTCTTTTTTTTGTTTTTCTATATTTGGAGCCCGCTTTTCCAGCGTATTTTTCAACTCACCGTCTACCGAAAAATTAGATAAGACAAAAGAGAGCGGAGCAACAAAAAGTATTGTCTCGGCGTATCTTTCAAGATTTGGAAAATAAGGCTCAAATTTTGCTCTTTCATTTATAAGCTTATTTAAAATAGCCATCTGAAGTGAGCTTTGGGCGGGGTGTGCATGAAATTTATCGTGCCCCGTCGGACGATGCCCGCCTATAACAAAATTTTTTGAAAAATTATTTTTACCATGCCTTCTGTAATTTACCTTCGCCCTGTCAAACAACAGGCTTCCGCCGAGCAGATTTGCAAAATGCACAAGATAGTAGTCGGCGCATACACGAAATTCATCTGCCATGTCGGTTTTGAGAAGTTTCACAAGATCACCCCTAAACATCATAGCGCTCGTCGTACTCCAACTCCATGTAGGCGTATGTATAACTCTTGGAGCTATATAGGTCAGTTCTTTTCCGTTATTTTGAAAATCAGGATGAAAATCGCTGATAATAGCAGAATTTTCAGATACCTGACGATTTCTAAGACAACTAAAACCCACCTGCGGTCTTTCGAAAAGATGCAAGTATAAATGTGCGGATACGGCGTCGCTATCCAAAAAATCATCCGCATCCACAAAGACGACAAACTCCCCTTTTACCCTGTCTATTCCGGTAAAAAATGCGGCAAGCTGTCCGCTATTTTTTTCATGTCTCAATACCGAAATTTTGTCGCCATAGGCTTCGCATATCTCCATCGAACCGTCAGAGGAACAGTCGTCTACCAAAATTATCTCGCACAACGGATAATCCTGAGCAAGACATGAATCTATGCATTCTTTCAAATATGGGGCGTAATTGTAATTTGTGATCACAAATGACACAAGCGGCAGTTTTGCCGCCCCAAGACTATGCGCTTTGCCGGAAGAGTGTCTATTTATAACATCGAGCCCATTAGTAAACAACTTTTTCTTGCTCCTCTATAAACTCTTTGGGATTATCTAAAAGTTCACCGCCTACCGCAACGGCCTCAGAAGTGCCGAATATCGACGAATAATCTGAGTGAAACCCATCGCAAATTAGCCGCAAGGAACACTTTGTACATGCTTCGTTATACTCGTATTTACAATGTTTTTCAGCTCTTAGCCTCGCATTTTGGCGATACAAAATATCTTTGGGTATGTCTGCGCTAAAAAGCTTTAACAGATGTTCTTCAACATCAATCTCTCTCATATAATGCGCCTTTGTGCCGTGCACTGCCGTATCGCCAAACTTAATACCGTTATACTCGTCTATGCCATACAACAAAATCGGAATAGGCCTATCGAGCTCAGGCGAGTTTGAGCGCTGGTTAAACCTCGTAGTCCAAGTCCAAGAGTTAAAATCCCACTCATGGTGGTCGTAGCTTAGCTGTTGGAAGTTGTAGAAGTTTTTTAGATGCCTAGATTCCGCCATACACATCGGAAGGTAACGCACATTTGTCTCTATTCCTGCGGCTTCAAGCATATCGATAGCAACAGTCAAATGCTTTTTTGTGTCTGTATAGTTCGGTACATTTTCGCTACTCCTGCCGTTTTCGCTTTGCTGGTCGGCAAATGGATTGAACGCTATAAAATTAACCGCCAATGCGCCGCATTCAACGGCAAAAGCCGCTACATCTTCAAGTTCGTTTACTACATCTTTTGTCATCGTACAGTTAAGTCTGAACGCAATTGAGAGCTTACGCAGATTTTCAATGGCTTTCATCTGCTTTTTACTGCCGTTTTCCAGACCGACAACCTTGTCGTATGTGTCGCCAAACCCGTGGATACTAACCAAAAAGTCTTTCACGCCTGCATCTTTGAACTTTTGGCACATCTCCTCGTTTGCAAGAACTATAGCATTGGTAATGAGCGTCGGAGCAAGTCCTATTTCGGTGCAGTAACTAATAAGCTCAAATATATGCGGATAGATAGTAGGTTCTCCGCCTTGTATATCAATGGCGGTATTTCCGTAAACAGTGCGAAGCGTATGGCATATTTTTTTTGCTTTTTCAATGCCCATAAATGGATGCTCCGGATGCTCTTTGTCTGCTATCTTGTCTATAAAGTAGCAAAAAAAGCACTTAAGATTGCAGGTCTGCCCAAGCCATAACACGCCTCTTTTGGTAATTGTTCTATTTTTGGTTTTTTTCATATAACTCTCATTTTTAACTTATATATTTTTATTAGTTGATATGCAATTGCCACTTTTTTCAAAATCGGAATATTCATCTCAAAAATAAGGGTTTTGAGATATAAAACCACAAGATCCCTGTCAACTATATCATGTGTTTTGAACTCTGCCGCAAGATTATAGCCGTTTTGCAAAAAAGTTTTTGTAATATTGCTTCTTTCAAACACCTTCTCTTTTAACTTATTTCTTTTTTTTAGAAGCTCGTAAATATAGTCGTTGCTTCTTTTTTTGCCGTAGTGACCATTTGTATCATGTATGCGGTAATAAGTCAGCTTCTTGTCGAAATATTTTGCCCTTGACATCATGGCAGCCTGAAAAACTATTGCATCGTCTGCCTGTATACGCCACTCATCTTCATAAGGAAGCGGAAAAATATCCTGCGCAAGTGCTCTCGACAACGAAAGCGTCGATGTCACATTTCCGGGATACTTGGACATATAATAGACTAAAAAAGCACACTGCCCATCATATCTAAAGCGTTTGATACCGTCTCCAATATTAGAGCCGTTACTCTCCACAGATTGGTGGTCGGTATGTACATAATCATATCCAAGAGTATGCAGGGCTACTATTTCAGCAAGTTTCGTAGGCGCAAAATAATCATCAGAGTCTAAAAAACAAACTATTTCTCCACACGAGACGGCAAATCCGGCATTAAAAGCGCTAGCCTGCCCACCGTTTGGCTTGAAAATAGTCCTTATACGCCCGTCTCTGCTTGCATATGTCTCAATAATTTCTCGCGAATCGTCGCTTGAGCCGTCATCTACGATAATAAGTTCAAAATCACCGTGCGTTTGAGCTAAAACAGAGTCTATAGCTTCACTAAGATATGTAGAATAATTATAATTATCCAGTATAACCGATAATAACATTTGGTTTATTCATACACTTTCGCAAAAATCTTGGTACCCATCCAATAGTGCCCTTCATTGTTTACAATCCAAATTTTATATTCCGGAACTAGTCTTTTGATATACTCCGGAATCTCATAAATATCTTGCGGTCTATGATAGATACATATTGATAGTTTCGGCCTATATTGTTTTATCATATTTTGAGCACCATTAAGCGCAGCCAGCTCACTCCCCTCTATATCCATTTTTATAAAATCAACCCTACCGTCCACAATGTCGTCTAGCTTAACCATTTGAACCTCTACGGTATTATCAGACCATCCCTTATCATCCACTATACAACTAGCAGAATAATTAACTTTAAAAAAAACACTCTTATTTTCATCCCCTATTGCATGAGGGTATAGTTTTACATTTTCCACATCAGACATTGCGGCACTCAGATTAGCAAAGCTTTGCGGCATAGGCTCGAAAGAGTGAACTATATTATTTGTCTTTGATGCAAAAAATGCCGTAGTGTTGTCGTGATACTCCGGACAAGACGCACCGGCATCTATAACCACATCATCTGCTTCTACTTTAATATCATTATATGAATATGAATCAAAAAGACCAACGCTAAAATTATAAGATGCTTTGCCGTCCAAATAGCCTTTTTGCATAGCATCCAAAAAGCAGTTCTTTTCAAATATATCTATATCCACTCTTTCGCAAAAAATAGATGCAAGATTAAAAACTTCCAACCTTTCAATTTCATCTCTATTTAATGTCAAAATTTCACAATTTATATTTGTAAATTTTTTTACAACTTGTTCCTGTATGCTTTTGTCATCTATCGCTATATATATGCACTCAGGAGAAAATATCGCAATCTCATCAATAGACTTTAAGATATTTACCCCATCTTTCATGTAATCATCATAAAATTTAAACTCTTTATGATTTGACGATAGGTAAGAGGCTAAAGACAGACCAACCCTGCCGCAACCGTATATCAAATATCTTTCATACTTATCTTGCAACAAATATAATCCTTTATTTTGTTATTGTCTATAAATGATAGAAATCAGCATTCAACTATATTTATCTCTTTCGGTATTGCATATAAAATTGTTTCTGCAATATTTAAATCGTATCTGCCTAATCTAAAATTATAATCTTTGCACATTTCATTCAATAGCAACGGTATTTCATATAGGTGCTCTTTTTTGTGATAAATTGATATTGCCAATTGTGGTCTATCTCTTGCGATAGTCATAGCCGCCCCTGCAATTGCTTCTATCTCCGCACCCTCAATGTCTAGTTTAATAAAATCAACTTTATAGATCTTATTTTCTTTCACAAACTCATCTATACTAATTGTTTCTACTTTCACATCAGCGTTTGAATTTTCTAATATTTTCGACGCCGTTCCCTGAACACAAAAATTAAGAGTTGTTTTTTTATTCCACAATGCCTTGTATATTGGTGTAAATTTGCATGAACTTTCAATATTAGTTTTAAAATGACTATTCTCAAAAATATCTTTTAATGGCTCAAAACCGTAAATGTGGATATTTTGATTATCGTTAAACAAATTTTTTATCATTAGACTTGTTGTATAGCCTTCAAATAGTCCACCATCCAAATAAACACTAATATTTTTCGGATTTATAAAATCAGAATACTGCCTAGCCCATTCTCTAACAAAACTTGAATCTGTTTTTTTAAAATAAAAATTGTCAACTATTCTAAAATTAATCAAAAAACGATAGAGCTCTTTGTCGACCTCTCTGTCGAACATATTTACACACTTATCTATTTTTGCTTGATTGGTATTTAAATCATCATTCGTAAACAAATGAATAAGCGGTATATATCCTGACAACTCATCAATACATAAAAATTCAATGCCGTGCTTTTGTAGCTTCTCCGAAATAGCACAGGTGATATCTGCGTCTATTGCTCCCATGATAACAATAATATTGCTATCATATTTTGCTAAAAATTGCTCGAAATTTTCTATGGTTATTTTATGAAATGTACTATTTTGACCAATTTTATTATCATCAATAATACTTACTAGCGTTGCTTGCGTATTTTGATAAATAAGACACTCAAGGATTTTCCCATATTCTCCATATCCATAAATCGCTATCTTTTGACCTGGCTTAATATTTGCAATAGATGGCATTGTTTTCCTTCTGTAGAACTAATTTGGTGTATATTTATTTACACGCCTCAATAAAATCGATCAAAGTGTCTATATTCTCATTGTATGACAACTTGCGCTTAACCTCTCTTATATTTTCTTTCCATTTGGTAAGATTTTCGGCAATAAGATAATCTTGTATTTTAGAAATTTCATCCCATGGCACGGCAATTCCTATGTTGTATTTTTCCACAAGCGACGCCATAAATTTTGTCTCTTTGGAGATAATTATAGGAATTTCTGCTTCAATGTATGCCATTATCTTAGAAAAACCACCTTTTTGGTAGTAATCTATATTTTCGACGCCCTCGGCTGCAAAATCAAAAAGCACAACACCAAAATCATAATCACATAGCTTGTGCGGCAACTCAAAAATAGACAGAGCGCCATTGTATGAGTAAAGCTCGTTTTCATACGATGTATAATATCTCTTCTCAAAACCAGTTTTGTCATAAGCATTAAATACATCAAACTTAAAGCCAAAAGAATTAATTTTTTTTGCCACCTCTAAAATAGTTGAATGATGTCCAAAATTTGGGTCACCTTCGTCGCCGACAAGTCCTCCTGCATATACAAATGCAAAGTCGCGCGAATACTCTCTTTTTCGCTCCACAACAACGGCGCCATCACAATAATCAGCAAATTGGATGTAGGCTTTTGGGCTATACTTTTCTATATTATTTTTTGCCAAATCCAAATGTTCTTTGAAAATAACTCCACTACTATAGCGCCACAAGATCTCTTCAGCCAAAAGCTCATTGTCTGCATCGCAAAACTTACTAAGCTCGTCCCTACTCTCAAAAGCGCTACTTAAAATATCAATAAACAGCGCAAATGCCGGAATATTTGAATACAAAGTAGTGACTGCGCCGAGTGAATTCCAATATATGCCGTTAATCGTTAGAATGCAACCTTTTTCAAGTTTGGCGACGCTATCAATAATCTCGGCGGGGGAGTCAAAAAGCTTAATATCAAAATAATCGGAAAAATCCAATATATCCAATGATTGTATTTTTGAGCTTGAGGTTAGGATTGTTATATCAAAGTGTTGAGCTAGAAACTTAATAATTTTTAGATGATTTAGTCCCATGGAGTTGCTAACAATCGTGAGCGGGTTGTGCAAAGCGTTTATGTCATCCGAAACGCTATTTGTCTGCCTGTGAGGCATTATATAGTTTGCCAAATTAGCAT
>DIZY01000122.1:14122-55429 GCA_002428055.1 Helicobacteraceae bacterium UBA6016
CTATTTTTATCGCTTATCGCAACTATTTTATCTTTGTCTGTCGGCGTCAAATTGCGAAGTAGCCTCTCGCTATGAAGTCCTGCGCCGTGTAGAATTATCTTGTAGCCTTTGTCCAAAAACTCATACTTTAATATTTGCGCAGGAAGCTCGTAATTTTGTTTTGATAGCGTGGCGGTTATTAGCCGCAAAAGCTCATCTTCTCGAAATCTTTCCATGTTTGCCAAAGGCATCCTATCTAGCACTAAGCAGAGCCTCATAAACCTCTTCAACACTTATGTCGTTAATATTTTCTTTTTGAATATAGAGGCTATTGTTGTACATATAAACCTCTTTTGCATTTGTCGGACCAAACAAAGCCACGACGGGCTTGCCAAGAGCCAATGCTATATGCAACCCCAAGCTGTCGTTTGTAACAACTGTTTTGCACGAGTTTATCCATTCGATATACTCATATAGATTTTCTAGCCCCTGTTGCCAATCAATACTAAGCCCATCTTTGACTAAAACTGTCTCAAGAGTGCTCCATTTATCATGAGACCACGCTTTTTCTGGGAATTTTGGTCCAACCTTATAGTTAAAACCTATGTCGAATTTTACAATGCTTTTTGGCTTATACCCCAGCAAATACGGCTGTTCTTCCCACTTGCCGCCTATCATCTCTATCAAAATCTGCTGCCATGTTTTGTCATTATTTATTTTTGTTTCGTGCTTCGTGCATAGCTCCAAAGCGTATTCGGCGCCGTCATATACGCTATAAGAACCAATATTTTCATCAAACCTAAAACCGTATTTTTTCCAAGCGTTAATTTTGTTTGTTATGGCGCAAAGACCGGCTATTTTCTCAAGATTAATTACGATATCAAACTTCTCCGCCAGTAGCTGAAAACCGACAAAACTATCCCAAATCAAAATCCTATCTATATACGGATTGCCTTTAAGAAGTGGGTATGGAGCTTCATCTACAAGCCATGTTATATTTGAATTTTCATATTTCTCTTTTAGCACTGACAGTATTGGAGTGGTTCTTAGTATATCCCCTAGCGAACTTACACGACCGACCTCCGCATCAAGCGTCTCCGAGAGCCCTAGTTTTATTATTAGTATTTTCATATATGCGCCGCCTGAATAATTCTACTCTCGTCTATACCGAGTTCGCAAAGAAATTTTTTAATGTTTTGAGATGTCTGTGCTTTATATGTCGGCGGAATAAGAAAGATATGGTTTTTATCCAACTCCAACAGCATATTGCCATCCCCAAAATGTGTAATTACGCCGTCCAAATATTTTTTTCCAGACTTACCGATATCGCCGTCAAAATAGTATGCAATATTTAATTTCTTCCAGCCCTCACCAAGTAGCAACTCCATGCTACTTCTATATCTACCCTCATCTACGCAAGGTATGACGCAAAGCGGGGTGTTGGTTTTGATTAACTTTTTAGACAAATCAATAAACTCTTGAATACCGCTATAGTTTTGAGGGAAAGCATCAATAGGCGACAAATCAAACCGCTGATTGCATTTTCTACAGCCCAGCTTAAAAATACCCCGCTCCGTCTGATGCATATTTGCATACTCTACATCTTTACCGCAATGCGGACATTTAACCACAAAACGATAGATGTTCCCTTTAAAGTCAACGACGCCCATTTTTTCGCTTTTAAGAACTTTGGCGTAAATTCTGTTCTCTAGCATCATTGTAACAACTTTTGACGATAGCCGAATATACTCCTCGCTACTCATTTCGCTAAGGTTAAGCGGCGGGCACCCTTTTTTAATAAATTCCATTCTATCCGTTATCTTACCATTGGCTACCGCATCAATATATATAGGAGTCCCAGGGTAAGGCTCTATCATTCCAAGGTTAATTTGATATTCTCTGTTGTTGCGCCACCATGCCAATGATCTTTCCGATGTATCTACCGTCTCTTTGGGGTCTCCAAAAATCAAATTACCCTGTATTCCGATACCGTGCTTTTTTGTGAGGGCCAACGCCGTCTCGGTTGCGGATATTTTCATTTTCTTTTTCATGCTCTTAAGCACCGTATCGTCCGCACTTTCAATCCCATAACTAATATAAAAACAGCCGGAAGCCTTCAGCTTCTCAAGTGTCTCATCATCAACATCATCGACGCGCATTTGAGCTATCCACAAAAGATTGTATCTTTTCATACGCTCCGCAAACTCCATCATTCTATCTTTATTAACAGAGAATAGTTCATCAAGTATCGCTACCATATTTATTTGGTATTTCGCAACTAGCATTTCAAGCCAGCAAAAGAAGTAGTCGAGGGAATTTTTTCTATATTGTTTGCCGAGCGGGTGATAGCAAAAAGTACAGCTAAAAGGGCACGACCTAGTGGAGATAACCGGTAAAATGCGGGGTTTGTCTAGCGGATACATGTAGTAATTATCGTTTGGCATCTGCATATCCAGATACTTATCCACTTCAAAACCCTCATAATCCGGAAAAGGCAAAGCGTCCAAATCCTCTATAGACTCCCTAAGTTGCGTCACAACGGTATCGTTATCACTACCCCTATAAACTATACCCTTTATTTCAGCCATATCACGCTCTGCTATGATAGCCGCTACCAACTCACAAATGGTTATTTCACCCTCTTGCAAAACACCTACATCGATGCCAAGAGCTTCAAAAATTAGTTTTGGCTCGCTACTTATAATACCGCCGCCAACAACAATTTTTATCTCCGGTCTAACACCCCTTACAACTTTTACTATCTCGTCAATCTTGTTATAGTGTGCAGACAGCCCACCCGTACAAACCAAATCAACCGCATTTTGACTCAGATACTCTTGTAAAACATCTATTGACGATCCCATGCGATGATTTAGGTTTATACACTCTACCGCATACCCCTCTTTTTTTAAAACGGCAGAGATGCAGGCTAGACCAAGTGGAAACTCGTAATACTCGCCATATTTATCTCTATACTTTGGCGCAACAATTAATATCCGCATATAAATCCGTCAAACAAAATTAATATGCTCAGGCTTATTGTTTGTAAGGTTCCACAAAAACTCATTAATAGAGTTCTCCTTGCAGTTGGTCATACACTCTGTGTGTACATTAAGATTTTGTATGGCACCGACAACTTCTTTGTATCTTTTTGAATACATAGCCTCTTTGAATCGAACTTTATTCAAATCGGCAATCATAAACTCATCTTGCCTATGGTCAAAAAACTGTGCGCATGGAAATAACTTTCCGTCTCCGCTCACTCTCATCATAAAAAACGGCACCGCCTGACACTTGTCGTAGCACTTCTTGCCCTCATTGGTAAGCTTTGACCACTTAATAACGACTCCGTATTTCTCGTCACTAATAGCCTCCGCCTCTTTAAATATCTCCACCGCATCAAGATATTTGGAGTGGTCTATCTCCAGACTTCTATCCGGACTATCGCTACAGTGCTTTACGACAAGATAGTCAACGCCAAGCTCTTTGCCCAGTTTTGCCAAAGGAATCACCTGATCTATCGCATAAGGCATCAAGACCATTTGAAGCCCTATCGTAACAGGGAGATTGTGCTCTTTTTTTAGCTTAGCGCAATACGCTATATTTTCAATAACCTTATCAAAAACACCGGGTTTAACCTTGTGAATATCACGATATGCTCTCTCTGTTCCGGCGCTTACATTAAAGCGTAGATAGGTAAGCCGCTTTAGCATCTCCAAAGCTTCATCTTTATCCAAAAGCTCGCCGTTTGTTGCCATGGCTATATCTATACCGCTATCTTTGCCTATCTGAACGGCTTTGTATACATCAGGATTTACAAGCGGTTCGCCCTCGCCTATGAAGCCTATAGATTTAACGCCTAGTGCCGCCGCATCTCTGAGAAAGTTAAATAGCGGCTCACCGGAAAAATGGATTTCGTACCCTTTTTTAAACTCATTACCTTGAAACATTCCGTAGCAAAATACGCAGTGTTGATTGCACCCTTTGCTAAGCCCCATATCAATATGCACCGGAGCTACATTCTCTCCTTTTTGCCATTTAGCCACATTTCCAAGATGCCATAGCATCTTATTGGAGTCCATTTTATACTTGTCTATTGCGCCTCTCTCTCCCACCTGTACCGCCTAATCCAAAATCGCATACGAGATATTCGGGCAAAAATCAAATCTATTTATTTTTAGCTTATTAATGCCGACCGTTTCCAAAACAGCTACGGTTTCACCGGGGAAAACACCTATATTTAGCTCATCAAACAAGATAATAGCCCCTTTTGGCATTCTAGGCAGCACATTTTCCAAAATACACTTAGTAGGCGCATAAATATCTACATCTACATGAAGTAGCGACACAACCGTGTGTTTGTTTTCATCCAAAAACTTTGGCAAAGTCTGAAGTATATCGCCTTGAATCAATCTAGTTTTTTGCATATGCCCTAAAAATCTAGTGCCGTCGTGCATAACAATTGAGCGCTCAATATCCTCTTTCATACCGCCCTCCACGGACAAAGCCCCTTTGGCTATGATCTCGTTGCAGCTTCCGACATCCTTACTACAATCAATTTCAGGAAACCCGTCAAAGGTATCAAATCCGACTATCTCTCTTGTGTAGTTAACAGGCTCATATATGGCGCTAAGGTGCGCCCATGTCATAAGACTAGCGCCCCTTCTAACGCCAAAATCCATAACGGAACCATGTATGTCAAGCTGCTTTTTGAACACCTCGTTTCTAGCCAAAAACCTAGTTATGCTCTCTCTTGATACATATTTTGCAAAGTTTTCTAGTTTGGTTACATTGTCGCCAGGACTTTGGGAGTAGTAACTATTTTGCTCATCAAAAAATGTATTATTTGCCTTCGATTGATTTGGCTTTATCTCCGCTGCGCTCTTCATAGCTCTTCCTTTATCTTATCCGCAATACTTTTTGCATCTATGCCGTATAGTCCTCTTAAATACTTCGCATTTCCTACTTTGTGTATAAAGTGGTTTTTGATGGCTATCTTTATCGGGCTAAACCCTAATTCCATCAAAATAGAGCCAAAACCGCCGTTTTCAAAGTGCTCCTCTAATACAAAAACTTTTTTATAATTTTNNATTTTTAAAAAGCTGCTCATACTCATCGCTATTGTCAACGCTCAATTTTGGACAACTCACCAATGCCGACTCTATACCGTTTTTCTCCAATATATTAGCCGCTTCAATTGCTTCATCGCTTATGGAGCCGTGAAAAAGTATTGCCGCATCGCCTTTCGTTTTTAAAAAACAAAGCTTCGATATATCGTCACTTTCGTTAGATATTATCGGCTCTCCCGCCTTGGAGACTCTGATATAAACAGGGTTTTTTGAGTTTATGGCGTATTCAACCGCTTTTCTTGCTTGCAAGGGGTCGGACGGGGAAAAAATCTCCAAATTCGGCATCGTACAAGCAAGCGCAATATCCTCAAGCGCATAGTGTGTCATGCCTGCCGGAGCGTATGTTATGCCGCTTCCGATACCTATCAAAACTACGGGTAAATCTTGGTAGCAAATATCGTTTCGCACTTGCTCATAGCATCTATACAACACGAACGGGATAATATTGTAAAGAAACACCTTGTGCCCACTAAGCGCCATTCCCGCCGCCATTCCGATAGTCGCCTGTTCGTTAATTCCAGGGTTTATATACTGAGAGGATAGCTCTTTTTGAAACTCATCCCATACGCCAAATCCGGCATCCCCTGTTATCAAAAAGCCGTTTTTGTTTTGTTTGCAATACTCGTATACGACATTTGCGGCATTGTTTCTCATACTTCCTCCAACTCTGTAAGCGCATTCGCATGAATTTCATCGCTTACGATAAAGTAGTGCCATTTGAGCTCATCTTCCATAAAGCTGACACCTTTGCCTTTTACGGTTTCACATACTATTGCTTTTGGTTTGTCGCTTTTGGTTTTGCAGTTATCAGCTATAGCGACATAATCATGTCCGTTAATATCGACGCTATCCCAGTTAAACGCCTTAAATTTATCGCTCAAAGAGTCGAACGATACAAGCTCGCTGGGTCGTCCGTATCCTTGCAGGTTGTTTCTATCTATCAATACGACAAGGTTATCAAGCCCCATCTTCGGAGCCAGCATTGCCGCCTCCCAAACGGAGCCCTCTTGACACTCGCCGTCACCCATAAGCACATATACTTTTGAGTCTAGCCCTTTTAGTTTTTTTGAGTGTGCAAACCCTAGCGCCATGGGAAGCCCGTGCCCTAAAGAGCCGCTTGAGACCTCTATCGCCTTGCATGTTGTTTTGTCGAGATGCGCAGGCAAACTCCCATCATTAAGGTAGTAGCTCAAAAACTCATCTTCGCCAAGATACCCTTTTTCAAACAAAGTAGCATACAACGCCATCGCCCCGTGCCCCTTGCTCATAATAAAAATATCCCTATTCTCATCTTCAAAAGATGGTATATTTAATACATCAAAATACAAAGCCGTCAACATATCAATACACGATAACGCCGTACCGATATGCGGACCTTTTGAGCTGTTTGCTATCTTGAGCGTATTTTTTCGTATATTAAGCGCTATTTTTTCCAAATTACGACCCTATATAAAATTAAGATGTTTAACCGTCGGATTTTTTAGCTCCCACAAGCTTCTATTGATAGCGTCTAGTCTACAGTTTGGCATACACTCTTTTTTGCAGTCAAGTTTATGTTTTGCAAACTCCAAAATCTCCTTGCGCCTCTCGCCCTTATATATTTCCTTAACGCCGCTTTCATAAATACTGCCGTAACAAAAGCGCTCATCACCGAGATAAGGCCCGCACGCATACACATTGCCGTCACTAAGCACCACACCAAATAGCGGCAGAGCCAAACAATGATCATAAGTGCGCTCATGATACTTCCTAAACGCCTCTTTTCTGGCTATTACTTTATACTCTGGGGTAGAGTATTTTTCAGCTTCATCAAGTATTTTTCCTATCTCTTCTAAAGAGTAGTTTTGCTCAAAATGATACCCTTTTTGGTCGTTGTGTTGCACAAACGGTTTTATGGCTAGATAATCCACGCCCAGTTCGCCGCCTAGCTTTGCAAGAGCGAGTACGGAATCTATATTTTCAGGAATAACCACAAACTGCAACCCTATATCCGTCTCTATATTATTTTCTTTTTTGTATTTGACGGCAAATTTGATATTTTCAACAACTTTATCAAAATCATCCGACTGGTGCACGGTATTATAAACCTCTCGTGTGCCGCCATTGAATGAGATGCGAATAAAAGTCAATTTATCTAGTATTTTTTCGGCTCTTTTAGGCGTAAACAATGCACCGTTGGTGTATATAGCGCTATCAACGCCGCAGTCATGCGCCGCCAAAATAAAATCATCGATATTTGGATGAACAAGAGGCTCGCCCTCTCCTGCAAAAAGCATAGCTTTGACCCCCAACGCCGCAAACTCATTTATGGAGGCTATCGTCTTATCTTTATCTAGTCTTCTGCTCTGGTATCCGATGTAGTCGTATGCGCAAAAAAGACATCTATGATTGCAGTTGCCCACAGGCGAGTACTCGATATATACCGGATTTGTAGGTTTATCGGTTAGTAGATTGTAGGCAGTTTCAAAATTATAAAATAACTTATGCCCGTCAAAATTAAAGTTTTTCATCTGCCGCCAACTCTCTAATATTTCGTATATCCACGCTCGTATGCCCAAACTCCTGAAATCTATTGGTCTTGACCTTGATGTCACACGGATTGCAATGACCAAATACAAAGCACGGTCTATATATATCCTCTATATCAAACCCCTCATCAGTCACATATGATACAGGAGTTCTGTTCTCATATAGGTCAGAGTGGCATCTATACACGCCTCCGTTTGGTCCTACTATTAGTTCGGTAGTCTTGCACTCGCAATACTTCTCGACTTTTTGACTTATTGCCTCGGGATATTTGTATGTGCCATGCCATTTATCGCCATCAAAGCCTAGATACTCCTTGACCCTAAAGTCTATACCCTCGGCTATGCACTTCGCCTGCACCTCTTTGATATGCGCTTCGTTCCACGGAGTCATAACGGCATAAAGCCCCACATAAAACCCTGCGTCTCGCATCTTGTGATGACGGATGATAAGGTCGCTTATCTCATTTTGCCCCGGGTGATAGCTGACCCTAATCGCCGCATATTTAGCGTCTCTTGTAAATTTCTTCGGGTCAACACGAGCAATAAACTCGTCCACATCGAACATAAAATTAGTAAGTAAATCCAGTTTCACATCGTCTCTAACACCGTTTACTATCTCATAAAACTCTTTGTGCATTGTAGGCTCGCCGCCTTGAATCGTTATAGGCAAATCGTCCCTGTCTATCTCGAGGCGATTCAAAAACTCTATCCACTCTTTCGCACCTAGATGCCGTCTTGAAACCTTAGAACGAGTGGAGCCCTCTTCGTTGAGGTTTATGCAATACGGGCAGGCAAGGTTGCATGATAGTGATAAAAACAGAGCTATATAGTTATAGCTGCGTGGAATAACGAGATTTTTACTGTCTTGCATCATAATCCAATATACAATATATATTCTCATGGCTTGTATATTCGGTAAGCTTCATAGAGACCTTATGAGCATTTAGATAGCTCCTTAATGCCAGCACAACCGGAATATCCTTTCGTATTTGCTCATACGGCATATACGGTATGTCGTTCATTGTTTTGTTTTTTACATCATCCAAAATACCGATTACAACAATGTCACTTCGCTTGTTTTTGATATACGCAAGCATAATATCGGTACCCATACCGCTACCAAAAATATAGATCTCTTGCCCATTTGCAAACTCTTCAAATGTAGTTACGATGAAAGCCTGAAAATCAAAAATTATCTTATCTGTCATATTAGACAACCAATCCACGCTTCTATTGATTTTCCATGTTGTAGCAACTTCGGCGGTAAGTTTACCGTGTCTAACCGCAAAATCGGCGATTATTTCAAAACCAAGACCGCTTTTTATACTATTTGATATGTTACTGATATCCATTTTGCTGAAATTGCTTTCATGCACATTGTGTTTATAGGAATATGTATCCAAATACAAGAAATTACCACATAGAAGCAACTTATACATTATCTCTATGTCTATGCTCGAAATATTACTATCAAACAGCTCCAAGCCTTGCAACACATTCCTTTTAATGAGAGCCCCCGCATCCGTACCTATTCTAGAGTTAAAAAAAAGCGTATACCCGTCATATTCGCCCTGTGTCAAGTCATTGTAAAAACTATATGAAATATCCCCGACACCGACATAAGATGATAGGTTTGAGAAAATAGCAACTACCGTATTGTTATTGTTTTGATTGTAAAGTGCAATTGACTTTTCTATAAAATGCTCGTCCAAAAACTCATCATCATCATGCAATACCGTTACCCAGTCGGCATCTGAAATCTCAAAATACGCTTTTTTCATAGCATTATGAAGCCCTGGATTTGGCTCGTAGACATATCGAACCTTCTCATTTTCCACACAAAACCTCTCTACGACAGATTTCGTTTCGTCGGTAGAGCCGTTATCGACAACTATAATGTCATAATTTGCATAACTTTGTTTTAACGCCGATTTAATAGCCGTTGGAAGCAGCGCGGCTCTATTTCTTGTACAAATAACGATTGAAACTTTCATTCTAAACACCCGATTGATTTACTATTGCTGTATATATTTTATTTATTTGAGCGCCGAGTTGCTTTGAGTCGGCTCTGCTACTTATCGTCGAAAAATTGATTTCGCTTGCCAAGTCAACAAAATCGTCGTTTTGCAGAGCAAATAAAATACGGTCTGCGGTACGCTCTATATCGTTTGGGGCTACAAAAAATGCGCTTTCGCCATCTTTTGCCCATTCGCATGCGCAAGCAGTATCCGATTGCACCGGGAAAGCGCCCGTCGCCATAGCCTCCAAAAACGAAGTGCTAATTGCGTCGCTTATGCTAAGTCCGACATAAATTCTAGCCGAAGCAAAATATTCAAGCATCTTATTATGAGATGAGCCAAAAGGGATTATCTCTGTTTTTACGCCATACTCTTTTGAGAAAAGTTCAATAGCTATCTCCATATCATAGTTCACATAGTAAAAATATACCGTGATATTCATACTTTTCAGCTCAGTAGCAATCTTTTTCAAAGCCTCAAGCACATTCAAAGCCCTGCCGCACCAGCTTTGATAACCTTTTACTATGATATTTTTTCTGCTAGATGTTTTTGCCCACCATTTTAACCTGCCTACAAAATCAATATCAAAACCGCCTGAATTTGGAAAAATAGGCAAAATATCTTTATTAAATCCGTATCGATGCGCCAACTCCGCATCTCTTTCGCACTCACNNAATAATCACAATTTGACAAAATCTCATTGATAAGCGCCTTATGCTTATCAAGTCTGCCAAAAAGATAAATATCGCTGCCCCAGTTTGTTGCTATCCATTTTGGAAAAGAGCCGCCATGCCTTTTTTTGGCGTTAAGAACCAAAGCAGAGGCTTCTTGAAATTCCATAGAGTGGATAATATCCGGCTTTAGCGAGTTAATTAGCCTGAATAGTTGCCTATTCTTGTAGTCCGGAAATTTACTTTGAACAATATATCTGCAAACGGAAAACAGTAGTTTAAACGGCAAAAAAATAGCTTTTGTCTTTACCGTTTGATTATGTCCAAAACCACTCCATGAGAAATAGTGATACACCGTCGCATCTTTAATCTCCTCATTGACATATCCCAACTCTTTACTAGGAAAAATATGCACATCGAAAAGCGAGCGGTCTACATGCTTTAGCCATCTAGCAGTATGTATACTCTCCGCCATAGCCACAAAAAGTATGACGGTTTTATTTCGTCCCAACTACCGTTCCGTCTTGTTTGTAGTATGAGCCCAAATGAGCTCTTTTATCATCAAAAGGGATAAATGGGGTACACACCTTGCAAGCATCCAAATATCTAGATTTTCTCAACTTGTTATACTCTTTTGAAAACCAAACATTTTCAAAGCCTTCGCTATATGCGTTTCCAAGCCTGTAGCTTCCTGCGTAACAGCATACCCCAACTCTGCCGTCAGCCTCGACATAGCACGACTCAAATGGCTCCTGACAATCAAATGGCGCTTTATTTTTTTCTTTGTCCGAACCAAACCGCCTATATGATATATCAACACTAAGGCTCTCAGCAACCCTTCTAGCTTCCCATACAGCTTCATTGTATTCGTTTTGTATATAAAATAAAGAGAGGGGAATATCTTCTTCTTTTCTTACTAGATAATTTCCTATTGATACCCTCTTTATTCCAAGTTCATTTGCCAATCTGACAAACTCCGGAATCTCAAGATAGTTATTTTTATGTGCCACAAAACTAGCCACTACCGCACCTGCATCTTCTTTATCTATTTGTGCCATAAATGACTTAATCGCATCGATGGTTTTTTCAAAGTTGCCGCCTATCATATCTCTTTCGTATGTCTCTTTTGTCGCCGCATTGATAGATATCACAAATGTTTTGATTCTTCCCCTTAGCAAACGACCTATATCTTCCGTAAGTACAGTGCCGTTCGAGGTAAGCATAATAACTCTTTTTGGATTTTGCTCGCAAACATATTTGAGTACCTCTTTGTGATTTTTGTATGTCAAAAACTCTCCCCATCCAGTCAGGTCAACCATTTTTGCATACTTTATGGCTCGTTTTAGTTTTGGCAAGTTTTCAAAGTCAAAATTTACACCCTTATAGTCCTTGTCCCTACAAAAAAAACAACTCAAGTTGCACTTGGTAGTTGCAAAAATAGACAATCTTTTTGGATACAACGCCGGTATATATTTTGCAAACGGCAGTGTGTATAAAAGATATTTTTTTGTAGCAAACAAACTAAGCATCCAACACTTTTCCTAACTCTTCTATCCTCCAAAGGCATAATGATTTATCGGCATAGTTACCATCACCTTCCGTACAGTTCTCGTTCAAAATAAAAAGCGGTTTTGGAAGACCAAAAGGCTCAAGTTCCAAATTTAGAGTTCGCCATGCATACCCTGTCGTAGATATATCTTCGTTTGTCTCCCTATTTGTAAATGAGGTAGTTAGTAAATATTTTGATCCGCTTTTTACTATATTTTTGAGAGCCGCTGTAGCGTCGGCAAACGAAAGATGCACCAGGCAATCCCTGCAAAATACCAAATCCGCACACGGTAACTCATCCTTAATTAGATCAATAACGGCAAAATCAATAAAGCCTTTGGTGTATTGCTTGTTTTTTTCAACAATTACATCAACTATGTCGGCGCCAAGATAGTTAACACTAGATAGGTCGACATGCCTCATCCAATAAAAATCGCCGCATGGAATGTCTAGCATCGACGCAATATTATAACTCTTAAAAATACGAGGCAATTCGCTTCTTATGACGGCAGTCTGCACCAAATCAGAGCCTGTTCCTGACAGAGAATCGATGCCATGCCAACCGTTTGTACTATGCACTTTTGAAAAATATTCTTTATAGTTTGACATTACCAATTACCTTTCTATTTTTTCCAGACCGTTCTATTAACATAATCCGTATAGCTATATATTATTTTTACGACTTTATTGGAAACATTTGACACATTATAATCTGCCGGAATACCGATATGCGACGACTCCGATACGGCAAGTTTTACGGCATCCAAAACAGAGTTCTCATCTATGGGCGACATTATCAGTACGCCATCGTCCATCCCCTCCGGTCTCTCATGCGCTAGACGCAAAGTGACGGCATTGATGCTAAGCAAAGATGCCTCTTCCGCAATTGTTCCACTATCCGATAATACACAAAACGCCTCTTTTTGCAACTTGATATAGTCAAAAAAACCAAAAGGCTTGCATATTTTGATAGCCGAAGAAAGTGAGCCATCTTTCAACTCTGCAAGCTTCTTCATCGTACGCGGATGAGTTGAAAATATAATAGGCATGCCGTATTTGTCGGCAATAGCATTTAATATTGACGGAAGTTTGGAAAAATTCTCCTCCAAATCAAGATTTTCTTCCCTATGAATGCTGGCAATAAAATATTTGCGACTATCCAACTCCAGTCTATTTAAAATATCAGATCCGTCTATCTTTGCGGCATAGTAGTCAAAGACCTCCTTCATACAAGAGCCGGTTTTAATGACAGTTTCAGGCTTAAGTCCCTCAGCAATCAAATATCTTCTGGCATGCTCAGTTAACGGCATGTTAATATCGCTCAAATGGTCTACTATTTTTCTATTCATCTCTTCCGGCACTCTTTGATCAAAGCATCTATTTCCGGCTTCCATGTGGAATACCGGTATTTTTCGTCTCTTTGCCGGAATTACACAAAGACAGCTATTGGTATCCCCGTATATGAGGAGTGCATCCGGACAAATTTTTTCAAAAAGCTCATCTGATTTGGAAATAATATTTGCAATTGATTTTGCAGGATTATCGCCGGCAGCCTCAAGAAAGAAGTCCGGCTTTCTTATCTCCATCTCATCAAAAAATATCTGATTTAGCTCATAGTCGTAGTTCTGCCCCGTATGCACAAGTATATGCTCGGCATGCCTGTCAAGCTCGGATATTACACGGCTAAGCTTAATAATTTCCGGCCTAGTGCCCACAATCGTCATTACTCTTAGCATACTGTTTTATAGCTACCGGCAAGATAATCTTTATGCATCTGTTCTATCAATATATCCCATGTCGGAGGTGTATATCCGGTGTCTTTGTAAAACTTTTGTGAATTTAGGCTTCTATCTATTGAATATTTGTCAAATAGCTCAATCTCAATCTCTTTTTTGTAAGCCCTGGAGACTAATTTAAGTAAATCATACTTTGAGATTGGATTTACCGCCAAATGATAGAGTCCATGCAGTGTCGTATTTGGAATGATATACTCCTCTAGTACTCGCGCCATCTCAAGCGTAGTAAGTCCAGAAAATATTGCCTTGCTATACCCCTTTGTCTTGCCTTCTTGTCTTAAGAACCACTCAATAAGGCTCAGATAGCCTTTTATTTCATGCCCGATTATTGATGTTCTAATTGTAAGGCAGTGTGGATAGCAAACCTCTCCTAATAGTTTTGTCCTGCCGTAGAGGTCTTGCGCATCCGTCTCGTCATCTTCGGAGTAATTAGTTTTTTTTCCACTAAACACACAATCAGTACTAAAGTGTATCAATCTAGCCTTAGCAGTTTTACAAATCATCGATATTCTATGCGAAAGTTGCGCATTTACTGTTATGGCGCTCAGGGGGTCATTTGCCAAAGGCGTTTGCTTGATTAATCCTATACAATTTATAACAATATTCGGCTCAAAAGATGCCATAGCTCTTATGATGCTATCAAAATTATCGCCATCCACATTAATTCTAATTTTTTTACTAAGCTCCTCCCCAAAAAACCATCTGTCTATATTTGAGCCTCTTACGGTGCCGTAAACATCAAACTTACTATTTTTAGATAGTTGCAGAAAAAGCTTATGTCCAAGCATTCCAGAGACGCCTAAAATAAGTATTTTTGTTTTCATCTAGTATGCTCCACGCAAAAAATCATAGATAAAATATCGGTTACGGTAGTACAACTACACCAAGTAGCAACACTCCATAAACTGCAATGTTTCGATTGCCACCCAAAGACAATTCCTAAATTTGTCACCCATTGCCCCCCAACAAGCTTATTGAAAATCGATTAGTTTTTAAAAGCCAGTAAAAATATTTTGCGGTTTTTCTGGCAATATATTTTATTTTTTCTTCAATAAGCGCATACACAAAATCCTTTTTAGCTTGCTCTTTTGAGAGTAATCCATGTGTCAACTGGATATTTAATATCTCCGTTAAACGCTCTAATCTGGGTGTAGTATGGCTAATGCCGCCTATTTGATGATTGGCCAAAATCTCATCTAATGCTTTAAGAATCAACCCATTTTTGGCGCATCGTACCAAAAATTCATAATCTGCTGCCACTTTATAATCTAACGAAAAATAGCCAAACTGCTCATATATGCTTTTTTTTACAAAAACAGTCGGATGCTGCGCCCCTTCACTTAATATTTCTCTTTTTAGAAGGTTAACATAGTTATATCTTAGCGTCATAATCTCGTTTTTATCATCCAGTAGTCTTAGTGTGCCATAGACCAGATCCGGGCTATATTTTTCAAAAGTACTTGCTACCATTTGAGTACAACTCTCTTCATACCAATCATCGCTGTTTATAATTCCAACAATCTCGCCAGTAGTTCTCTTTATGCCTTTGTTCATGGCATCATATATTCCACTATCTTTTTCTGAAATATATAAAAAATCAACACCAGCATCTTGAAATTTTGGCTCGTAATCTCTCAAAATATCAAGTGTGCCATCCGTAGAAACTCCATCTATCACAACATACTCTAGCGGTCTATGTCGTTGTGCAAGGACTGAGGCAAATGTCTTCTCTATAGTTTTTTCACTATTTAGGCATACCGTTATTACAGAAATTTTCACTTAATACCTTTTTTGTGCCACTCATATGCACTCGCAATAATCTCTTCAATTTTGTATTTTGGCTCCCAATCTAGCAATGTTTTAGCTTTGGCATTGTTAGCTACAAGGCAGGCGGCGTCTCCATCTCGTCTTTCGACAATTTTTTGATTAAGTTTTTTACCAACAATTTCTTGCGCAATACTTATCAACTCTTTAACGCTATACCCTCGCCCACTGCCTAGATTGACTGTTATACTTTTATTGTGTCTTACAATATACTCAAGCGCTTTTAAGTGAGCGTCAGCGAGATCTAAAACATGAATATAGTCTCTTACGCAACTCCCATCGTCAGTAGGATAGTCGTCGCCAAATATTTTTATCTCACCTCCATCTAAAATCGCCCTTAGAACTAGTGGCACCAAGTGCGTCTCTGGCTCATGTCTTTCGCCGATACCATATCCAGCACCAGCGGCCAAAGAGGCATAACATAATCCATATATTTTCTCATACCACCCAAGAAGCTCCTCAAACATAAATTTGCTTTTTGCATAAGGATTTATAGGGTTTGGCACCATCGCTTCATCCAGTTTTGCAATGCTGTTTATGTCCCCATACACTGAACAAGTAGATGAAAAAACTATTTTTTTACATCCGTTTTTTACCATCGCCTCAAGTAAATTAAGTCCACCATAGACATTATTCTCAAAATATTTTCCCGGATCGCCCATCGACTCTCCAACATATGCATATCCTGCAAAGTGTACGACAGACTCAATCTTCCGCTCTTCAAAAAGACGCATAATGGCGTTTTTATCCCGCAAATCACAAACGACAAGTTCAGCATCATCGGCTATAGACTCAAGATGCCCATTTTCTAAGTTGTCAAGCACAATAAGATTTGATAGCCCCGCCTCTTGCAAAAACCGCACCGTATGCGAACCGATATATCCAGCTCCGCCGGTAATAAGAATATGGCTATGATTATTTGAAGACACTATCTAAAACTCCAAGTCTATCGACATTTGCGGTCGTATTATTATAAAAGCAATAGTGCGAGTTTGGAGCGCTTCCATCGCATAGCTCCGCAAAAAGCATTTTATAGGCTTTTGCCTGTTTTTCGAGAGAAAAGTTTTGTTTTGCAAACTCACTGCAAAATTGGGACATTTTATGAAGGACGGTAGCATCTTCTAGCGCCTCTTCTATCTTTGATGCAAAAATATCAGTATTGTATGGTGGTATCAAGTGTCCGCTGAAGCCATCCTTTATCACATCGACAGCTCCACCACTTTCAAAGCTTATTACCGGAGTGCCGCAGGCGATAGACTCTAACATTACATTTGGTAAATTGTCCTCTCTTGAAGGAAGCAAAAAGATATCGGCAGCGCTGTATATAATCGCCAACTTATTATCATCATCGATTTTTGAATAGCTAACACATGGTATGGCAAGCTTCTTAACATCATCGTGCTCGTTACCAAACATCAATAAAACTATATCACATATTTTTATCTTTTTAAGAGCCTCAATGAGTAAATCAAAGCCCTTGTAGGTAGAACCGGTACCGTCTGCGCCAAAAAGCAAATATTTCTTATTTGGATCGAGCCCTAATTTTTCTCTCGCCTTTTTTTTATCTATCGGACTAAAGGTTTCCAAGTCTAATCCATTAGGTATCGTCTTTATCTTATTATCGCAAAAAATGGCACTTCGTTTTGCCTCATTTGCCAGCCAACTACTCGGTGTTACAACGGTTAGTTTGCCATTGCCGTAAGATATTTTTTGCAATTCCAAAACTTTTGATGCGATATTCAAATGGTCGTTTTGGATTTGCGGACAGTTTGAACAGTCGATAGTAAACTTATCACATCCGGCACTATAGTGGCATCCACCGGTAAAAGCTCTCATGTCATGGAGCGTCCATACAACTGGCTTACCAAGGCTCAAAAGCTTACTTATTGTCTCTGCCGACTGAAACCAGGCTACCCAATGAAGATTAATAATATCGGCTTTTCGAATCGCCTCAATCTGGCTCAAGTCATATCCAGGATAAGCAAATGTAAAAAGGGTATTAGAAAGAACGCTTCTTCCTTTGTCTATATACTCTGTCTGTATCCACTTTTCTTTTTCAATATCTGGATTTTTCGAAGGCTCAAATATAGGATTGGCATGAATCACTTTTGGGTCGTCGCTCTTTTTTATTTTTGAGATTATGTACGAGTTTTCGTCTATTACCCCAAAGCCTTGATGGAGTCTATACATTGCTCGCGCTGCGCCGCCGGTTATATCGTGTATGGCTATAATTGCTATGTTCATATTTTCCTTGCTTCCATAAAAAGAGAATCTGGCTTTCTGGTACTTCCGTCACCCTCAATATCCAACAAATAGCTATTGAAATTTTCAATGCAAGACTCATCAGCCCCGCATTTTTTGATTTGCACAAATCCTGTGTCTTCGAGTAGTCTACCTATGGAAAAACTGTCATACATCCACTGATGGACTTCTCCGCCAAGCCTAAATCTGCCAATAGCCTCAAAATCCTTCTCTAGGCAATCTCTTTTTGAATAACTTTGTGGATTTTGCCTTATTGACTTTAGCGCATTTTTTACCTCTGAGCCTAGTCTTTCGATCACAAACTCCTCTTGAGGCATTGGATTTTGCCTCCAATACTCTAGCATCTCGCCACCAGAATGGTTGCGCACCGCCTGGTCAAATAGTTCTATCATAGTCCAACTACTTTTCGGCAGCATCTCTATCGCCGTCTCTCGCTGATTTGAGAAATTTCAGATAGCTTGTTGCTATCTGCTCCAAGTCAGGAACAACAACCCTGATGGCGCCGCCTTTTTTTAATACACGATAGCACTCGGACAAAAACTTTGGCGCAAAGCACTTTGGAAAATGCTCCAAAACATGAGAGGAGTATACGACATCGACACTCTCATCTTCAATAGGCAAAGGCTCATATAGATTATGCTTTTTGACAAACTCACAGCTTGAATTAAAATCAAGATTTATCCACTCTTCGTGCCACCTGTTGCCACAGCCTAGGTTTAGCATTTTCATGGGAGGTATTCACCGATGATATTTATGATTAAAAATATTTCTAAGGTCATTTTAGTTTTATTGTTGTAATTTTTAAACCAAGATTTTTAAAATCATCCGCATTATTTGTCACTATTTCAAATCCATGCACTATGGCAGTGGCGCCTATGATTGCATCAGGAGTTTTTATCTTGTATTTTTGCCTATTCTCCACTGTTTGGTTTGCTACAACTTCGTCTAACTCATAGATGGTAGCGTTTGAAATAAATTCTTTTGCTTTTTTATTCAATTCTTCATCTTCTAGAAGCTTGTGCCAACTTAAAAACTCTATTTTTGTAATAATGGAGATATTAAAACTAGCTCTGAGTATATCCATCAACGAATCATCATTCGTAATGCCGTTGAAAAAATAAATTATGATATTTGTATCTATTAAATACTTATTTTTCAAGTTTTATTCCCACTCATTTTTAATACTTGACAAATATTCATCCAAATCTTTTTTACATATAGATGATGCACCATAAAACTCTTTTGGTTCAAATATCTTTGATGCTGATGCTTTTTTGCTTTTTTCATGTGCAAATGATGGCAATAATAATATCTCAATATCTTTGTTGATATACTCTTTTGGTATGCGTATATTATAAAACTCGTCCGTAGGTCTAATAACTTCTCGCAACATACTCAAATCCTTTTGCATTATCTAAATTTAAAATTTTTACAATACCAATGTCAATGTTAACCAAAACTATCTAATCTTAAAGAGGCTTCTATTGTCTATACCCAAAAATATTGAGCTGATTATCAAAGCCTACATAATTAGAGATATTTTCAAATGGATGCGCAGACTTGACGCCGGTGTGTTCTATATAATAACGAAACCCGCTCTCTTCCAAGATTTTTAATATCTCCCAAAGATTTTGCCGTTTACCCACAAAAGAGTGATACTCGACAAAAATATTTTCTACATTTTTAAGCAAATCTTTACATTCATTCAACACCTCATATTCTGCGCCCTCAATGTCAAGCTTTAAAAAGTCCACTTTTTGATGTAGATATTTACTTAGTTTTTCTGTTTGTATTTTGACTATTTTTTCTTTATCTCCATCCTCTTTTATCCTGCCACCATCCGCCCCTTCAGAATAAAACTCAAGTTCTGTTTCACTATCCCAAAGAGCCTTATTGACAAGCTCTACACCTTCAAAGCCAAAAGAGGCAACATTGCGCTCGAGATAGTTAAAAATCTTTGGATCCGGCTCAAAAGCGATTATTTTGGCATTTGGATAGAGTCGTTTGAAATAGATAATACTGAGTCCAATATTTGCTCCACAATCTATGATATGAGGCTGTTTTGTATCGGCTTTAAATTTGTAAATCTCAAATTCAAATAGCTCTTTAACCAAAAAAAGTAATGAAGCACTATCCGGAACCAAAATCTTTTTTCCAAAAAGTTTTAGCTCCATCTCGGTAAATCTAGGGGTGGATTTTGCAAGAGAGTAGCTATAGTAATCCAGTGGAAGTTGCCTAGTGTCTTTTAAATATGTTGCCAGCCAATAGTCTTTAATTTTCTTGACAACATCCGCATTTTCTTTAATACATTCTTGAAAAACAAAATTCGACTCTTTATTTACATTGTGGTCACAAAAAATAGGGGCACTTTTTGCATGGGTTGCATCCAAGCCATGTCCAATATTTTGCAAAAGTGGACTAGTTGGATTTAGACACAATCCATTCATAGAAAATATCGTGGAATACCAGAAAACTGCCCAACTATTTATTGAACCAAAATTATTAGCAACTACCTGCTTCCAGAAGTCCATTGTGGAATCTAAGTCAAATCTAGCAATATCACTTTCGTCAAATGTTGAAATTAACTTTTGTGGATTTTTTTCAAAGTGCCACCAAGAATCACTCCATGTCCCCCACCCCCAACAATTCATCACCCTCCACAAGAAAGTTGTATTGCTATTTTCCTCAAAAGCTGGATAACTCCAAGCGGAGATATGCATCACTCTTTCTTCATTTTGATAGTAATCCAAAGATTCATTCATATATTTTAAAAAGTATTGACTTACAACTAAATCATCTTCCAAAACTATGATCTTGCCATATCTATTGACTATCTCCGTGACTCCACTAATAATACTATCAGCCAAACCGTAGTTTTTTTCTTTTTCAACTATAGTTATATTTTTGAAACCGTCAACTGTTGCTAGATAATCCCTCACCTCTAATACTTTTTGTAAATCTTGTTCACCTTTTGAACCATCGCAATAAATAAAGAGTTCACTATTGTCCGCTAATTTATTTTTCTGAAGCGCTTCGACTGTTTGCCTTGTATGCCATGGACGATTATAGACAAATAAAATAATTGGAGCTAAATTCATCTATGCTTTTCTCCCGATACATCTGACCTGAAACCAAGAAGTTTCTACCTGCCCGTATTCTCGGCATGCCTGCTCAAAAGCCTCTCTGCCACTCTTTGCTACTTCCAAATAGTTTACCGGCCACTTATGAATATACGGCTTGGATTCGAGCACCTCAAAGCCGGCCTCCGTAAATAAATTTCCTATACACATCGGACTCCAGCTATAGAGGTGGTGATTAATATCGTTTGGCACATACTCGTAGGTAATCGATTCGCACGGCACGACAAATATAAACATACCGCCGGTTTTTAATTTCTTGTAAAGTTTTTTTAACTCCGACAACGGATGCAGCGTATGCTCCAACGCATTATTTGAAATAATCTTGTCTACATAGTTATCTGGTACAGCATCAACGGCAGAATACACTTCGGCACCGTTTTCCAGTGCAATTTTTGCGGCCTCCGGATTGATTTCAACTCCTACTCTCTTTTTGCACTCTATATTTTTTAAGAGAAATCCTCCGCCGCACCCAAAATCCAATACGAAATCATCGGGCGATATATACTCTTCAAATTTTGTTAGATTTGCCCAGCCGCCAAACTCACCGAGCGGTCGCTGCCAGTCAAAATACTCTTTATTGTAATGACTATTGTTTGTTGAATTCATTATTGTTCCTTTTTATACATGTCAACCACAATAGACATCGGTCTATACGGTTTTTTAACCCTATCATCATTATCCGGAGTCCTTCTTACCATTCCCGGCAAATAGTCTATATTTAAGGAAACCTTATTTGAAAAAAATCATCTCTAAGAAACAAAAAGGTTCCAAATGTTTTCGCAAAACATCGATATCCTTTTGTTTTTAAAAATCTATAAGTCTCGTTTTGCAATATATCATCCAAATCTGTTTTTAATATTTCCACTAACACAACTTTTGGCCTATACTTATCCCAGTTATTTGATTTTAAAACATTAAAATCAAAACCCTCTACATCAATAGACATAAAATCTATTTCCTTATTTTTATCCAAGCGCTGCTCAAGAATACTGTCTAGTCTTCTTGTATTAATCTCTTTTTCTGCAATAATTTGATAATTGGAAATCTTGGCTCTTTCTAAAGATAGTTTTTTGTCGAAACTATTTAGTGCAGGCTCATTAAAAATATAATATATTAATTTTTCTTCTTTATCGGAGACTGCATATTCCAAATTAATATCGTTTGGTCTTGTCGCATTGAATGCATCCATGCTATTTGGCGTAGCATCTATATTTATGCCACACCATCCTAATTTGTAAAAAAAATATGTATTTGAAAACCTATATGGGTGATGCGCTCCAACATCTACATAAAAACCGCCACTGCCAATATCTCTATATTCAAATATACGCTTTAAAAGAATATCTTCACCTTCTTGGGAGTACGATAGCAAACCATATCTACTAGAGTCCATTTAGCGCCTTTTGATAATTTCTCACGAGTTTTGAGTCTTTACTGAAACAAAAAACTCTTACCATTTATCGTTGCCTGCTTTTTTATAAACACGATCTTTGAAAAGTTCATAAAATCTTTTACCATCGTAATTATTACCATACAAAGCAAATATTATAGCATCCCATACTGCACTAAACCCATCATCTGCACTTCTTTTTGAAATATCATCCAAGTAATCATCGCTAAATATATCTGCATATTGAACACTATTTGATTCTATAAATTTATTTATATGATTTTTTTCTATTAACATTGGCGGTATGTTATTTAAATCTTCAAACTTATGTATTCCATCCCCCACTTGCATATTAAAAGCATCTGAAATGTCAATACTATTTAAGTTTAATTTGAAAGCCCTCCACTTAACAGCACACTCAGCCCTTTTATATGACCATCCATCACAAAGCGCTTTTTGAATTGCGACAAAATATTCTTCTTTTGTTTGTGATTTGTAATCCAAATCAATAGGATAGCTATTCCACTCGTTCGCATATGACACAACAGGAATGCCAAGTGTTGCCATTTCTAAGCCTGCACTAGAAAAACCATTCAATACCACATCTGCATATTCTGCTAAATCATAAATAGAGATATTATCGCTTGGCCAATTAATACACACATTGTCAGGTAGGGATGAGAACATCTTTCCATAAATATGTGCATTTGATGATTTTTGATTATCCCTGCGATTTGGAAACTCCCTTGGATGTATCCTTATTATTAAAAAAAGGTCTTCTCTATTTTTTACAAATTCAATTATATTTTTAACCCACTCGATCTGGTCTTCAAAAATTACATTGTCAATAGTTTCTAAGGCACCTATTGCATAGGTAGAAAAGATCTCATCATAAGAGCTCATAAGAGCAACAGCAATCTTTTTGGACTTTCTTATGTTGAATCTTTCTCTTATATTTATCTCTTTGTGACTTTTTCCACTAGAGTATATAAAATTATTTGTTGCAGCTATAAGAGAAATTATATGTGGTATAGTTTTTTTAATCATCCAAAATGAAAAATTGCAATTTTTAAAGCGCTCCCAATTTTTTAAAAACCCAAATGCATAGTCATAATTATTGCCTTGAACCAGTAATAATCCAGAGTACAGAGATCCATAGTTGTCCCATGCATGTGTACTATAAGATTTGATGCTACGCCCTATCGCAATTCTATGTATTACATTATTCGTAGAATAAAAATTATTGTATATAATCACTGCATCCGGTTGTATTTCATCAAAAATAGCATTAGCAGCGAAAGCTGTTATAAGAGCATTTTTAAGCCATACTTTATAGGTCGCCCACTCTACACTATTTTCCTCAAAACTAAAGCTATTTTTTTTATACTGCAACATCGTCTCATATAGAGATAATCTACCAATGGGTAAATTCATAAAAGAATAGTCAAAATAGTTGTCTGGGTTTACTTCATATAATATTTTATCTATTTTTTCCAACGCATTACTGCCGATAAAATCAGATAAATATTTATTTTTGAAATTAAACTTTTCATTTATTAATATATTATTTTCTTTGCAAATATTACAAATGCGTTGCTTGTCCAACGATGACGATTCTACAGTTAAACCATTGGCTCGCATACTAATGCACAAATCTCTATAGGATTCATTGCAACCGATTCTAAATATTTCATGATTAGATTGAGCTAGACTCATCCCAAGAAGCGCCTCAGGAAAAGCGTGTGCCCAAACCGCAGAAAATGGCGAAAAAATTAATATTTTCATAAAGCTTTACCTTAATAATTGAACCAGTGATACCAAAAATGGCTTTTATAATCATGCCATTTTGAAATCTGTATACACAGATCTTGCTTTTCTTTAATATCAATAATACCACAAGAAAGAGCCTGCTCTAAAGCATACAATGCTTCGTCAAAATAGCTATAAACACAATATAAAACTAAAAGTTTTTTCAAAATATCGACATTATTTAGCAATAATACATTTTGTAACTTCTTAAAATATAGAACATCAACCTCATGTACTTTAGAAGACGCTGTATGATTTTTTTTATATCTACTTTCAAAATATTGTGGCTGCAATCTAGCTTTAGCAGGTCTAAGATCAAAAAGATCAAAATTGCAACCTAACATGAATTTATGCGTTTCTAAAAAGTCTTTTTGCGCAATATATGCACCTGGCAAACCAGCTTCAAATTCAACACACAATACACCCTCAAGCATTGCGCTATCGAGTCCTTGCAAAATGTCCAGCTCTGTTCCCTGTGTATCTATTTTGATTATATCTACATAGCCAATATTATTTTGATTTAAAATGTTTTGTAAGCTTTTGACATTAACTTGTACCTCTTTCCAGGGAAGAAAATAATCTTGTTCGGCATATATATAATCAAGATTCGGTCTTAATAGCGATGAGCCAGTCGGAACATTTGTAATATAGAAAATTCTAGTTCCATCTGTATCGGCAACAGCATCTTCAATTACGCTATAACTATATCCATCGTATAAATCTCGTAATTTTTGAGCTGATTCATTGCATGGTTCTATGGCGTATATGTTTGCAAAGCCAAGTAGTTCAATCCAATGATTTTGAACGCCAATCGCCGCACCAATATCAAGAGCATTTAGCCTCGTATTTTTTAACATAAGCTTTGGAATTAACTGATAATCTTCTTGTTCGAGACTGGTTAATTTTGGCAATAATGGCAATGATTCTAAATTTTCAATCATATATAGCTCTTGTAGGCTATTTGAAATTTTTTTAATAACTTTTAAAACAGTGCCACTATTTAATATAGACAAAACAACGCTACAATCATTAAAATTAGATAACATTTGATCTAGTGTTAAAATTTTAATATTTTTCAATGATTCCGTATTTGCCAACGAGTCATCAACTATTGACAAAATACTTACACGATTGTCAGAAAGATATTTTTCTAGAGCTTTACCGTATTCGCCATAGCCATAGATTACAATATTCCGCTGTCTTGTAATCTCTTCTAATGCTATAAAATTAATATTCATACCGTATGCCTTTATATTAAAATGCGTGAACTATTTGTGTATTATTGCAATTGGTAAGCTTTTTATTGATAGTATCCACAATCTCTTCGCTATGCGAGGCTATGCAAATAATTTTTTCAGTATCTTTGTATTTATTTAAAAACTCGGCAAAAGTAAAGCAGCTATCAGCAATTTTATTATCATCTATAAATCCAACGAACTCTTTATTTTTATAAAGTCGATATTCTTCCACAAGCTGNNAAGCTTGCCGACCCTGCCGTTGCAGTATATAAATAGTGGCAAATCCTCCAAGTCGTCAAGACGATTCTCAATAGTTTTCAAACATTCAAAAAGAGAATAGTAATCACCACTTATGACATTATATTTGGGATCTTCTTTTGCAATAAAAATCATTTGAACGGCAAAACGCTTGCCTGTTTGCACAATAGATCCCCTGTGATACCCTCTCCCTCCATCAAAAAATATAGCCTCATTGCCATTGCCCAAAAAGACAACCTCTTCACTAAGAATATCCTTGGACATTTCGCTGCCGTTTACAATATCATCACCAAGATGGCTTGAGCCAATTAGCCTTCTTGGCAAAAATGATAAAACTTGTCTTAACTCGGAATGTTTGAACATCGGTCTATAATAGTTGTCTGAGACATTGCAATATCTATCAGCCCCTATTCTATCTGTTGCCTTATGAAAAAGTGTTACAAATTCAGATCTCGACCAGTTGTTGCTACCCTTAACATACCTAGTTGCACCTTTATTTAACTCATTTACTTCCGATAAATAATAGAGGCATTTTGGCGCATATGCGGCCTCATCAAGGTGTAAATATTCCAAAACAGGCTCGCTTAAACCTATGTCATTATAGCAACCCTTACTCCAATTTTGACCAGCAAATGAATATTCAACAGCTGCACAACAAAGTACAATATCAGACTTCATATAGTTAGATAAAATATCCAGCATACCAGATCTATCAACCATAAAATTAAGAGCAATACCAAAATCGTCAGCTAAATCAACAGTTTCAACATTTCGTTTGTTGATATCTTTGTTTGCGATTAATTTATCAATATATTTACGGGCCAAAGATCTCAGCTTTACACCATCATCTTGATCTAGTGAAAAAATATACATACCATGAACAAAAAACTCTTTTTGCACATCTTTATTACACTCTTTTGACAAATAGCTCAATCTATTCTTTTTTCTATTGAGTTCATCAATCAATTCGCTTTTCACCCAAGAAATTGCATTTAAGAAAAACTCTAATGTTAAGATAGACTTGCAATGTTGATTTATATATGTAGTTAATTTATCTATCAAAGGAAGCACTTCATTGTCAAAATATATTTCTATATCTGTGTTCGAATATGCTTTTACATCTTCCAATCTTAAATCAATATCTAGTACTAAATTAGATACCTCTAAAATTATATCTTTGATCATTAATTCTGATATAAAAAACAATGGAAAAACAGAATTTTTTGGCAGTGTAGACTTTATTGGATTAGGAGGTNNTTATCAATAATACTGTCATCATAACTATAATTTTTAACAAATTCAGCAAATGCTGGATGTTGCAGATAGTCTATAAAGGGAGTTGTTTTCATAGTTAATACCTCCATGTGCGGTCGCTCATTCTCTCACCTCTACTTTTTTATTCTTCAAATACTGTTTTGCACTTTTAATGCTTGATTCCGTAAAATGAAATATATTGGTCGTGCATGCAGCATCTGCCCCGCAATTAAAAGCATCGACAAAATGTTGCCAACTCCCAGCACCGCCGCATACGACTAATGGTATATTAATTTTACAAGACGATATTTTTATCATCTCAAGATTATATCCGTCTAGCATACCGTCTTTATCTATAGAATTTAAAAATATTTCGCCTGCGCCATACTGTTCAGCCTTCTGTGCCCACTCTAAAAGATTAACCCCTGTATTTGTTTTTCCATCATTAATAAAAACAACATATTTATTATCAAGCTTCTTAACATCTATCGAAACAACGACACATTGAGAACCATATTTTTGGGCAATTTCAGTTATAAGACCTGGACTTACAAAAGCATTAGAATTAATAACTATCTTATCGGCACCGTTTTTCAGATATTTTTCCGCATCTTCTATGTTTGCCACCCTACCACCAACACTAAGGGGAACGAAACAATTTTTAGATATTTTGCGGACTACGGTCAAGAAATCTTCAAACTCTTGCTTATTCTCATCTTCTCTAGAAATATCAAGCATCACAATTTCGTCTACCGACCATGTATCTATGAAGTTATGCGTATATATATTGTTTGGAACGAAATTTCTAGTTCTATACAGAACCCCTTTGTTAAAAAGAAGGGCAATTACAACTCTTTTTTTTAACACCTCAGCACATTCCAATAAAGTTTTCTAAGATTTTCAATCCATCTCTTTGGCTTTTCTCTGGATGAAACTGTAGCCCAACTATATTGTCCTTTCTTATGCCTGCAACAAAATCTATCCCATACGAAGCACTTGCTATTACATTATCCTTGTTTGATGGTACAAAATGGTAACTGTGGACGAAATATACTATTGGCTTTTGAAGATTTTGAAAAACTGGATCACGCTCATCCACGCTCAACTCATTCCAGCCCATATGTATTTTGCGCATCTTGCCTCCGAAATCACCAAAAGGCTCCACGCTTCCGCCAATAAGCCCGAGACCGTCATGCTCTCCGAATTCATAGCTCTTTGAAGCCAAAAGCTGCATACCGAGGCATATTCCAAGAAACGGTTTTTTGAGCTTATTGGCATATTCTTGAATTGTATCGGTAAGCCCAAATTCTCGTAAATTTTTCATGCCGTTACCGAACGCTCCAACGCCAGGGAGAACGGCGCCACTTGAAGCAAAAATCTCATCTTTGTTTCTTGTCAAAATTGCACTATGTCCTATTTTTTCAATAGCGCCAATAACCGATGCGACATTTCCGATTCCATAATCTATAACTGCTATTTGTTTTTGCATTTGTGTTTAAAGCAGATTTCTAAGTTTCCATCGACCATTATCTAAATGCCAAAGCTCTTTATTTCTGTGCCTATCGACAATAGCATCAAATTCTGCCTCAGTCAAACTTAGATACTCTAGTACTTCCTTCAGGTGTCGCCTAGGAAACTCGCCGTCATATTTTCTGCAAAGTTCCAACCCTTCCTCTCTATCCAAATGCCCATTTTGTATCATTCTGCTGGCATCCCTAATAGCCCTGCCGAAACCAAACTTTACATACTGCATATAGTAATACAAATCGTCGATTTTATCATCAAGGCTATCATGCCTTGTGAATGTACCTTCCGATCTTCCACAAGGGCTCTCCTTGAAGTCTATATGTTTTTTTACATACTCATAGTTAGACCATTGATCCCACTTGAAAAAATAACTCATATATACAGCTTTAACGCCGGCTTTCTGTACATCCTCCAAATCAGGATAAATATAGTGATTCAAATCTTTCTCGCTAACCACATCATCAACCCAATTTCTAGGATCATCCCCTATACCATTTTCTATCACTTCAGCGAAATCTCTAATCATATCTGATTTATCATGCAGTTTATTGCCACCATACTCTGTCTCGCCATGTTCAGAGTAAAATACAAGAGGTATTTTATAGTTTGCAGCTATTCTAATAAGCGGAGAATTTACGCCAGCATCCCAGTGAACCTTGGGATTACCCCTTTCTATAAAAAATCTCCTTGCAAGATGCCTTGAAACCTTTGCATTTGTATTAATATAAATACTATCAAAACCATATTCAAGCAAAATATGCCTATTGTGTTCTCCAACCTCTGTGGGCATCAATGGATTAAAAGTCACTAAAAGTGGATTCATACCATACTCTGTTTTTAGCTTTATGGCATTTGCTGTGCTATCTTTGCC
Organism: Helicobacteraceae bacterium UBA6016; assembly: GCA_002428055.1. GTDB lineage: Bacteria > Campylobacterota > Campylobacteria > Campylobacterales > UBA6016 > UBA6016. The sequence goes on from DIZY01000122.1 coordinate 43,365, forward strand.
CCCGCTCCATGGAATAATACAATCCCAATAACCATCGTTCCTTCTATGTTCATTTATTAGTTTTTTTAACTCATTTTCTCTAGCCTGCCAGTCTATAATTCTATTTTTCATATGTTCGGCGTAGTTACAAGCATTGCAAACACCATTATTATCAAATGCCACCCTTGGCCTCGTATTAGGTGTTAGACATTTCTTACAATATTGCATATTACCTCTTTATATTTTAATACTGTCGTAAAATGAATGCTTCTCATAAAAAGAATATTTTATCGTTTGTGGAAACTTAATATATTCATTCATTTTAAGAGTTTCGGCATGCCATCGTTCAAACCATTCCAAAACAGCCATGTAATCTTCCAATATTGGTTTCACCATTTGATTTTCCGGTTGTTTTTGGGCTATTATAAACATTAAATCATCATCCCAGTAGTTATTTGTATGAACAATCTTAAAACCACATTTGGCCAACATATTGTGAAGTGTGGCAATACTGAAGTGGTATGGCTGTAAATCTTGAGATCCCTTTGCAAAATAAGTACCCATCGGTTTTTTAAATGGAACCATAATTCTGCTCCCCATTTGTATAAATAAATAGCCATCTTCTCTCAATAAGTTATAGGTTGCTCTAAGCATTTCAGTAGCACTTTGTGAGTTTTGCAATACAAAAAGTATTGTTGCAAAGTCATAATATGGCTTTTTTACGCTGGCGTCCGCATCATAGCTTTCTATCGTCCCAAAATAATGCGGTATCTCCTTTTGCTTAAGAAGTTCACTATTTCTCCTAGAAGAATCAACTCCGTATGGCACAGCACCAAATGATGCGAGTTTTTCCAAAAGTTGCCCCTCTCCAATGCCAACATCAAAAAATTTTTTATCTTTTAATTCACCGTTTAAAAAATTCTGTATAAATCTTGTAGCGAAACAATATCTACTCTCAAAAATTGGACTTTTCGGGTCATACCCGACTTGTTTGCTTTCGCCACTTTCCAACTAAACATATTCGTCATCCCATAACTTGGCTAGTTCTTCAGCGCTTCTTCTATATCTAGACATTACTAGAGCGCATTTTTTGCATACATGAATCGGATTTCCATCAGTATATAACCCAATATTGGGTATTTCAATCATCTCATTGCTACCGCAATTGTCACATGAATATTCGTTGAATATGCTCACCCTAAATTACCTTTTATATTTATTTGTCATATTTACAACTAGAAAATTAAACTTTGCCATATCTATTGTATGTAAAATAGCCTTTGAAATGACATGTGTGTCGCCATATAAAATTATCACACAAAAGAATAAAAATTGTCAAACTTTACTACGATTCATCTACAATCGTATTAAATATCAAGTGCGAGGGATTGCTTTCATATTTTTTATTCAAAATTAATAAAGTAGAAAAAAGCACCATAAAATAAAGTGAATCTTGATATGTAATATCCCTTTGCTTAACAACTTTATGCGCCAATTCAGTAACCATTCCCCTAGAAAACTCTCCAAATTCGGAAAAAGAATCCACCTTTTCGATTATTTCATTTTTTTGATAAAATATTGCACTATCTGGTGCCCTATATGGCTGCTTAGGTCTATCTAAAATGTAAGATGGTAATTTGTGTTTATAAATATTCTTCAATATATTTTTTTCTTTAAAAGTAGGAAAAATATTATTTATCGGTATTGCTGATGCCATCTCTATGAGCCTGTAATCTAAAAATGGGGCCCTAACCTCTATAGAGCCGTGCATGCTAGGTAAATCACCCTGTATTGATAGCAAATAGTTTAATAATAATGTTTTATATTCTATAAGCTGTGCTCTTACGAGGCTGGAAGATATATTTCTCAAATGCTGCTCCAAATGAGTTTTTATAGTTAGCCTATCCTGTCTGTCTTTATAGAATTTGTTAAAATTTACTATTGCCTTTTCCCTCAAAAAATGTGAGCTAAAGAGGTTATCAGACTTCGTGGACAGAAGCATCATTTGCAAATATTTTAGATGTTTTTCACTTAGCATGTATGGGTAAATCTTTTTTATGAATTCTGCCTGCAGAGCTTTACTTTTGCCTCTCAGTAAACTAGAATATTTTACTTCCCTAAATATATCGTAACCAAAAAAAAGTTCATCGGAACCCTCTCCAGAAAATATGACTTTTTCTCCTGAAGAGCTTGCTGTTTTAGCAAGAAGAAACATTGGTATAGGTGCCGCCCTAAAAAGTACACTTTCGGTTTTTATAATATACTGTTCAAAATTATTATATATATCATCGTTAGAAATATCCAATCTGATATTTTCTACGCCATAAAATTCAGCAAGTTTTTTTTGAAATATCATCTCATTATGTTCCGCTGAATCTTTAAAGCCAATAGAGTATGTTTTAAATTTTTTTCCCATCTCGCTTAATTCATGAGTAATAATTCCGGAATCTAGCCCTCCACTCAAATATACACCAAAACCGACATCTGTATTTAATCTCAATCTTATTGATGTTTTCAGCCCATCTAATATAATCTGCTCGGAAGCACACCTGTCCAATTCGTAATTCTTTTGCTGATTTAATACTTCATCCAGTTTCCAATATTCACATACATTAATCTCATGCGTATCAATGTCTATCTCAATATATGTACCTTCGACAACTGATTTTATGTCATTATATATAGAGCTTACTGGACTCCAATAACTTACAATATTGTTTATCTCTTCAAAGTTAATACTTGAGGGGGATATTGCATTTATACCTATAGTCTCTGAAGCAAAATATATATTATTAATTTCCTTCTTGTAATACAATGGCTTTTTGCCAAGTCTATCTCTATATAATAATATTTTGCTAGTTTGCTTATCATATAAAGCTATCGCAAATTGACCATTAACTTTTTTTATAAAATCTTTTCCATAAAAAAAATAAAGTTTTGGTAGCACCTCTGTATCACAATGAGTGGAAAATTCGACTCCATGCACACTAATTAGCTCATCCTTTAGCTCTTGGTAATTATATATCTCTCCATTAAAAACAACAATAATGTCTTTAAATATGGATGGCTGCGTATTGTTTGCATCAGGATGATTTATACTTAGTCTATTATTTCCTAAAAAAACTTTTTTAGATAAATAAATATTATTTTCATCCGGTCCTCTGTGTACGAGAGAATGCAGCATTTTGTGAAGTTTTTCTCTAAGCGATACGCTGTCTGGCTTTTTTGCTATAATACCAACTATTGAGCACATCTGATCACCTTGTAGTTTTTCTCTCTCGTATTGGTAAAGAATATTTTTTCTAAATTCTCTGTCTCATCCACAATCGTAATAGACAAGACCCGCTCGATGCAAAATTTAATTACATTTCTAAAATCCACCGTCGTGTAGCAATCACCTTCCAGGGCCATGGAAAGAGAGGTATGTTTATCTGCTTGAGAAAAAACTATTCTATTGGTAGACTTATCACCAAGATCTCGATACAAGTCCGCCAGTTCTTCTTTTTTTTTATGTATAACTTTCGTATGCCATGCACTATTTTCTAAGTATTTTTCTATGGCTATTGCCTTTAGCTCTTTCAGTTTAAATATCATTTCTTCGGAATACTGTTTTTTTATCGCCAATGTTGTATGCTTATTGGAGCTAATCGTTGATATGTACGCCTTATTATCGTTAACTCTGACAAATTCATCAAGAATGGGTACGGCAACACCGACTACCAAATAAATATCCCACTCATAGTCAACTGCGGATTGTAGAATCAATGCTCTTCTTCTAATTATATCAAATGATATACTTCTTTCAATTTTTTTAGATGCGACTAGAGCCGAGTATATACCAAGACTAAATCCACTAAAATACTCATAAGATTCATTCAAAAAATCAAACTTTGACAAATTTAAAGCATGCACTATTTGTGCCTCATCATAAAAAGTCAGAGAATCTTTATTTTCATATTTTTTTAATGTCGAATTATCTATAAATGAGATATTATTTTTCGCAGCAACTATGAACTTCGAATATGGCACAATAGGATGAAAAATGCCTTGAAAAACCACTATTCTATTCAAAGAAGTTCCGCAACTTGTGAATAATCGTAATTGAGTCTTTTGTCGGCCTCTTCTTTTGTTATCATGCCATTTTTAATTTGCTCAATTATTTCAATTTCATATGGGTTAATGCCGTACTTTTCAATATGCTTCTTAATGGCATAATCGTTGATAATACAATTACTAGAGTTTAATCCTGAATCTTTTGGTTTTTTCCATCCTATTGTTTTTATTTCGGCCAAAATATCTTCTTCTTTTTTTACTAAATTTACCATAGGGTTAAAGGAGTAAATAAAGCCTTTGTACATATCGCGATTTGATATGTTGTGAAAACAAAAATCCCTGTTTATTTTTTCAGACATATCAAAATACATTTGAAGTGGTATCTTGGAAAGATACGATGCGCTTGGTATCTGCCCTGGTAAATACCCACCAGAAATATATTTTATATTATTATTTAGTGCAAAATCTATGATTGATCGATTTATATAAAACATACATACATTGCAGATATCGGAGGCTCTAGATACTTGGGCATCTGTAAAAAAATAACCATCTATCGCTTTTTTAAAGTTATCTCTAATATTCTTTATTGGTGGAACATCTATTATAAGCCTTATATTCAAGGATTTGGATATATTTAATGCATTTTCTATTGTTAATCTAGAAAGAAAGGAGTTATCAATCAGGTATGCTATTAAATTCACGCCACGTTCAGATAAGTACTTAAGCACAAATGTACTATCCTTTCCCCCACTATACGCAACCAAGACAGTTTCATTTCTGATAACTAATTCAGATATAAATTTTTCCATATAATTATTACTGCATTTTTTTTAGCGTATTTGTGATATCGCTGATTGTTTTAAACTTTTCTCTCTCTATATCACTAAAATCTATATTTATATTTAACTCATTTTCCGCCAATTCGACAAGTTCGACAAAACTAAAAGAATCTAGAATCCCGCTTTCCAGCAATTCTTCGTTTGATCCGACTTCTCTTCCTGCTAATTTTTTTACAAAACTTCCCACAGTTAGCTCAATTTTGTTCATTATACTTCCTTAATAAAAATATTACCACCAATCTAGAAGACATCAGAATCACCCATTGTAACATCCCAATTATCAAAATCTGCCAAACAATTCTCAAGTATCTGATTACCGTTAAACACTTTTATTCCCAAAAATGTTTCAAAGCCGTCTTCTTTATAGCCAAGCGACAACAGCGTTTCCACAAAACTAGCAGAGTGTTTCCACACTGACAATTTATCTGCTTTTTCATGAAAATAGTTTTCTAGAAGTAAAAGTGGAATACTGTAATTAAGCTCTTTCGCAAGAATAAAATCCACTAAATGCCCAGTTAAAATACCCTGATCATTCGCATATGACTTAAAAACAACAAAGCCAACCACCTCAGCATTTGCCGCCGTTATAAAAAAATTATCGTAAAGCCGTTGAGGGTGATTAATATATCTATTTATGTAATACACCAAATTTTTACAGCTAGTTATATAACTGGAAGAATCTATTTTTCTGGTTTCGATAAGATTCGATATATTAAAATAAGCTGTATAATTGTTACTTTTCACAGATGTCAGTCGATAATTTATTTTTGTATATTTTAGATCTTTTTTTTCAAACGCTTTGAAAATTGATACGGTACGCCACTTATTTATTTTTGTTTGGATATGTCTAAAATTCTGATTTGGAAATCCATATATGAAATCAATGCCCTTGTCACTAAGTAATTCATACATTTTTCTAGTCATATCAAAAATTATAAAACTATTGCGAAAAGACGGGTGTACTATAGCATGAAAATCAACTGCAGCACGAAAGCTTTTACCGCCTATTAGCATATCTCTTAACATAACAGCATAGTGTCCAACTATAATATCTTCATGCTCGGCAACAACTATCATAGTCCCATCAGCGACAATCCTGTTTATCCATACCCAAAATTCCTTATTCCTATGCTTGGACCCATACCTAAATAACAGATTGCAAATGCCCTCTGCATCACCGTTCAGATATTCTCTTATTGTTATCTTACTGCTCAAAATAAAAGCCTTTCTAATCTAAAATGCTTAAATTTCTGATTAATCTGAAAGGTTCGGCATATTCAATGCCTACGGTTAATCCCCAATAGTTTGCATGCACCCTCAGAGCGTCGGGGCTTCTTGGATGGGGGTATGGCCTGCATTCGCTAGGATATCTTTTCATGGCCTCTATTTTGGCTTCAATCTCATCTTTTATATCCACAAAAACATTGGGCACAAACATTTTTGCCAAATCCGTCATATTCCACTCAGTAGACGATGGCACATTGTAAGAGTATACCTCTTTTACTACTTGTCCAACTNNATATTCCATTCAGTGGATGATGGCACATTATATGAATACACCTCTTTCACTACTTGACCAACTATCGGTCTAGTGGCGGTAAAAGTCGCTTCGGCAAGTATTTGATGGTCTTTGTTTAGATCGTTTGCAAAATGGGTAAACACTCTGCGAGGCTTTAGTTTTGAGATATACCCCTCTATAGCCGTGATAATATCGACAAACAAAACGCTCTCTAGTTTTTGATTTGGGAAACTCTCAAAAAAAAGCTCTTTGGTTCCGATAGCGGCGTTTGCCTCTTCGGCGTTTTTTCTAAGCGTCGCCTCCATGTCTGACGAATATCTGCCCTCGGCGCCTCCGGTCATTATAACAACCGCAAAATCTTCTGATTCGCTATATTTTTTTATAATCCCACCGCAACCTAGTATTTCATCATCAGGGTGAGCCGCTATTATTAGATTCATATTTTTTGCTTTCATAAATCTATTTTTTAGAGATAATCATACAATCCGTAACCACAAAATCAATATTATCTTTATCAAGCGAATCAAGAGCATCCAAAGGCGTGCAAACTATCGGCTCTTCATGGTTGTTAAAGCTTGTATTCACAAGACTAGGTATGCCTGTTTTGTCGTAATAAGTCTTTAGTATCTCATAATACAATACGTTTGGATAACTCTGTGAAATAACCTGCGGTCTAGCGGTATTGTCTACGTGGACGACCGCCGGGCTCATCTTTGCCATAACGTCTGTGCAAACGTAGCATGTGGTCATATACTCCGCGTTAACATCCTTGCGGTCAAAATCAACATACATTTTTTCCACCTCGTCAAGTAGCGTTACAGGGGCAAACGGCATAAATTCGGTTCTATTTAATCTTTTATTCATTACTGCGTTAACGTCGGCGTTTGTAGCGTCCAACATAATACTTCTAGCGCCAAGCGCTCTTGGCCCATATTCCATCCTACCCGTAAACACCCCCGCCACTTTCCCGTCAATAATAAGCTCAGAGGCTTTTTTGGCGCATAAATATACGCTCTCACATTTAATCACGTCGTATTTGTCCAAATCTACACAATCCCACTCATATTTTGGTCCCAAGAATGCGTTTTCAAATTTAATATCGTTTATTCCAAGCTCTTTAGCCATTGCGATAGCGGCTCCAAATCCCATACCTCCGTCCCCCATCTCCGGAAATACGTAATAATTTTGCAGTAAACACTGCTCTCTTATGCGCTGATTTAGCTTAACGTTGCCAAATACGCCGCCAGCCATACACAAATTAGAGCCGCTCGGAACATATTTTTTTACAAGAGCCACAATAACGCACTCTAAAACGTTTTGAACGGCATAAGCAACATCTTCTTTGGAGCAACCATTATCGTCTATAAACTGTTTAATAGATGAATAATCATAACTTAAGAAAGGAACAAACTCTGCGGAAACTACTATCTCCCCGTCTTTTTCGTAAAATATACCGTTTAAAAACTCTAAAAAAGGGGACTCTTTACCATAAGCGGCTAGACCGGTAATTTTTCCTTCGTGCCTATCTGGTTTAAAGCCCAAAACACCAGTAATCTGCCCATATAAAGCGCCTAGACTTTTGAGCTCGCAAAACGTTTTTATTTTTTGCAAGCCGTTTTGCCTGTCCGCCTTCCAAAAAACCACCGATTGCCCATCGCCCCTACCGTCGGCTGTTAAAATGTAAAACTCCTCAAAAGAAGACGGATAGAAAGCGGAGCAAGCGTGAGCATAGTGATGTTCAAAAACTTTAATTGTCGCATTTTTGAAAAGTCTTGCGGAGTTGATATAAAAATCTTCTCTATAAGCAAAATCTCGCTCCATCGACCAAAACATCTTTTTTGCCGCCGTATCGGACGGATAGCCGTTTTTTACACTCTCAAAATAGTCCTCAAGCACATCCAAATCTGTATTTTTCCAGCCGCCGCAAACGACGTAGTTTATATCGTCATAATTAAGCCGCGCAAACCTAAGGCAATCTTCTATCGCTTTTAACGGATATGTTTTAATCTGTTTAACCCTTGCGAATCTCTCTTCTTGTGCGGCATATACTATTTTATCGTTTACGATTAACGTTACATTCGAGTTTGTGCTATTTCCTATGCCTAGTATATTCATTAAGACTCTCCAATTTTTTTTAGCGCGTCTGCTATATCTTTTGTTTTAAATTCGATACCAATCCCGCTTTTGTTGTAGTTTCTGACGGCGTTCAACAATTCGCTTTTATCAAAATTCCTAAATCCCAGATATTTAGCCCAACCATTTTTGTCAAAATATCTACATCTAGCTATCTGGTGTTCATATGTAGCCAATATGGCGCAAGGGGTGCGCGACGCCGCAAGCTCGGAAGCCGTAAGCCCTCCGGCTCCTATAGCAAAATCACAGCTTAGATACTCTTTTAACATATCCGTTACGTCTACTTTTAATTCAAACTCTATAGTTTTTGTCTCTAAAAATGCCAATAGCTCGTCTTTTAAATAGTAGCCAGAACCTACAGCTATAGTTATCTTATAGTCAGTATCACAAAATGCCGCCACTACTTTTAGCGTAAAGTTTAACTCGTCGGCGCCGCCCATCGCTATTAATATATTTCGTCTATCTTGGGGGTACTCTCTTTTTTTTATCCTATCGTCGTCATAAAAATTTTTCGGCAAAATAACATATTTTGTTCCAAGCAAGAATTTTGCGCGTCCATACTTTGCCTCATCATAAAAAGAAAAAGCCGCCGCATCCCAATTTACGACCAGCTCCATATCATCAAGTATAAACCCGTCAAAATTTACGCACGCTTTTTTAACTAAAGAAGAAACGCCGCCGTACTCGGTCAATTTTCGTTCGGTTATCTCAAAAAATACAACGTCTATTTTATATTTGTCTACTATTTTATTTATAGCCTCAACGTCTTTTACCAAATCACCGTCTTCGTCTATATAAAAAACGTTTTTTATCCCTCTTTTTTCGACGATAGTTTTTGCCGCCAAAGTGGCTTGAGTCAAAAAAAAACACTCAAACCCTTCTNNCCAAGCGTTATAAGCGACATCAGGTCACCTATGCCTATGGATGGCTTTGCGTCCGCCCTGAAAAGTATTTTTTTCAAAAACCTCTCTCCAAAGCTGATACTAACTCATCATACTTGCACTCTATGCCGCATCCAAGAGCTATAAATAGCCTCCTTAGATAGACATAATCATCGTGCGTGTCAAGTGTTAATTTATGGTTGGAGTAGTCTTTGATATTGTCATCAAAAAACCCATTTTCATATTTTTTTCTAATATAAGGGGTGACATGCTCTCTTTCGTGCTCTGAAGTTGCGTTGCTGTGTGCGTCTGCGAGCGCCTCAAAAGAAAATACTTCAGCCTCAAGGCCATTAGGATACTTACCGCCTAGGTTTGTTACATATTCATAAGTTGATGATCGATAAAAACTCAGTAATTTATCCACAATCTCGTTGTCAATCAACGGCGAATCGGAGCATATACGAATGATGGTATCTGCTTTTTTTGCTCCAAAATGAAGCGCAGCATGATAAAATCTACTCAAAACATCACTTTCACTACCACGAAAAGATCTATAGTCCATACTATCGCACAAGTCTATAATTGCCGATTCACTACCATCATCGGTGGTGGCGACTATAATATTGGTGCGAAAATTTGCAACCCTTTGGAGCAATACTTCCAACACTGTTTTTCCACACAGTGGTAACATTATCTTGTTTGGCAGTCTCTTGGAATTTGCCCTCGCTTGTATGATGACAAATAGCCCACTATCCAACAATGTCGCTCCACACTATTGGTTCTTCAAACAATATATCTCGTTTTGAGGTCACTAAACACTCTTCAAACAGCTTTAGATACTTGGGCTCTAGGCCTCGCTTTTTTTTGCCAGGTCTAAGAATTCTCAGGTCGGCAGCTGATATAGTCTCACCTTTTTTAATATCTTTCCCAGCAAACAGAGTCATATATGCAAAATCTCTAAGATATTTCTCATGATCGTGACATATCTTAGCGCTTGAACCATATATTTCTTTGTCTATCGACAAATTTGCACTCTCAAAATCCACTCTTGCTTTATTGATATCGGTGACCATCTTGGAAAGCTCATCCGGCTCTAGAGCAAAAAAGTGATCAGGACCCTCCATTTTTTTATCAAGCGTAATATGTTTTTCTATGACAGTGGCACCCATATACACGGCTTGCACCGGGGCATCCGAAACTTCAAAGGTATGATCAGAATAGCCGATATCCACCTCAGGAAAAGCCCGTTTCAGAGTATCCAAGATGCCCATATTCACCTCATTGAGCGGTGTCGGATACTTAATGGAGCAGTGCAATAGCGTTAGGTTATTGTGGTATTTTTGGACACATCTCACGGCCTCCTCGGTCTCCGACAAAGTGGAACCACCAGTACTCATTATTATCGGAAACCCTGTTTTTGCAGCGGCCTCTATGAGGGGAATATGGGTAATGGTATAAGATGAAAGTTTGATAGTCTTCATCCCTTTTTTAACCAAAAAGTCTAGTCCGTCTATGTCAAAAACAGATGCCATAAAGTCAATATTTTTTGATTCACAGTAAGGCATGATAGTGTCAAGCCATTCCGGCGGCAACTCAAAAGTTTTAACGGCACTATGTATGTCATAGCTATACTCTTTATCGGCATCTTTCCAGTCCAGCTTACCAGCACTAATAGGATACATACCATTTGCAGTAAAAAACTGAAACTTTGCAGCATTGCATCCGGCGTCCACGCTTATATCTATCATCTTTAAACAGTTCTCCAAATAACCGTTAAAATTTATTCCTATTTCAGCAATAATATACACTATCTAACTCCATAAACTTTTTTCCAATCATCCAGCGCCATGTTTTTATAAGCATCCCTGTTGTATTTGCCTTTCTTGTCCCATTCAAACCATTTATTTACCGGAGCAGAAAAACCTCTTTTGTCAATGCGATTACATATCTCTCTTGGAATAAACTTTCTTGCAACCTCTTTTAGCGCCCATTTTGTAATACCGTTTTTGATTTTGTATTTTGAAGACATTGAAAAGGCGAATTGCACAAGGCGATAATCCAAAAACGGCGAGCGATTTTCTATACTAAACGCCATCGACAGCCTATCTGCCATCTGCAAAAGCACTTGCATAGTGCTATAAAAGTCATTTAACCCCATGGCATGCACTACATCTTTTTGCATCTTGTCGAAATAAAATCCGATACTTTCATTTAAAAATTTGATTACCTTGACATCATAAGGGTTTTCGCATCTGTTAACAAGCTTTGTATATCTATCGACGGGTGAGCCATAATATCTACTGATAAGATAACTATACTGTTTCATAGCTTCCAATGAATGTATCTGTTCGTCATTATGCAGCAGGTGATACCTATGATATCCGCCAAACACCTCATCTGCGCCATCGCCTGACATCATCACCTTCATACCGTCTTTTTTTACCCTCTCCAAAAGCGCCCAAAGTGTAAAACTAGTCCATGTACACGGAGTATCCAGATGATAGGCTATCTGCTCTCTGGTGCGCAAAAAATCATCTTTGTTTGGCCTGACAATAATGAGCTCTTTTTTTATCTGCTTTGCAACCAGCTTGGCATAGTCTAACTCATCAAAATCGTCATAATCATAATGCGCCGTATAGATATATTCCGGTTTTGCAA
>DIZY01000122.1:55469-57454 GCA_002428055.1 Helicobacteraceae bacterium UBA6016
AACAAGCTCGGCAAGAGAGTTTATTATCTTGTTTTCATCATCTGGCAAATCTATCAGAGAATCCCATATCTTCCAGTAACTTTTAATACTGGCTTTACCGTTTTTAATGTGGATATATTCACCCGGCTCCAGCAGATAAATATCTTTGAAAAGCGTCTCTTTGCCAGTCGTAAACTCGTACGCCCTGTAGGAAATAGCCCTTTCGTTAAACTTTGGCTCCACTAGCCCTATGAGAGATTTTATCTCACTAGTAAACGCGAAAAAGTCCTTGCCCTTTACATAATATAGAGGCTTTTCACCGACTTTATCCCTAACTACAAAAGTCTCATTTTTTTTCTTATCATGCACGGCAAATGCATACATACCGTTGTACTCAGCAAAAGCCTTTATGCCCTTGTCGATAAAACTGACCATTGCCGTCTCTGTATCGGAGCCGGTACGAAAGCTATGTCTACCTAGTCCGCGCCTAATATCGTCGTGATTATATATCTCACCATTATACACAATCGCAAAATTACCACTAGTATCCTCATATGGAATAGCGTGCTCCACCGTATCGATGATAGACAGTCGCACCATCCCAATAGTAGTATCGCCGTATGTAGCCAGTCCTGACTGGTCTGGGCCCCTATGCACGCCTTTGTCTAGCATATCAGACACTATTGCATTAGCATCGTATTCTTTGTTTTTACTGATAAATCCAGCTATTCCGCACATTATTTGAGTAGCGCCTTTAGTCTGCCATCGCCGACCGCATGATAAGCAGTCTGCGGCGAAAAAGATAGATGCCTGAACACTCCGACACCGTCTATGACTATTTTTGCCTTTGCTATGCCATTTGCATTTATGTCTTTTTGGGTGAAATAGATATATGTAGGACTAGAATTCATCACTACATACGCATCCGTAGTATCTAAAGCACCATTTATGTTACTCATTTTAGCAAAAGGCAACAGCTCTAATACCTCATCTGCCGAAAAATACGGGTCATGCACCAGTACTTTTATGCTCATGCTATGTAGGTACTCCGCCAAAAGTATCGCAGCTGAAGCTCTAATATCTTTTCTGGCTCCCTCGGCCGAAAGCCCCATAATTGTTACTGACGAAATTTTGTTTTGCTTCAAAATATCTGCATAAAAAAGTACGGTAGTCATATTTGCAGCTTGAGTCTCTTTGATAATTGACAAATAATCACCGTTTTGCCCAGCCAATATGTGATCTATGTGCAGCATATGCTTATGATTCAAAAGATTAAGTCCGCTTCTTTTCGTAGAAAGATCTAGATTCTTTGCGACCATCTCCGATACTTCATTGATATCTATATCCGGATACGCAAATGACAACTGAGTAAAAAATGCCTCTGCACTGTAGCGTAGACAGTTTTTGGCGTTTTCATACACTTCCGCCTCTCGTATACCACCTAGCATTTTGAAATCCACACCCAAAACATCAAAAAACTCACTGGCTGCGCCTATGGATAATTTATCAAATCCAGCTATTACCCTAGTCTCATTGCCAAGCAAAAACTCCTCTATGCTCCAGTCACTTCTAAATGCAGATGCAAAATAGCACTTAGCTCCGGCTTTTTTCAGAGGCTTGATAAAATGATTTTCAACAGTTCCTACTTTTTCTGCAGCTTGAAAAAGTATCAACGAGCCTTTTAAGCTCTCTATATTTTTTAAAAACATCTCCACTAGCTTCTCATAATTTACGGGCCCACTAGAGTCAGCATAGGCTGGTACAGCTATAACATGTACGGGCGATTCGAACATTTTTTCGATATTACCGGCAAAATCCACTTTGGATAGATTGATTTTTGGCATATCGTTATTGAGCGTCCACGACTGCTTCATATATTCATAAGGATACCTTCCGACCAGTAGATCATCCAGTATATGCTTGTCCAAAGTTGAACAGTTGACAAAAAAACCTTTTGATTGTAGTCTTAGTATACTCGTATACCCTAGATATCCTATGCCCCACAC
>DIZY01000122.1:57493-58563 GCA_002428055.1 Helicobacteraceae bacterium UBA6016
GTTGATTTTTGATACGACATACTCCACATCTTCATTGCTCATAGATGGAAACATAGGTATAGAGACTATTCTCTCAAATACAGCGTCGGCAACCGGGAATGTGTCTTTTATCTTTGTAGCGTAGTAGCTATGTAAGTGTAGCGGGATAAAATGCACGCTTGTGCCTATATTTTCTTCTTTCATAGCGGTAATAAAATCATCTCTTTTGACACCATCTGGCAAAATAATCGGGAATAAATGATATGTATGACGATGCTCGGCTGAGTCGGCAGTAAACTCTAATTTTTTGCTCAAGCTTGATCTGTATTCTGCCGCTATCTCCCTTCTTCTATCATTGAGCATATCTAGCTTTTTTAGCTGCTCTATGCCTATTGCGGCGTGCACACTGTCAAGATTGTTTTTATACCCCATCTCCTCTATATCGTATCGCCAGTTGCCGGATTTTTCATATCTTTTAAATGCTTCTTTGTTGATACCGAAATATCCGAGTTTTCTTATCTTCTCTACTATCTCTTTGTTTTTAGATACGGCGGCGCCACCTTCGCCCATGGCAAGATTTTTTGTGGCATAAAAACTAAAACAAGTCACATCCGAGAAATTGCCTATTTTTGTCCCCTTATACTCGGTGCCTATTGCATGTGCCGCATCTTCTATTACTCTAAGTCCATGTTTTTTAGCCAAGCCAGCCACGCCCTCCATGTCACATGGAAAACCTGCTATGTGAACCGGCATAATCGCTTTAGTTTTTGATGTAATAAGTTGTTCTGCTTTTTTTAGATCGATATTTAGACTTTTGCCCTCTATATCACAAAGTACAACCTTGGCACCAACCCATTCTACTACATGTCCCGTGGCCGCATAAGTCCAAGTAGGCACAATAACCTCATCTCCTTCTCCTATTCCACAAGCCAGAAGCGCCAAATGAAGTGCTGCCGTGCAAGAGTTTAACCCTACTGCATACAGCTCATCGTCTTTTTTTAAATATTCGCAAAGAGCTACTTCAAACTCAACAACCTTCGGCCCCGTAGTCCACCATCCGCTTTTTAGCACTTCATTTGCAACCCTCAGCT
>DIZY01000055.1:0-1684 GCA_002428055.1 Helicobacteraceae bacterium UBA6016
TTATTAACATCTGTTGTTTTTTTATCGCTTTTGAGCTGTTTTGATATTTCGGCATAAATAAAATTGCCACTTAGTAACATTGAAAGCATTAAAAATAGGAGTTTTTTCATTATTTAATTCCCTTGGTCTTTATTTTAATCGAACAGAGCTTTTACAGCTCGGTCTTCAGCACCGCACCACTACTCGCATTCGTCACAAGAAGAGCATATCTTTTGAGCCATTTTGAGTGAACAGTTTTTTTGTGCGGTACAAAAGCCGCTTTTCTCGCCTCTATAGTCTCTTCGGATAGCTTTGCGTGAAGCATGTGGCTATCGACATCTAGGCTTATCTCATCGCCATCTTCAAGTAGTCCTATTAGTCCACCCTCTGCCGCTTCAGGGCTGATGTGCCCTATACATGCGCCTCTTGTTGCGCCAGAGAATCTTCCGTCTGTGATAAGCGCCACCGACTCGCCTAGTCCCATACCTGCTATCAGGCTCGTAGGGGTAAGCATCTCTTGCATTCCGGGACCGCCTCTTGGACCTTCGTATCTGATGACTACCACATGACCCGCAACGACCTTGCCGCCCATGATACCCGCTATCGCTTCGTCTTGGGAGTTGAAGCATATCGCTTTGCCCGTGAATTTCCTCATACTCGGCTGTATGCCTGCCGTTTTGACGACGCACCCTTGCTCTGCTAGGTTTCCGAAAAGTATCGCTAGTCCGCCCACCGCAGAGTATGCGTTTTCGTTGGTGTGAATGATGGTTGTGTCTTTGATTTCGGCGTCTTTTATTCTCTCGCCGATGGTTTCGCCCGTTACGGTGAGTGCATCTATCTGTAATATATCCCCACGCTTGCTTACCTCTTTCATAACCGCATTTACGCCACCCGCCTTGCCGATGTCTTCCATATGTACCGTGCTAAGCGATGGGCTTATCTTGGCTATATGCGCTACTTTGGCAGCTATGTCGTTGATGTGCGCTACCGGGAAGTCCACGCCCGCTTCTTTGGCGATTGCTAGCATGTGAAGTACGGTGTTGGAGCTTCCGCCCATCGCCATATCCACCACAAAGGCGTTATGTACTGCTTTGTCGTTCAGGATATTTCGGATGTTGTATCTCTCGTCAAGTGCTATCTCTACGACTCTTTTTGCCGCCGTTTTTATCATCTCTATTCTCTCGGGCGTCATCGCAAGCACCGTGCCGTTACCAGGAAGCGCTATTCCCATCGCTTCGCATAGCGTATTCATAGAGTTTGCCGTGAACATCCCAGAGCAAGAGCCGCCGCCAGGGCACGCCTGACACTCTATCTCATATAGCTCTTCATCGGTTATCGTGCCGTTATTTTTTTTGCCCACAGCCTCAAAAGCCGTCGCAAGGTCTATAGGTGTGCCGTCTTTGAGGTGTCCCGCTTTCATAGGTCCGCCGCTTACAAATACCGTCGGCACATTCACACGAAGAGCGCCCATTATCATCCCCGGAACTATCTTGTCGCAGTTTGGGATACAGATAAGAGCGTCTAGCTTGTGTGCATTCATCACCGTCTCGATGCTATCAGCTATCAGTTCACGGCTTGGCAAGCTATAAAGCATCCCGTCATGCCCCATTGCGATACCGTCATCCACGCCGATGGTGTTAAACTCAAAAGGTACACCGCCCGCTTCTCGTATTGCCTCTTTGACTATCCTGCCGTACTCTTGGAG
>DIZY01000055.1:1713-4122 GCA_002428055.1 Helicobacteraceae bacterium UBA6016
GGCTTGTCAAAATCCTCGTCTTTTAGTCCAGTAGCTCTTAGCAAACTTCTATGCGGGGTCTTCTCCCACCCTTTTTTGATTGTATCGCTTCTCATTTATCATCCTTTGTATAGCAAAAATCTTTCGCAAATTCTACAAAAACGGCGGTTAAAAGCCGTATGCGGAAATCTTGATATTTTCTTTATGCCTATCCGTCTTTTTTGAGCTTTTTTTGACCTGGTATTGGATTATGATTAGGCTTGAAAAATTAACACATACGGAGCGGATCATGAGTTTTGAAATGATAGTCGGCACAGTGCTTGGCATCACACTCCTTTCATACTTCGCTTATGCGCTTTTGCATATAGAGGAGCTTTAAGATGGCGGTATTTGATATTTTGTTATTTGCGCTTTTTGCGCTAGCAGTCGTACTTTTCGGGGCGCTGCTTGGGGGCTATGTATATAAGGTGTTTGCTGGAGAAAAGAGCTTGTTGGACGGCGTAGCGTCGCCTATCGAGAACGCTCTTTTTAGGGTGTGCGGCATAGATACCTCAAAATCGCAAAGCTTCAAAGAGTACACACTCTCTTTGATGGTGTTTAATGTTTTGGGCATGGTTTTACTCTTTTGCCTGCTCTTTTTCCAAAATCTTCTGCCGTTAAATCAGCAAAATTTTACGGGGCTAAACTGGCATTTAGCCCTAAACACGGCGGTTAGCTTCACGACCAATACCAACTGGCAAAGCTACGGTGGCGAGTCTACGATGAGCTACTTTTCGCAAATGGCGGGGCTAACTGTGCAAAACTTCTTATCCGCAGCCACGGGTGTAGCGGTTGCGGTTGCGCTGATGAAAGGGCTTAGCGGTAACGGTATCGGCAATTTCTATGTGGATACCGTGAAGACTACAATGAGACTACTTATCCCGATTTCTATACATAGAGGCCTTTAAAAGGCTCCTTTACAAGGCTAAATCCGAAGCATCAGATAAAAAATCCGGTCATATTTGCCGTAACGCTCAGTTCGGCGTTTTGTACGCTTCTGTTTTTTACCGGAAGCTTTAAGGCTGAAGATTTTGGCTTCAATATCCAACTTCTATTTTGGCTCTGGTTTACAGTGCTTTTCGCCAACTTTGCAGAGGCTTTGGCTGAGGGTAGAGGCAAAGCTCAAGCGGCAAGCCTAAGACAGACAAAAAGCGATATGAAGGCAAACCTAATAGCAAACGGCAATCCAACGACGATAGATGCCTCAAAACTCAAAAAAGGCGACATCGTACTGGTGCGAGCGGGTGAGCTAGTTCCATCGGACGGCGAAGTGATAGAGGGCGTAGCTAGTGTGAATGAGAGTGCCGTGACGGGCGAATCGGCTCCCGTTATCAGAGAGAGCGGCGGTGACCGAAGCTCTGTTACGGGCGGCACTACGGTCATATCTGACTGGATAAAAGTAAGAATCACGGCGGCAAAGGGTGAGAGCTTTATCGACAAGATGATTTTGCTAGTCGAGGGCGCAAAACGCCAAAAAACTCCCAATGAAATAGCGCTAAGCCTCATTCTTATAGGCTTTAGTCTTATATTTTTGCTATCAGTTGCGACGCTTCAACCCCTTGTAGCTTATTTCAATAGTTCGTTTTCGCTTTTAGTGCTCGTAGCATTGTTCGTCTGCCTCATCCCAACCACAATCGGCGGACTTCTTAGCGCTATAGGCATAGCTGGGATGGATAGGCTGCTTCGTAAAAATGTTATCGCCACAAGCGGCAAGGCGGTAGAGACGGCGGGTGATATATCGGTGCTGCTCCTTGACAAGACGGGAACTATCACATTTGGCAACAGAATGGCAAGTGAATTTTTTACCGTCGCAAATGTCTCAAAAGATGAGCTTTTGTCATACGCAGTCCTCTCCTCAAAAGCGGACGAGACCCCAGAGGGGCGAAGTATCGTAGCCCTTGCCAACTCACTAGGCGCAAAAGAGTTATCGTTTGAGGGCGAGGGAGCGCTTATCCCTTTTAGCGCCGATACTAGACTTAGCGGAGTGGATTTTGGGGATACGAAAATCAGAAAAGGGGCGATGGACTCGGTAGCCAAATTCGTAGAGCAAAACGGCGGAATGCTCGACGAAGAGTGCAGACAAATAGGAGATAGAATAGCCAAAGAGGGAGCAACACCGCTAGCTATAGCAGTAAACGGCAGAGTACTTGGCGTTGTAATGCTAAAAGACATCGTAAAACCGGGGATCAAAGCCAAGTTTGCCGAGCTTCGCAAAATGGAGATAAAAACGGTCATGATAACCGGCGACAATCCGCTAACCGCAGCTGCAATAGCGGCTGAAGCTGGTGTGGACGACTTCGTGGCGGAAGCGACGCCTGAGACCAAAATAAGGCTCATCCAAAAGTACCAAAAAGATGGATACCTAGTAGCCATGACCGGCGACGGCACCAA
>DIZY01000055.1:4212-4614 GCA_002428055.1 Helicobacteraceae bacterium UBA6016
ATTGTGGAGGTAGGCAAACAACTACTATCAACAAGAGGGGCGCTTACAACTTTCAGTATCGCAAACGATGTGGCGAAATACTTTGCCGTTATTCCCGCTCTTGCCGTAGTCGTATTCCCGTCTTTGGCAGCTCTGAATATTATGGATTTGGGAAGCCCGAAAAGTGCAATACTCTCAGCGGTCATCTTTAATGCCCTGATTATTGTGGCTTTGATTCCGGTAGCGCTTAGAGGGGCGGCGTTTAAGGCCCAGAGCGAAGAGGCGGCGCTCAGGCGAAACCTCGCAATATACGGACTAGGCGGCATCATAGCCCCGTTTATCGGGATAAAGCTGATAGACATGATAGTTTGCACGCTCGGCTTGGCATAAGGAGGAAAAGATGCTAAAAGAGATAAAAAAATC
>DIZY01000055.1:4643-5041 GCA_002428055.1 Helicobacteraceae bacterium UBA6016
AGCGGCGAATACGGCGTTTAAGTCTGCCTCTGAGGGTTCTATCGTTTACGATGGAATAACCCCAAGTGCATCCTTATTAATAGGGCAGAATTTTTCAAAAAGCGGTTATTTTCACTCAAGACCTTCTGCGGCAGGCGAAAAGGGCTATGACGGTACAGCTTCGGGAGGCTCAAACCTTGGATATACGAGCCAAAAACTTTACGATAGCGTCAAAGAACGGGTAACAAAATACAAAGAAGAGAACACTCTTGAAGCGGATGAGAAAGTTCCGATGGACGCCGTAACTGCAAGCGCAAGCGGACTTGATCCGCATATAACGCCGCAAAACGCAAAACTGCAAACAAAAAGAGTGGCAAAAGCCAGAGGTATATCCGAATCCGAAATCCAAAAACTCATAA
>DIZY01000001.1 GCA_002428055.1 Helicobacteraceae bacterium UBA6016
CCGATTACCTCAAACTTTAAAGAGGGTCTAAACGTTCTTGAATACTTTATTTCTACGCACGGCGCTAGAAAAGGTCTTGCGGATACGGCTCTAAAAACTGCGAATGCGGGTTATTTGACTAGAAAACTGATAGATGTCTGCCAAAATGTTAGGGTAACTATTGATGATTGCGGTACGCACGAAGGTGTTGAAGTCTCTGCGATTACGGTCGGTGGCGAGCTAATAGAGGGTATTGAGGACAGGATTACGGGCAGGGTACTTGCCGAAGATGTTATAGATCCTATTACAAATGAGATTCTATTCTCTGAGGGCACCCTTGTCGGCGAGGAGGAGGCTACCGTAATAGCGGATGTGGGTATTAAAACAGTTCTTATTAAAAGCCCTATTACATGTAAAGCCGAAAAAGGTATATGTGCAAAATGCTACGGTGAAAATCTGGCAGAGGCAAAACTTGTTAGGCCTGGTGAGGCTGTAGGTATTATTGCCGCACAATCAATCGGCGAGCCTGGTACTCAGCTGACGCTTAGAACATTCCATGTCGGCGGTACGGCTTCTAGAACGCAAGAAGAAAAAGAGATTGTTGTACATAAAGAAGGCTTTGTAAGATATTACAACCTAAATACATATACAAATAAAGACGGTAGAAAAATAGTCGCAAATAGAAGGAATGCGAGCGTACTGCTTGTTGAGCCTAAAATTAAAACACCTATTTCAGGTAGCTTGAAAATAGAGACTATTCATGATGAAACTGTACTAATCGTGGAGAGCGGTAAAGAGTCGCATAAATATATTGTTAGAAAAGCTGATGTTGCAAAACCGAACGAACTGTCCGGTGTAGGTGGCAAAATAGAAGGTAAATTATATCTTCCTTATGTGAGCGGTTCAAAAGTAACAGAAGGCGACTCAATAGTTGAGCTAATCAAAGAGGGGTGGAATGTTCCGAACAGGATTCCTTACGCCGCCGAGTTGATGGTGGAAGATGGGCAGCCGTGTCCTATGACTATAAAGGCTGGTGAAGAAGGAACTCTTAAATATTACTTCTTAAAAGGCGATTACCTTGAGAGAAACCACGAGATAAAAGAGGGCTATAAAGTAACAGAAAAAGGCTTGTTTGCGGTAGTTGCCGATGAGGACGACAGACAGGCGGTTAGACACTATATCCCAAGAGGTTCTGTTATTAAGACAAAAGATAATGAAAAGGTAGATGTTTTATCCGTAATCTCTGAAGCCGCAGAAAAAGAGCAAATTGTGATAGCCGAGTGGGATCCATACTCAAATCCGATAATATCTGAAATTGCCGGCGTGGTTCATTTGGAAGATATTATTCCTGGTGTTACCGCCTCCGAGCAGTTTGATGAGCTAACAGGACAAAGTAGACTTGTTGTAAACGAGTATTACCCAAGTTCATATAAACCTGCTATTGTTATCGCAGGAGCGGCAGGAGAGCTTATTAGGTATACACTTGAAGCAAAGACGGACATCCTTGTTCAGGATGCATCAACTGTTCAAATAGCCGACATAGTAGCTAAAACGCCTAAGGCCGTCGCAAAAGTAAAAGATATTACGGGCGGTCTTCCGAGGGTTTCTGAACTATTCGAAGCCAGAAAACCTAAAGATCCTGCAGCAGTAGCAGAGATGGACGGAATCGTATCTGTCGGAAAAGGTGTCAGGGGTAAAGAGAAAATCAAAATAACCAACGAGTTTGGTGATTTTGTAGAGTATCTAGTGGACGCAAGTTCGCAAATACTCGTAACAGAAGGCGAGTTTGTTCACCTTGGCGAAAAGCTAACCGACGGTACAGTATCAAGCCACGATATATTTAGAATTTTGGGCAAAAAAGCACTTCAACAATATATTGTAAGCGAAGTACAGCAAGTTTACCGAAGACAAGGGGTTACGATAAACGATAAGCATATTGAGGTTGTTGTAAATCAAATGCTTAGACAAGTCAAACTAGTAGAGAGCGGCGATACGAACTTTATCTCCGGCGATATGGTGAGTTTGGCTAGATTCGAAGTAGAAAACGAGAGAATCAAAAAACTAGGCGGTAAACCATCAAGCGCCACGCCTGTGCTGCTTGGTATTACAAGGGCGGCTATTAGCTCTGACAGTATTATCTCTGCCGCTTCTTTCCAAGAGACGACAAAAGTACTTACAGAGGCTTGTATAGCCGGCAAAATGGACGACCTGGAAGATCTAAAAGAAAATATCGTACTGGGCAGAATGATACCTGCCGGTACCGGTATTTATGCGGCAGATAAGTTACAAGTCAAAATAGAACACGAATAAGAGCCAAGCTTATACTCCTCTTAAGTGGAGTATAAGCGCTTATTTTATATAATCCCAAAAATTTTTTTCGCAAAGGAATTTCAAAAGTGCCAACCATTAATCAGTTAGTTAGAAAAGAGAGAAAAAAGGTGACTGTAAAGTCAAAATCACCTGCTCTTGCAGAATGCCCACAAAGAAGAGGCGTTTGCACGAGAGTTTATACGACTACTCCTAAAAAGCCAAACTCGGCTCTTAGAAAAGTAGCAAAAGTAAGACTTACAACAGGGTTTGAAGTAATTAGCTACATCCCTGGTGAAGGACACAACCTTCAAGAGCACTCTATCGTGCTTGTAAGAGGCGGAAGGGTAAAAGACTTACCTGGTGTTAAGTACCACATCGTAAGGGGTGCACTAGATACGGCAGGGGTTGCAAAACGAACTGTTTCTAGATCTAAATACGGCGCAAAAAGACCAAAACCGGGTCAAGCTGCAGCAGCCGGCAAGAAAAAATAATTAATCTTAAAAAAGGAAAGAAATGAGAAGAAGACGAGCACCAGTTAGGGTAGTTCTACCAGACCCAATCTATAACAGTATTGTTGTTACTAAGTTTATTAATAAGCTTATGTATGACGGCAAGAAGAGTGTAGCTCAAGCGATTTTTTACGAGGCACTACAAATAGTAGAGAAAAAAACCGGCGAAAAAGCGATTGAAATTTTTGACAAAGCAATGGAAAATGTTAGACCTCAAGTAGAGGTAAAAAGTAGAAGAGTAGGTGGAGCAACATATCAAGTGCCTATCGAAGTTAACCCTAAAAGACAGCAATCACTTGCTTTAAGATGGTTGATTGACTACTCAAGAAAAAGAAACGAAAGAGGCATGGCCTATAGACTAGCTGGCGAATTTATCGACGCGGCTAACGAAAAAGGCGCTTCATACAAGAAAAAAGAAGATACTTATAAAATGGCGGAAGCTAACAAAGCGTTCTCTCATTATAGATGGTAATTATCTGACGAAAGGCAAGGGTATAATGCCCTTGCCTTTTTTAATTTATATCCTATTACACTTCATAAAAATCCAACCTTTAAGGAACTGACAATGTCTAGAACAGTCCCATTGGACAAAATTAGAAACATCGGTATCGCAGCCCACATAGATGCCGGAAAAACAACAACAACAGAAAGAATACTTTTTTATACGGGTATGTCTCACAAAATAGGTGAAGTTCACGACGGTGCCGCTACTATGGACTGGATGGAACAAGAAAAAGAAAGAGGTATCACAATTACTTCTGCGGCAACAACTTGCCAATGGAAAGATTGCCAAATCAATATCATCGATACTCCGGGGCATGTTGACTTTACAATTGAAGTTGAAAGGTCTATGAGGGTTCTTGACGGCGCTGTTGCAGTTTTCTGCGCAGTTGGTGCCGTTCAACCTCAATCTGAAACAGTTTGGAGACAAGCAAATAGATACGGCGTTCCAAGAGTTATCTATGTAAATAAAATGGATAGAACGGGTGCCGACTTTTACAATGTTATCAACTCTGTAAAATCAAGACTAAAAGCAAATCCGGTACCACTTCAGATACCAATCGGTGCTGAAGAAAACTTCCAAGGCATTGTTGACCTTGTTGAGATGAAAGCATACACTTGGACCGGCGAAATAGGCGCTAAAGCAACTGTCGGCGAAATTCCGGCAGACCTAAAAGAGAAAGCAGATGAGTATAGAAGAGCACTAGTCGAAGCTGCCGCTGAGTCTGATGAAGAACTTACAATGAAGTTTCTTGACGGTGAAGAGCTGACTGAGGCTGAAATCATCAAAGGTATCAAAGCTGGTTGTCTTGCTATGACTATCACTCCAATGCTATGCGGTTCTTCGTTTAAAAACAAAGGCACCGAAAAAATGCTTGACGCAGTTATAACATACCTGCCGTCACCAACTGAAGTTGCGCAAATTAAAGGTATCGACCCTAAAACTGAAGAAGAGGTTGAAGTAAATTCAACTGATGAGAAATTCTCAGCTCTTGCATTCAAAATTATGACTGACCCGTTTGTCGGACAGCTTACTTTTGTTAGGGTTTACTCAGGCAAGCTTGAGAGCGGTAGTTATGTTGCCAACTCTACAAAAGAGAAGAAAGAGAGAGTCGGAAGACTTCTTAAAATGCACGCAAACAAAAGAGAAGAGGTTAAAGAGCTTTACGCAGGTGACATCGGAGCCGTAGTTGGTCTTAAAGATACGCTTACGGGCGACACTCTTTGCGATGAAGCGCATCCGGTAATACTAGAGAGAATGACATTCCCAGAGCCTGTTATCTCTGTTGCCGTTGAGCCAAAAACAAAAGCTGACCAAGAAAAAATGGGTCTAGCTCTTAAAAAACTAGCGGAAGAAGATCCAAGTTTCAGAGTAAGCTCTGATGAAGAGAGCGGCCAAACAATTATCTCTGGTATGGGCGAGCTTCACCTTGAGATTCTTGTTGACAGGATGAAAAGAGAGTTTAAAGTAGAGGCAAATGTCGGTAATCCGCAAGTTGCATACAGAGAAACTATCAAAGGTGCCGTAAAAGCAGAGCATAAATATGCGAAGCAATCAGGTGGTAAAGGTCAATACGGACATGTTGTGTTTGAAATCGAGCCACAAGAAGCAGGCAAAGGCTTTGAATTTGTTGACGCTATTAAAGGCGGTGTAATTCCAAGAGAATTTATACCTGCCGTTGAAAAAGGTGTTAGAGAGACTCTTACCGGTGGTGTTCTTGCCGGTTATCCGTTTGTTGATGTTAAAGTAACACTAACATTTGGTTCATACCATGATGTTGACTCCTCAGAGCTTGCGTTTAAACTTGCTGCTTCAATGTGTTTTAAAGAGGGCGCTAGAAAAGCTGGTATAGCGCTTCTTGAGCCTGTAATGAAGGTTGAGTGCGAGATGCCTGAAGAGTATATGGGTGATGTTATCGGCGACCTTAACAGAAGAAGAGGTCAGATTCAAGAGATGGATGATAGAAATGGTATTAAAGTCGTAACGGCTATGGTTCCACTCTCTGAAATGTTCGGTTATTCTACGGATATTAGATCTATGACTCAAGGTAGAGGTGCTTACTCTATGGAGTTTGACCACTACGAAGAGGCTCCTAGAAATGTTACTGAAGAGATTGTTAAAAAAAGAAATATGTCTTAACAAAACTACTCTTTGCATTGTTGGCAATGGTTGCTTCGGCTACCATTGCCTTATTAATTTAGTTACACTTATTACAATTTCCAAATCTACTCCTACAAAAAATATTTTATGCTATGAACCCCCTCTTTACATCTATTTTTAGTTACTAGTTTATCAGAATATTTTATGTTGCTAGATAAAAATTACATCTTTAAGTATTTTATAATGTTATTTAATGTTAAAATTGTAGCTTGTTTATGAGACTACTCAAAACGCCAAACACAAGGAAGAAATAGAATGAGAAAAGACGAACTGTTTCCGGAAATAGAGTCAAAAGTCGAAGAGGCCGTTAAAAAAGGCGAACTTTCGAGAAGAGACGCGCTAAAAGTATTGGCATTTGCATCAGGTGCTGCCATGATGGGCAATACTGAGCTTTTTGCTGAAGGCAATGAGACAAATGCTAGCGATGCCAATGCAACACCAAAGTTAAAGCAAGGCATGGATGCTAAGGTGGTAATTATCGGCGGCGGTTCTGCTGGTATTACTGTTGCGGCTAGACTTGTTGGGGCTGATATGAAGCCTGAGAATATTACCTTGGTAGAGCCGAGCGATAAACATATCTATCAGCCTGGACAAACTTTGGTCGGAGGCGGCATAAAAACTCTTGATCAGCTTATAAGAAATGAAGCTGATTATATTCCTGCCGGCGTTAAATGGGAAAAAGAAAAAGCGGTAGAGTTTATGCCTGAAACAAACAGTCTAAAACTTGCAAGCGGTAAAGTATTAACTTATGACTATCTTGTGGTAGCGGCGGGTCTTCAGTATAACTTTGAAAAAATCAAAGGTCTTACTGCTGATATGATAGGTAAAAACGATATTCACTCTATCTATGTGCCTGAGGCATCTCCTGTAATGTGGGAAGCAATGCAGAAAGCAAAGGGTGGCACCATGCTATTTACAAACCCTGCAACTCCAATTAAATGCGGCGGCGCTCCACAAAAAATCATGTATCTTACTGAAGACTACATGAGAACTAACGGTACAAGAAAAGATGCAAAAATTGAGTTTATGTCTGCTGCCGGTAAATACTTCGGCGTACCTGTGTATCATGACGCAGTTGTGGGTTTTGTTAAAGAAAAAGAGATACTAACAAGCTTCAACCACAACCTCGTAGAGGTAAAAGCTGCTGAGAAAATCGCAGTATTTGAGAAAAAAACAAAAGTAAAAGTTTTTGATAAAGATCTTGGTGAAGATGTAGAAGAGGAGAAAATAGAGCTTGTAGAGAAAAAATATGACCTTCTACATATAACTCCTCCTATGAGTCCAGTGGCTGAAATCGTAAAGAGTCCTTTTGTGAATAACAAAGGCTGGATGTTTGTAGACAGCGAAACGCTACAAAGCAAAAAATTTCCTAATGTATTCGGCATAGGCGATCTTATTGGTACTCCATTCGGTAAGACAGGCGGCTCTGTTAGAAAACAAGCCCCGGTACTTGTAGCTAATATGATTGCGTTAATGAATGGTAAAGCTATGGAGCACAAATACAATGGCTACACAGTTTGCCCTCTAATAACAAGAAGAGGCAGAGTAATGCTTGCCGAATTTGGATACGATAAAGCACAAACTGATGCCAAAGAGCCTGTGACGAAAGCTATGGCAATGCCAAGCTTCCCGCTAGACCCATCACAAGAAAGATGGATATGGTGGATATTCAAAGTCTATCTTCTTCCTCCAATGTACTGGTACGGTATGCTTAGAGGCAGAGCGTAAAAATTTTTTAGTTGTCTTGATTGAAAAGGGGAGGGAGCTTTTGCTTTCTCCCCTTTTTTATGCCCAAATTAATTTTATGGAAAATAGTACTAAATTTATCTAATTTTAAAATTTTATAGACTAAAATCAATTTCGTATAAGTAAAACACTAATGGTTTATAAGTCAAGCTTTTATTTAATGAAAGCTAGACTTTTATCTCAGTTAATTTAAGGGGTACCAAATGGAACCGGCTCAAGATGCAAAAGGCTTCAAGCAAGACTTTATGAAGAGGTGGACGCCGTATTTTAAAAAAAGATATGTGTTGTTCTTTATAGTTTCAATAGTATCGTTAGTTATACCGTTTATAAAACTTAACGGAAATCATGTATTCCTTCTCTCTTTCGACAGAAAACAACTACAACTAATGGGCGTTGCATTTGATATGCAAGAGTTTTATCTAATGCCGTTTCTTCTTATTATGATGTTTATGTTTGTATTTTTTCTTACGACGCTTGGCGGAAGGGTATGGTGCGGCTGGGCATGTCCTCAGACCATATTTAGAGCAATATATAGAGACTTTATCGAGGGCTGGCTTCTTGGTATGCACTCCAGAAGAAATAAGCAAAAATCCGCAAAAATGGAGAAGCTTGAGAATAAAGCTAAAAAAGTAGTTGCGATTCTTATCTGGACGCTTCTAGCATTTGTTGCCGCTTCGAATTTTATGTGGTATTTTATTCCGCCTGAAGACTTTTTTGCATATATGGCAAATCCAAGTGAGCACATGGTGCTTCTAGGTTTTGTTGGAGGTGTGACACTGTTTTTGGTTTACGATGTTGTATGGCTTGCAGAAAACTTCTGTATATATGTTTGCCCGTATGCAAGAATTCAGTCTGTTATGTATGATAACAATACGATTATGGAGATATACGACGATAAAAGAGGCGGCGTCATCTATGATCAAAGCGGACATAAGATAGCCGACAAGCCTAGCGAGGGCGATTGTGTCGGGTGTATGGCGTGCGTCAATGTATGCCCTACGCATATCGACATTAGAAAAGGCTTACAACTAGAGTGTATTAACTGCCTTGAGTGCGCTGATGCGTGCGCCCCGGTTATGGCAAGTCTCGGTAAAGAAAACTTGATCCAATGGACAAGCTACGAAGCTATGGAAACAGGTAAGACAAAAATCTTTAGATTTAGGATTATTGCTTATATAGTGATGCTTACGATGGCATTCTCAGGACTTTTGCTGATGGGTTCTAAAAAAGAGCACATGCTTCTTAATATTAATAGAACAACCGAGCTTTATGCCGTTAAAGATAGTGGAATAGTCGAAAATCACTATACATTCCTATTTCAAAATACCGACTCAAAAGAACATGACTACTATTTTGAGGTAGTTGGTAATGAGGATATTAAAATCTCTAGACCTACGGAGCCGTTTAAGCTAAACGCAGGAAGCAAGGCTAATAAAGTCGTTGTGCTCTATACGGATAAAGAGATAGCAAAAAACGACAGAAAAGATACGCCTATAGCTATTAAAATTAGAAGTTTTGCTGTTGATGATAAGCAAAAAATAGTCGTAGAGAGGGATGCCGTATTCTTTTACCCTTCAACGGAAGTGCTAAACGAGAAGAAAGCAAAGTAAAGATTATTTGAAAAAAATATGGATTTTAGGTGGGGGGATAGCCGGCATCGAAGCCGCTATATCTCTTCGCCAAAATGGTTTTGATGTTTCCATTGTCTCAAATAGGGATTTTTTATTTATACACCCTATCTCTATTTGGATTCCTACAAGGGAAAAAGAGTTTGAGGATGTATGCCTGTCTCTTGATGAGCTTGCCGCCGTTCATGGATTTGATTTTATTGTGGATGAGGTTGTGGGCATAGAAGCCTCTAAGAGTAGTTTTGCGCTCAAAAATAGAGGAGTTGTCTCTTACGAGTATCTTGTGATTGCTTTGGGCGGAGATAAGCTTGATTATGAAGGTATAAAAAACACAACCTCCATCTGCGCAAGACCGCAGGATGTTCTAACTATTAGAGACAGAATTGATGAGCTGCTTTTGCAAGGGGGCGGTAAAATTGCGGCCGGTTTTGCCGGAAATCCCATAGACACAAACGGAGTAAGAGGCGGTCCCGCATTTGAGTTTATATTCAATATCCATAATATGCTCAAAAAAAAGAAGTTAAGAGATAAGTTTGAGCTTGTATTTTTTGCTCCGATGGAGACACCGGGTCAAAAACTTGGAGAGAAAGTAGCAAAAGATTTTGTTCGGTTTTTTAACAAGATTAAGATAACTACCCATTTCGGCAAGCAGATAGTCGGCTTTTCCAAAAATGAGATTTTATTAGAAGACGGCTCAAAACTTGATGCTGATTTTACTATGTTTATCCCCGGTAGATGTGGGCATGCTATGCTAAAAAATTCCGATTTGCCGCTCAGTGAATCCGGTTTTATTAAAATAAATTCATATTGTCAAGCAGAGGGTTTTGAGAATGTTTTTGCTGTCGGAGATATAACATCGCTAGATGGTCCTGATTGGCGTGTTCAGCAAGGGCATATGGCTGAAGTAATGGCTAGAAATGCGGCATTTAACATTTTTAGCATAGAAAATGGCAGCGATGCAAGAAGAAGCTATTTAGAGCAGATGAATATGATATGTATGCTTGATATGGGCGATTCGTCATCTTTAATCTATCGAGACTCCAAGAGGGAGTTTTCTGTGCCGATGCCGCTTATAGGACATTGGCTCAAAAAAGGGTGGGGCAGATACTACAGATTAAGTAGACTCGGCAAAATGCCAAGAATCCCCGGCGCTTAGTTTAGTTTATACTCTATCGGTATTGTGATTGTTACAATTTTGTATGGTTTTGGCATTTCCGATGCGGCATTTTCGACTGTTTGAATAGAACTTTTATCTAAAGCCGCAAAACCANNCGTTGATGTTTCCGGAAGGGGTGAGCTTAAAAGATACCGAGCAAACTCCTTCACACCCCATTTTTATTGCTAAGGGCGGGTATCTTTTATATTTTGCTATCGCCTCTCTTATTTTTGCTAAGTTTGCCTCTATATACTCCGCTGTTTCATCTTTTTGCACTTCTCTATGTTGCTTTTGTATCGTCGGCATGGAAGCAGTTTTTTCTACTACCTTGAACTCCTCTTCTTTTACGCTGCTTTCGGTTTTGATATTTTTAACTTCATTTTGTATCGGCTTGTCATTGTATTGCTTTTGCGGGAGATTATTTACTTTCTCTTCTTTTTTTTGCTCTCTTGTCGGCTCTTTTGTTTGTGCATCTTCTTTTTGAAAAGATGCCGAAAGAAGGGTTACTGTTTTTTCTGTCGGCGTTTCTTTGCGAGTGAAAAAAACTACAAAAGCAGTCACTATAAATACATGCAGGAGAGATGAGATTAGGAGCGCTTTTTGTGTTTGAGAAAAGTTGCTGTTAGCCATCTGCTTTCGTTACAATAGAGATTTTCTCTATATCTCTCTCTTTTAGCGCGTCTATTACATCTACAAAAAGTTGGAATGTGGAGTTTTTATCGCTCTTGACAATTACTTGATCATTTTTTGTAATAGATTGAAGTTTTATACGGATGGTTTCTTTTGTAACCTCTTCATTTTGATAATATATTTTACCATCATTTTTTATGACTATTTCTACGGACTTTAGTTTGCTTTCTTGTTTTGTGGAGCCTTTCGGCAGATCTACAGGTATAAGTCCTTGTGCCACAAAAGTAGCCATGGTAAGAACTATAGTTAAAAGCACAAGCATGACATCTATAAACGGAACTACATTTATAGAGTCGAACTTTTTAATTTGCGCCATACATCTTGTCCCATTTGGCCAATATTATTTCTGCTTTTCTTGCCAGAGAGTTGTAAATTACTATTGCTGGTATAGCAACCAAGAGACCGCCTGCAGTGGCTATCAATGTGTAAGATAGACTTTGCATGATAGTTTTTGAGTCTACAAGTCCTGTTTCGCCAAGAGAAGCAAATGTGAGCATAATGCCGAGCACGGTACCTAGTAGACCTATATATACGGAGTTGGCAGCGATAGTAGAGATTATAGTTAGGTTTTTTGTTACATCTATTTCAATATCATATTTATTGTCGAAGTGTGACAAGTTGATATCTTTATAGTGTAGCCATCTCTCAATGCCAAGCGAAAAGACCGTAATGCTGAGAAATGCCAAAAACCCCAGTATCCCATATTCTATAAAAAGCTTGAGACCATCTTGCATAGTTACTCTCTCTATTTGTTAAGTTTGGTATATTTAAAAGCGGATGATACTAAAAAGCCGCTAAATAGACGCAATCAAATACTTTGTCGGATAAGCATGAGTCGTGGTATTAATAAGCGTGACTAATTTTACAATTTAAGCTGATAAATTATCACTAAAACTATCAACTATTATAATATATAGCGCTTAAGCTGTAAAATAAGAGTCTTTTAGTCTGCAAGGTATGCTTCTTTTGTTAATTAAATGTTAATTGTTTCTTGATTTAAGTCAAATTTTAAGCAAGATTACAGATTTTAGCTAATACAATTTGTACGCTTTTGTAAAGAGCAATGTTTACAAGGTTCTTCGGGCCTTAAAATTTAAATGGAGGACTGTGTATGCAAAACAACGCTACACTAAGCTACGACTACTCGGTAGCTAAGCAATTTATGCTTATTTCCATCGTGCTCGGTTTTGTGGGCATGCTGGTGGGTGTAATTTTGGCTTTCCAACTAGCTTTTCCGGTTCTTAGTAACCTAGGAGATGAATATCTCACATTCGGAAGACTAAGACCGTTACACACGAATGCCGTTATTTACGGTTTTACTATTCCGGCTGTTTTCTCAACATTTTTCTATGTTGCGCAAAGAACTCTAAAGGTTTCGCTAGCGGAGAGCAAATTTCTAAATACTGTGGCCAAACTTATGGTTCCACTGTATGTGATTATTTTGGCTCTTGCAGTTGCGTCTTTCTTGACCGGTACTGTTACTTCAAAAGAGTATGCAGAACTTGAATGGCCAATCGACCTTATGGTTGTTGTTGTTTGGGTTATGTGGGGTATCGTAATGTTTGGTATGATAGGTATGAGAAGAGAGAAAACTCTGTATATATCTATGTGGTATTACATAGCATGTTTTCTTGGTATCGCTATGCTTTACATCTTCAACAACCTTGAGGTTCCAACTGCACTTGTTTCAGGTTACGGCTCAATGCTAAAATCTGTTTCTATGTATGCTGGTACAAATGACGCTCTTGTTCAATGGTGGTTTGGTCACAATGCTGTTGCGTTCGGTTTTACCGTTCCAATCGTTGCGATGATTTATTACTTCCTTCCAAAAGAAGCTGGTCAGCCGCTTTATTCTTATAAGCTTTCACTTATAGGTTTCTGGTCGCTACTATTTGTTTACCTTTGGGCTGGCGGTCACCACTTGATTTATTCAACTGTGCCAGACTGGATGCAAACAATGGGTTCTGTATTCTCTATTGTTTTGATACTTCCATCATGGGCGTCCGCTATTAACATTCTTCTTACAATGAAGGGTCAATGGCAACAACTAAAAGATAGTCCTCTAATCAAATTTATGATTTTTGCATCAACATTCTATATGTTCTCAACAATAGAAGGTCCGATTCAATCAATCAAATCTGTAAATGCGCTTGCTCACTTCACTAACTGGATCGTCGGACATGTTCATGACGGTGTTCTTGGATGGGTTGTATTTATGATTATGTCTGCGTTCTATCACATGGCTCCAAGACTTTTCGGTAGAGAAATTTACTCTAAAAAACTTATCGATGCACAATTTTGGATTCAAACTACAGGTGTTGTTCTTTACTTCTCTTCTATGTGGATTGCGGGTATTACCCAAGGTCTTATGTGGAGAGCTACTGACGAATACGGTAGCCTTGCGTACTCATTTATAGACGCGGTTAGAGTTCAAATGCCTTACTATGTTATTAGAGCCGTCGGTGGCGCACTATATCTAGTAGGCTTTGGTATGTTCATATATAACATGTACAAAACATTGTCTGCGCCTAAGCTTGAAAAAGAGCCGCAGTTTGCATCGCCGATGGGCGCCTAAGAAAGGGAGGGATTAAAATATGTTTCATTGGTTAGAAAAAAATCCGTTCTTTTTTGCGGTAGCCGTCTTCTTAGTTATAGCATTTGCAGGTATTATTGAAATAATTCCAAACTTTGCGCAAGCTTCTAGGCCCGTAGAGGGTCTTAAGCCTTATACTCCGCTAGAGATAGCCGGTAGGCAAATTTATATTAAAGAGAGTTGCAATGCTTGCCACTCTCAGCTAATTAGACCGTTTAAATCTGAAACAGATAGATACGGTAAATATTCACTTAGTGGTGAGTATGCTTACGACAGACCGTTTTTGTGGGGTTCTGAAAGAACCGGTCCAGACCTTCATAGGGTTGGTAACTACAGAACTACCGACTGGCATGAAAATCACATGAAAGATCCGGCTCTTATAGTTCCTGGTTCTATCATGCCGAAATATCCTTGGTTGTTTACGAAAAATGCAGACCTAGATACGGCGTATGCTGAAGCATATACCGTAAAAGCAGTGTTTAATGTTCCTTATGACCAACCAAACGGTGTTGAACTTGGCGACAGAGAAAATGCGCAAAAACTTATGATGGCTCAAGCTAAAGAAGTTGTTGCGGATATGAAAGATAAAGATGTAAAAGAGGCATTCGAGAAGGGCGAGATAAAAGAAATCGTAGCCTTGATTGCCTATATGAACAAACTTAAATAGGTGCAGGCGATGAACATAGGTCTCGTGCAGGCTTACGCATATTTTTTTAGCACGGCATTACTGACATTTTTATTGTTGGCTTATGTGTACCACCTGTACACATCTAAGAAAACGGCAAACAAGGATTATGAAAAGTATTCGGAAATGATGTTACACGATGGTATTTCCGATGTGCCTGTTGAGAAATTTAACTCTGCAAAAAGCTAAACAGATTAAGGAGCTAATAATATGCTAGATTTTCTAGGAAAAGTAGACCTCGGCACTGACCTCGTCAACATTCTTGGTGGCTTGGGCTTTTTCGTTGTCGTAGTTATAACAGCTTATGTTGTAGCTGTGTATGTCAAAAAAATGAAGGAGAAGTCAACCAGCGACGCTCCTTTGGCGGAAGAAAACTGGGATGGTATCGGTGAATATAAAAACGAAGTTCCTACCGGTTGGTTTGCTATTTATCTTATGACTATTGTTTGGGCAGGTTGGTATTGGCTGGTAGGTTATCCGCTAAATGCTTACTCTCAAATAGGCGAGTATAATGATGAAGTAAAAGCGCATAATGCTAAATTCGAAGCTAAATTTGCAAATGCAGATACGGCTATGCTAAAATCAATGGGCGAGAGCGTTTTCTTGGCTCAGTGTTCTCAGTGTCACGGTCAAACCGGCGACGGTATGAACGGAAAAGCTGCCGACCTTTCAAAATGGGGTAACGAAGAAGGAATTATGGCTACCGTTAAAAACGGAGCTAAAGGTCTAGGTTTCCCAATGGGTGAAATGCCTGCAGGTCTAGTAGATGATGCAACAGCTAAAAAAATCGCTGTTTATGTTTTGGCGGAAGTATCGACTGCTAAAAAATCTGCTGATGCAGCTGTTGTAGCAGAAGGTAAAACGGCGTTTGCCGCTTCTTGTGCTAGCTGCCACGGCGAAGATGGTAAAGGTATGAACGGTATGTCTGCTGATCTTACTGCTTACGGAACACCTAAGTTCACAGCTGAAACTGTTCTTGTAAAAGGTAAAAAAGGTCACATCGGTAATATGCCTTCATTTGAAAAATCTGGTCTGCTTAACAAAACTCAGTTTATGGCGGTTGCGACTTACATAAATGCTGAGATGAGCAATCCTAAAAAGTAAGGAAGGAGAAAAAATGTTTGGATTAAACGGAATCGGCGGAATGCTCATTGCTGTAGTTTTGCTTCTTTCTATTGTAGGCTTTTTGGGTACAAACGCTCTGCTTGTACAGCAAAGAGAGGCTTCAAACTATTATAAGATTGAGGCACAAAAAGATATACCTATGATTGACAAGGCTACTCAAGCTAAAGTCGTAGACGCTAAATAAGGAGAGGCATATGAGTAAAAATATGATTTTGACGATTGGCCTTGTCGTGTTAGCGGCTCTGACTATATGGTCAGTTATAACACCAAATCACCTATATGTAGGTTGATTTAAAGTAATTTAGTGATAGACTTCTGCGGATGAAAACAATAATCCGCAGAAGTCTTATAATCGTGTCCCTCCTCGCTACTCTCGGTTTTGCAAAACCGGAAACCATAAATCAAAATGTAATCAAACAAGCCACTTACGACAAAATAATTAAAATATCAGATGAGCTGTATTCTAAAACAGGCATTTCTATCGTTGCGCACTTTATAGAGCATGCTGACGGTGGCGTGGTTGCTTATGAAAAAAATATTACGGCAAATCTGCGCGGTTCGTATGTTTTTCTTGTTTTTTCAGCCAAGGACGAAAAAGTTGAGCTTGTAGTGTCTGATGATTTAAAAAATATCATAGTAAAAAATGAGATTCTTAGTCCATTTCCTGGCGGTCCCATAATTCCAATACTCTCTGCACAGGATAAAAACGCTGTTGATTCAAAGTTTTCTGCTGCCGCACTTAACGGTATTGCCGATATATCAGATAAAATCGCAGATAGCAAGGGAATCAAACTTGAATCAAGTATAGGCTCTGATAGTAGGTACTTTATACAGGGTCTTAGAGCTGTATTTTACGGAATAATATTTGTAGCTTTGGCGGTCTATTTTTATAGGCTTTATCAGAGAAGGAAAGCCCAATGAAAAAAGAAAAAAACTTTTATCTAATAGGATTACCTATATTTGGCGCCGCATTGATTGGCGGTCTCTCAATGATGATATATGTGGCTATAAAAAACCCGGTTGAGATGGATAGTAGCTATATGATGCCGTACAGAGAACTTGATAAAAATTTTAATGATATAGCGGAATCCGGAAGAAAATTTGATGAAAAGTATGTAGTCGGTATTTCAAAACCGTTACTACATAAGAATACGCCTGCAAATTTGGAACTCAACATAACTGATAAAACAGGTGCGGCAGTCGATGCCAATATAACCGCCCTTCTTACAAGACCCGATACTTCAAAACATGATATAAAAATCACGGATTTTAATAAAACGGCTGCCAAGTATCTATCAAAACCTTTTTCTGTAACTTTAGAGGGTAGATGGAAAGTGATGTACAAAATAGAAGTAGGCGGAGTGCAAAAATTTATTGATTTTGAAGCTTTCGCAAATAAAGCAATACAATAATAGATAATGTCTCGTATTGAGCTCAAAAAAGATGCGTTAAGCTCTAATATTGCCGCTATATCCAAAATAGCCCCAATAGAAAAAATATATGCCGTTTTAAAAGACAATGCTTATGGGCACGGTCTTGCCTTGTTTGGCTCAATGTGTGCAGCTAGCGGTATTCAACACGCAATAGTAAGAGATAAAAATGAAGCTGTTGTGCTTTGTGATAAATTCCAGACTATTCTCTGTTTGGCTGAGCAAAGAGAGTTTGACGCTCCCTTAAATGTTCACTTTGCCGTAAACACTTTCTCGATTTTAAATACGATACCCCTTGGCACCAAAATACACTTAAAGATAGATACCGGTATGCATAGATGCGGCATAGCTGAAGATGAGCTTTTACCTGCGCTTGAGCTTATATGCTCAAGAGGGCTTTTGCTTTGCGGCGTTTTCTCGCACCTTAGAAGCGCCGACGAGCTTTCAAGTGAGAGCTTTTGGCAAGAAAAGAATTTTTTGCAAATTAAAAAAACGGTAGTTGATTTTTGTGAGGCTAAAGGTTTGAAACAGCCTTTATTTCATCTTCAAAACTCTGCAGGACTCTTTAGAAGCGGAGGGCTTGGCGAATTTGACATGGCAAGGGTCGGGATTGCTCTATACGGTTATTTGGATATGCCGCAAGCCGTATGCTCTGTGCCGTTATCTCCCGTAATGTCTTTGTGGGCTGATAAGATAGCATCAAGAGCGCTTAAAAAGGGGCAAGCCGTAGGTTACGGCGCTGTTGGTAAAATGCTTGAGGATGCCATAGTCTCTACTTATGACATAGGCTATGCGGACGGTTTTTTGCGCATAAAAACAGAAAAAGAGTATACGCTTCCAAATGGCTCTAGACTAATCGGCAGAGTTTCTATGGATAATATTTGCGTAGAATCCAGTGATGATACCATCTGTGTATTTGATGACGCTTCGATTGTAGCCGATAGATACGGCACTATAAGCTATGAGATACTAACAAGATTAACTCCTGTGATACCAAGGATAATAGTGTAGTGAAAATAGCGCTTTTGTCTCTTGATGCATCTTTAGCATTTGAGCAAAGATTAGAAGAGATAGAAAAGCTTGTGGCTAAGTCTGCAAAAAAGAGTGCGCGACTGGCATTACTTCCTGAGTTATCGTATTCCGGGTATACGAATGATAGCTCTATTCTTACCTCCAATAACTTCGACTCGGCTCTAAAATTTTTCTCTTCTTTGGCAATGCGTCACGGTATCTATATAGGTTTTGGAGCTCCAGTGCAAGATGGCCGAAAGTTTAAAAACTCCTATACCGTTGTTTCGGATAGCGGTGACATTGTATGTGAGTATCAAAAGATGCATACATTCTCTTTTGCAGGGGAAGATGTTATTTTTGAGCGTGGCGACAGTATTGATAGCTTTAGCATTGATGGAATAAGCATCGGAGTTAGTATCTGTTACGACCTTCGATTTGCGGAGATTTTCTCTCTTTACGCAGATAGATGTGATGCTGTTGTGTGTCCGTCGGCTTGGCCGAAAAATAGAATAAAAGATTTTAGGCTACTAATCAAAGCCAGGGCGCTTGAGAATAGACTGAGTATGATTGGTATAAACTGGCGCGGAGGCGGTTTGTATCTCAAATCATCTTGTGTCTCAAATGAGGCAGGAGTGATACAGAAGCCTCTTATCTCGGGCTCTAAGCTAGATATATATGAACTTACAAAAAAAAATATTGCTAAAAATGAGCCAAATAGCGTTTTGGATAAACGATTTGATTTGTATGCAAAACTAATGATGGAGCATAAATGAGTAAATTTTGCAATACTATTATCGTTGGAGCCGGCGCATCCGGGCTTATGTGCGGGGCGCATCTTAAAAGCGATTTTTTGATACTAGAGGGAGCGCAAAAGCCTGCCGGCAAACTTGCGGTATCGGGGGGTGGTAGGTGTAATTTTACAAATGAGAATATCTCGGTTGAAAATTACACGGGCGAACAAGAGTTTATAGCCTCTATTTTGCAAAAGTTTAGCTTTGATGATATGCTTGGGCTTGCTAAAAAATGGAAAATTCCGTTTGATGTGTGCAAAAACAGACAGCTTTTTTGCAGCAACACATCAAAGGAGATAATAACGCCCTTGCTGGAACATTCAAAGGGTCGAATCGTTACAAACACTAGGCTGATAAGCGTCTCTTTTGAAAAAAATGAGTTTACTCTTCAGACTACTGTTGGAGTGTACAGCTGCAACAATCTTGTTATAGCTAGCGGCGGCGTTAGCTACCCTCTGCTTGGCGCTAGCGATATAGGATATAGTGTTGCCGGGGTGTTTGGGCATGCTGTCGTTTCGCCAAGACCAGCGCTTGTAGGGTTTACCGTTCAGCCTGGTGAGTCTTGGTTTAAAGAGCTATCCGGCATATCAATACCGGCAAGAGTAAGCGTGGGTTTAAAAAGCTTTGTCGATAGCGTGCTGTTTGCACACAAGGGTATTAGTGGGCCGGCTATTTTAAATGCCTCATTGTATTGGGAGAAAGGGTTAATAACTATTGATTTTTTGCCTGATACTAAAGAGCTTGAGTCTTTGCTTGTCGGGCAAAAACAGGTAACAACGCTGCTTGGGTTGCCAAAAAGATTTTCAAAAGCTTTTTTGGGGGCTATCGGTGTTGAGGATAAAATAGCCGATAAGCTTACCGCCACAGATAAAGAGAAATTGTCAAAACTCAAAAACTACAACTTCGCTCCAGCCGGGACATTTGGGCTTACAAAGGCGGAGATTACAAAAGGTGGTGTCTCCACTGTCGATATAAATCCTCAAACAATGGAGAGCAGGCTGCAAAAAAGGCTTTACTTTGCAGGAGAGGTGTTGGATGTCAACGGAGAGCTAGGCGGGTATAATTTTCACTTTGCATTTGCGTCCGCCTTGCTTTGCGCTAAAGCCATTAACGCTAGCTCAAAACATCCAGTTTGATTTTTTGTACTATTTTGTAGCTCATATCAAGAGCGACTACTATCGAGCCGCCGTTTTTAAAGGCTATGTCGCCTGAGATAAACATTGCTTTTGTGTCGGTTTCAAACTCATCCGAGAGTATAGGCTCCCCATCTTTCAGTTCTACACCGCATTTTTTTAAAAAATCTACAGGGGTTGAGCCGCCTATTGCAAAAACTACTCTATCAAACACCTCATGTTCAATCTCTTCAAACGATACTTTGACTTTAGCCTCTATAGCCTCTATCGCCGTTATATTTGTGCCAAGAAGCATTCTTATTTTACCGTGCGAACTAAGTCTTTCTAGGTTTAATAGGTTTATAGCGTTTAGTCTCGTAAAGTTCGGGCGTCTATATGACAGAGCCGAATCATTTTTTTCAGCCAAATCTACGGCGTATTCAGCCGCTGAATTGCCGCCGCCTACTACCAGCACACTCTCATTTTCGCTACATGCGTCAAGATTGTAATGAACTCTTTTTTTTGCCTCGGGCGACATAATGCAAGTCGGTTTGTTCGGCTTGCCCATCTTGCCGATAGACAGAATGACACTTTTTGCGTGGTAGTTTGAGGCTGTTGTCGCAATATCGAAAATATCGCCGTTTTTAACTACTTTTTCCGCCTCTTCATTAAAGGCCGACTCTATCTTATGATTAGAGAGTAGGTCGTCAAAAAAATCCAGAGTACTCTCTTTTGTTCCGTCAAGAAAAGTAATAGTCCCGTTGCTCTCTAGCTTTTGCCCCATCCACTCTTTATCGACCCTTTTGCCTTCTTTGTAGAAGTTTCGAATCGTGGTTGAGTGGTTGTTTGATTTTTCAATAAGGATAATATTTGTGATGCCAAGCGCATACGCCTCTACTGCCGCCGCTATCCCAGCCGGGCCCGCTCCGATGATGGCTATATCGTATATTTTCACAGCTCTTCTTCCTCGTCAAATACGACGCCGTCTATCTCTGCCGCCGCCGCCCACTCTATCTCATCTTCTTCATATATGATTGCCAATAGCTTTGTATCAAACATATATGAATCGACTATTCTCTGCATAATTGCCGCATCTTCTTTGTTTGTTAGGGCATATTTGACACCTAGATTACAAGCGTATATTAGCTCCTTAATATCTGCGACCCCTATCGCCACATCTGCCCCGCTCTCTACTAGCGCTTTGTATGTTGAGAGTTCGTCTATGTCAAATCTGAAGTATTTTAGCTCGCCTTTAGCGTCAAAGGAGAGCTCCTCTCCCGTGCTTACCTCTTCTCGTCCACCGATGATTATCATCTATTTTACCCCCGCACACTCTTTCGAGCAGTAGAATTTGCCGTCTTTGGCTATTGATTCGCCTGTTTCGACGAAAGTTCCGCATTTATCGCAACCGACCATTATCGAGTTATCCATTTTTTTGAACTCATCTTTTGGGTTTGATACCTGCTTTGGTCTTTTGAAAAACTTTACATATACGATATACCCGACTATTATAATTACGGCCAAGTTAAATAAATACTTTAGCAAGACTCTTTCCTTATTAAAATGTAGTGTCGTCTGTTTTTTGTGTAAATCTCGACATTTTCGCCCTCTATCTCGCCAGATGAGCGTTCTCCCTTATAAAACAGCCAGCGTCCGTTATTTTTTAGCAGAGAGGATGATATATCCATTAGAGTTTTGCTATTCGCAACGGCTCTTGAGGTAACAAGCTCAAACTCATCGCCCACAAGCTCTTCGACTCTGTTTTTT
Source organism: Helicobacteraceae bacterium UBA6016 (assembly GCA_002428055.1). Lineage (GTDB taxonomy): Bacteria > Campylobacterota > Campylobacteria > Campylobacterales > UBA6016 > UBA6016. The sequence goes on from DIZY01000001.1 coordinate 21,195, forward strand.
TTGACCGTTATATTATTTAGCTCTAGCTCTATCTTTGCAAACTGCAAAAAGGCGTATTTTTTGACTAGCGGTTCACATAGCGTAAAGCGGGCGTTTTTTTTGATTATCGCAAGAGGAATTGC
>DIZY01000118.1:0-1405 GCA_002428055.1 Helicobacteraceae bacterium UBA6016
TCGTTTATCTCATAAGCCAAAGGATTGACAATATCGAAGAGCTTGACGGTTGTTGCCTCATCCACGCCGTGCTCTTTTTTGAACACATCCATATCAAAATCACTAAATACGGCTTTTGCGCTTTTTGCTTGTTCGATGAGAGGTTTTAGGGAGCTATCTATCCGCAAAAGCTCCTCTTCCAAAAGAGCGGCGAATTGCATCGCCTCCTCTTTTGCCTCCGGCAACACTTTGGCTAAAGCTATATATCTAAGCGCTACCGTCAAATTGACCGTATGATACAGATACGCTCCCATCCCCTGCGGAAGCACATATCTGGCGAACTCTTGCGCTTTTTTGACTGCATCTTTTTTCTTGAATTTGGGCAAAATCTCTTCAAATTTTGCCTTTAGCTCCTCCGCCAATCTCTCATAGTGCCCAAACACTCTTTCATAATAAGCTTTCCACGCCTCATGGTCGCCGCCTTTTGGATATACAAAGTTTTCGGCTTTCATCTTGGCGTATCGCTGGCTTACCTGCTCGGAGTTGTAGTAAGGGTGAGAGTGGAGCAGTCTCCAGATGAGATGTCGGCTCATTCCATCTATCAGTACCGTAAAGTGGGCGTGCTGAAGCGTCGTGTGGTGCCCCGCCTCAAATATTGAAGAGAGCAGTACCTCTTTCGCACTCCACCCCTCGCTTTTTAGAGGTTCCACAANNCCCTCGCTTTTAAGAGGCTCGACAAGCCCGCCCGCATAGTAACAAGTCCTCGCCGCCGAAACCGCAATATTTGTCGGTTTAAACTCCGCCCCGTCCGGATAAATAATTTTTAGTTTCATATTTGCGACACGCCTTTTGCATACAGTAGTTCCGGATCCAAATCAAGCATATTATCCCACTCNNTGGGTTGTTTGGAAAATTGGGGGTATTATAGTCTCTACTATACCCCCTTTTGATACAACAATTCAGGGTCTAAATCTAGCATATTATCCCATTCGATAGAGTCAAATTTGACCTTGACGGTACGGAATAGTTTTTCATCTTTTAGCTCTTTGAATTTGCCTATTTCAAGATAGGGCTTAATATCAAAAACCTTGCGCTCCTTGTTCTCAAACTCTAAAGAGAGCTTATAATCATCCAAAGGCTTTACGGATATGACGGATAGATACATCTGGCTCTCCTATTTTATCGGTTCGATATTATAAGGTAGTTCGCCGTTTTGCGCAAGCGTCCAATCAGCCAAAAGCTCCTCTTTTCGAAGCTCTGCCCACGCCAAAACAAGTTTGAGTTGCTTATTTGGAAGACTACCGTCCGTTAGTTCACAGCTATTTATATCAATAACGGCTTTGTGTTCTTGATAGTAAGCGTGAAAATGCGGCGGATTGTGTTCGCTAGGCGCACAGTACATTCTGATAATAATTCCGTAAAACAT
>DIZY01000118.1:1440-17935 GCA_002428055.1 Helicobacteraceae bacterium UBA6016
TGCGTTATCGCCACCGCTATAGCATCCGTAATGTCAAGTGGCTTTATCTCCTCTTTTATTCCCAGTAGCATCTTTACCATATAGGCGACCTGCTCTTTTGCCGCTTTTGCCTTTCCGGTAAGCGCTTTTTTGACCTGTAGCGGGGTGTATTCGTAGAAGTTGCCTATCTCTTGTATGATTTTGAGAGCTAGCGCGCCGCGAAACTGCGCTAGTTTGATGACCGTTTTTGGATTGTGGGCATAAAACATATCTTCTATCGCAACTTCGTCGATTTGCCTATCTTTTAGCACGCTATCAAGCCCTTCGACTAGCTCTGCGATTTGAAACTGCAACTCTCTGGTTTTTATTTTGATTAGACCCGCTTCCACGAGAGAAATCTTATTTTTTTCGAGCCTCAAGATAGCGTATCCGCAGTTGATGGTACCGGGGTCGATGCCTAAAATTAGCAATTTTTTTGTCCCAAATTAGCATTTTATTCACATAATGTTTCACGGGTGTGAATAACTTATAGATGTGAAAGATTAAACAAGGTTGATTCTCTAAAATCTTCTTCTGCCGCAAAGCGGCAAGCTTTAGTGCCACAGCGGCTAGCGCAACCTAGACGGGCTTTGCTCGTTTAGGCGTGTTTTGATATATTTTTGGCTACAATCAAAACCAGTTTTAACACCGTTATTCACAGGGCTCTTAATGATTTTTGATACTATCCGAAAACTTCTAAAAACAGAATTAACCGAGGTCGAGTACGACAACTACTTGCTTGGTCTTATTTTTGACGAAGAAGCCTCCAAATCAGACCTTGTAATCCTCAAAGCAACCAATCCTTTTGTGGCCAAATGGGTAGAGTCAAAATACGGACCAAAAATTGCCCATCTATTTGAGATGCAAACAGGTATAAAGCCGGAGGTGCGAGTAAGCGTAGGGCAAGCAAAAAAATCAAAAAAAGAGTCCGCAAAATTTGACAACACGGTATCAATCTCCCAAAAAAGCAAAAGCACGATACTAAATCCCTCATGGATATTTGACAGCTTCGTCGTTGGCTCCTCCAACAAATTTGCACACACGGCGGCAATATCGGTCGCCGAAAAACCTGGCAAACTATACAATCCACTCTTTATATACGGCGGCGTGGGGCTAGGCAAAACACATCTTTTGCACGCCATCGGCAACAAGCTCACATTTGACGGCAAAAATGTCATATATGCAACGATTGAGCAGTTTATGAACGATTTTACATCGCATTTGCGCAATCAGACAATGGATAGATTTCGTGAAAAATATAGAAATTGCGATGCGCTTCTTATCGATGATGTACAGTTTTTGTCCAATAAAGAGGGGACGCAAGAGGAGTTTTTTCATACATTCAACGAACTCCAATCAAACGGCAAACAGATAGTAATGACCTCGGACAAACACCCAAAACAGATAGGTGGACTTGAGGCGAGGCTAAAAAGCAGATTTGAATCGGGACTTATAGCCGACATCGCCCCGCCGGAGCTTGAGACCAAAATAGCAATCGTAAATAAAAAATGTGAGTTAAACGGTATTCATCTAAATTCCGAGGTAGTCGGGTATATAGCGGCGACTTTGGGCGAGAGTATCAGGGAGATAGAGGGCGTTATTATCAAGCTAAACGCATTTGCGAAAATGATGGGGCAGGAGATAACGCTAGAATTTGCAAAAAATGTCCTCAAAGACCAGCTCAGAGAGACGAGAGAGAACATCACGATAGACCACATCGTAGAGATAGTTTCAAAAGAGATAAATATCAAACCTAGCGAAATCCGCTCAAAATCAAGAAGCAGCGCCATCGTAAACGCTAGACGAATAGTCATCTATCTAGCTAGAAACTTGACGCCAAACTCTATGCCGATTATCGCTACATATTTTGGAATGAAAGACCATACAGCGGTTAGTCACTCTATCAAAAAAATTAATGAAACTATAAAAAACGATAGAGATTTTGAAATAAAATTGGAAGAGTTAAAAAACAAAATTAAGATCAAAAACGAAGTATAAGTGAATTAAGTGAAAAAAAAGGATAATAAACAAATATATAAGAACCTTTGAGCTATAGAGTCAAGATATAGTTTTTCACATAAACACGGCATGCTAATACTACTACTAAAATTTCTTAATAATAAGAAGGAGTGAATCAGATGAAAATTACGGTTAACAAAACGGTCTTTGAGCAGATGCTCTCAAATATCATTCCCTTTATCGAAAAAAAAGATAACAGTCAGATAACATCACATGTTCACATAGAAGCAAAAGATGGGATTTTGACTCTGAAAGGGACTGACAACGAAATAGGTCTAAGAATCACAAACGAAGATGTAAATATCATAGAAGAGGGATTTGCGACTGCGAACGGCAAAAAAATAGCCGATTATGTCAGAAACTTAAAAGACGAAGATATAACCGTAGAGTTTGCCGATAACAATATAACGATAAAGCAAAGAGGCTCAAAGCTCAAAATGCCGACATTCGACGCAAAAGAGTTTCCAAAATTCCCAGAGTATGAGCATCTTCCAAGAATAGGTCTAAATTCCGTAAAATTAATCAGCGCATTCAAAAAAATCACTCCAGCAATAGATAGCAACAATCCAAAATACGAACTAAACGGCGCACTTCTTGACATTAAAACGGGCGGCGTAAATATCGTATCGACTGATACAAAAAGACTAGCTCTTGTCCAATTAGATGAGCAAAACAAAGAAGAGCTATCAATCATCATTCCTAAAAAAGCTATTCAAGAGATAGGCAAACTATTTTTTGACGAAGTAGATATGTTTTACAGCCAAAACTACCTTGTAATAAAAACAAAACAATATCTATTTTTTACCAAGCTAATAAACGGTAAATTCCCAGATTATCACAGGATACTTCCAAAAGAGCTCAAATATGTACAGACTCTTCAAAAAGATAAAATGATAGAGGCTATAAAGCAAATTAGCAATATCTCCAATGAAATAAAAATGAGTTTCTTTAAAGACAAAATCATATTTGAAAGTTTGTCTGAGGAGAATATGGAAGCAAAAACAGAAATAGAATTCGTATCAAATATAGATACGGAGTATCAAATAGCTTTTAATTCTAGATTTATAATCGATTTTCTATCAAGTATCGACGCAAAAGAGTTCACGGCAGGATTTAACGAATCAAATATGCCGTTTGAGCTGAGAAGCGATAATTTCATAACAATAGTAATGCCTATATTTTTATAATTTACGCTGATACGAGCAAAGCCCGTTTCAGCTACGCTAAGCGCTAAGCTACTAAAGCTTGCCGCAAGGCGTCAGAGAATTAAAAATTAATTTAATAGTACACAAAGAGGTTTCATGAGCGAATACGGCGCAGGCAATATAAAAGTTTTAAAAGGTCTAGAGGCTGTAAGAAAAAGACCAGGTATGTATATCGGTGACACTAGTATCAACGGTCTTCATCACCTAATTTACGAAGCGGTTGACAACTCTATAGATGAGTCGATGGCGGGATATTGTAACGAGATAGAAGTCACTCTGACAAAATCCGGCTCGGCAATAGTAAAAGACAACGGTAGGGGTATTCCGGTAGACATTCACCCAACCGAAGGTATTTCTGCGGCTACGGTAGTTCTTACGGTACTTCATGCCGGTGGAAAATTTGACAAGGATACATATAAAGTCTCAGGCGGTCTACATGGTGTCGGTATCTCTGTCGTAAACGCCCTATCTTCAAAACTGCATGTAACTATTTATAAAAATGGGGAAATACATGAACAGGACTTTGAAAAAGGTATCCCGCAAAATGTACTAAGTGTTACGGGAACAACCAAAAAGAATGGTACGACGGTAGAGTTTTTACCGGATGATACGATATTTGAAACTACTGATTTTCAATTTGAGATTCTTACAAAAAGATTTAAAGAGCTCGCATATCTAAATCCAAAAATATCAATTACACTAATCGACGAGCGAAACGGCGTAAAAGAGGTATACAAATTTGAAGGCGGTATCGCACAGTTTGTTGAAGATATTAGCAATAGAACCGCTCTTACAAAGATAATGTCTTTTAGCGACAAGCTTGAAGATATAGAGGCGGATATTGCGCTTCTTTACAATGAAAGCTATGATGAAAAAGTACTAAGCTTCGTAAATAATATCAAAACAGGCGATGGCGGTACGCATGAGAGCGGATTTAGAGCCGGTCTCACTAGGGCTATTACGACTTATGTAGAGGCAAACGCAAACGCTAGAGAAAAAGATACGAAAGTTACGGGTGACGACATCAGAGAAGGACTTGTTGCGATAATTTCTGTTCGTGTACCTGAGCCGCAATTTGAGGGTCAAACAAAAGGCAAATTGGGAAGTAGCTATGTAAGACCGCTTGTCCAAAAACTAGCATACGAAAAACTGACAAAATATTTTGAAGAAAACCCGATAGAGGCAAGAGCCATAATGAACAAGGCTCTTCTTGCTGCAAAAGGCAGAGAAGCGGCTAAAAAAGCAAGGGATCTGACTCGTAAAAAAGAGTCTATGTCTGTCGGTACATTACCGGGCAAACTCGCGGATTGCCAAAGCAAAGATAATGCTATCACGGAACTTTATCTAGTGGAAGGGGACTCTGCGGGGGGAAGTGCCAAGCAGGGTAGAAACAGAGTATTCCAAGCGATACTTCCTCTAAAAGGAAAGATTCTAAATGTCGAAAAAGCCGGACTGGAAAAAATCCTAAAATCAGATGAAATCAAAAATATCATTACGGCTCTTGGAACAGGCATAGGTGAAGAGTTTGACAACGAAAAACTTAGATACGGCAAGCTTATCATCATGACGGATGCGGATGTCGACGGTAGCCATATTCAAACTCTACTTCTTACATTCTTTTATAGGTTCCTAAACCCGCTTATCCAAAACGGAAATGTATATATAGCTCAGCCACCGCTTTACAGGTACAAAAAAGGCAAAAAAGAGATATACCTCAAGGATGGGCAAGCTCTAAACGAATTTCTCATAGAAAACGGCATAGAATCGCTAGGAGCGGATGAGAAAGATTATAAAGATATAAAAGATATTTTGAGGGCTACGGCTTATTACAAAGATATTTTGGACGAACTCAAAAAACGGTACTCTCTCGTGCAAGTAATAAAAAGACTTATCGAAAATGAAGAGCTATTGGCGCTTGATAACGATGCGCTTTTTGAAGACCTTGATGCCTACATCAAAGAGATAGGATTTAATATCCTCTCAAAAACCGTAAATGAAGAGAAGATACATCTATTTGTACAAACAGGCGTGGGTCTTGAAGAGATTATAGTGGATGACAATCTATTCGGTAACCATCTGTTTGCGGAAGCTATCCATGTATTTAATAAGCTAAAAGAAAAAAATCTTTCGCTTCTCGGCTCAAAAACTCCGTTTGAAGTGCTCTCGGCCGTTGAAGATGCGGCAAAAAAAGGCGCATATATCCAAAGGTACAAAGGTCTGGGCGAGATGAACCCTGAGCAGCTGTGGGAGACTACGATGAATCCTCAAAACAGAAGATTAATCAAGGTAGCCATCGAAGATACAAGAGAGGCGGACGGTATATTTACGCTGTTTATGGGCGACGAGGTCGAGCCGAGACGAAAATATATCGAAGAGCACGCCAAAGATGTTAAGCACTTGGATGTATAGTGAAGTACGGGGAGAAGATAGTAGCCGAATTTGATGTTTCAAAAGATTTAGAAATTTGGTCCAATGATCACAAAAAAAACTATATCATCAAAGTAACTCTGCCGGAGTTTACCGCGCTTTGCCCTAGAAGTGGTTATCCGGATTTTGGGACGATATATCTAGAGTATACGCCAAATGAATGGGTGGTGGAGCTAAAGGCCGTGAAGCTGTTTGTAAACTCTTTTAGAAACAGGCATATTTCCCACGAAAATGTCGCAAACGAGATATTTGATACGCTTTATAGCAAGCTTGCTCCGAAATGGATGAAGCTTGTTTTTGATTTTGAGCCTAGAGGCAATGTGCACACGGTCATCGAAATAGACTCCGAGAAATTCACGAAAGAGGGCTAATTAGCCTCTCTTTTGTCCCTCTTCCAGCTCTGCCGCAGTTACGAACATATGAGCAAAATCACTGTTATACTCTTCGCAGTTAGGGCATATCTCTTCACCCTCTTTTGATGGAAAAGCCATTTTGCATGATTTGCACACGATAAGAGTGTGCTCTATTGCGGTAGAGGCTTTGTCAAACGCAAACGAAGACATATCATGTTCAAAACCGTCCTCAAAAGCTTTTGGAACGCAAATATCGTTGCATATGGCGCAATCTACGCATTTACCGCTTTGAAAATATATCTTTGAAAAATCGCTTGAGTAAAAAAGTGCGTTTGTCGGACAAAACTCTACGCACGATTTGCAGTTCGTGCACGATTTGTTGATGGTTTTTGAGACGCTAAAACCGTAATCACCTTTGACAAATCTATTTGTCTCTTCAAGAGCCTCTTTGATAATGTTTTTTAGAAGTATTCTTTTTAGCGGCAATTTTGTTTTCGGCTTTTCTATCGGTTCGTTTATCTCATCGACTACCGCAGCAGATCGCTTGAATATTGTCTTAAAAAAGTCTCTTCTCTCGGTCGTTTTTTTGCTGTTTATCTCTATGCTTTTGCCTGCAAATTCACCCAAAAAGCCGTTTGCCGCATCTAGACTTTTATCTATTGAGGCTTTCAGTCTTCCTAGTTTGTTTAGCTCACATTCACCGCATGGACTTATATCCGCTGTTATTTTGCGGCAGCTTTTGAGTGCAAGAGTGATTAGTTGTGATTCATCGAATACTGCTAGGCATACGCCCAGCTCCTTGCAAGAGAGCTTCAGTGTCTCACTTATAAGTTTTTGCTTTAGTTCATTGGCTTCAAACGCTATCTCTTTTGCTACAAACAGATTCGGCTCAAACTTTTGCGACTCTATTGCCTCTGTCGGACAGATGCCGATACAGCCGTGACATAGTGTGCAAGCGGCTTCATCTATCTCTATTTTGCCCCTTTTCATTGTTACGGCTTTTTCGGGGCAAGCATTTATGCAGATGCTACACTCGTTGTTGGCATAGTCCCGTCTAAGACATTTTAGCGGCTCGACTCTAAGCATAAAATCAGACATTCAAAGCCTCATAGTCTGAAAGCAGAAATTCCGTGGCAAAGTCTAGAAAATCTATATAAAACGGAGTCTCAACAAGTGTTTTTGCACCGATAAAAAATGGAACCATCCATCGCAAAATATGTTTTTTCATAAACTCTTTTTGTGTGTTTTCATCTTCTTGCAACACTAAAGTTTGCATAAAACCTAGCTCTATGGCTATGTGATCGGGCGTAAGAAGGTTTGTGCCGTTGAGGTTGATGTCAAAGCCGTTTTCGATATAAAAGTTCATAACCGGATTTTCAAGTCCCGTAGATATTTGGTGTTTTGCGTCCATGACGGAAGACTCCACCGGATGAGAGTTGACCAAAAATGCACTAGTAAAGTCGATATTGAGCTCTTCATCAAGTGTCTCTATGTCATTTTCGGTAAAAAATCGTTTTGCATTCTCTCCGATCAAATCTAAAAAATCAGGGTTGTTTTTCAAATCTTCGATGCTCTTTTTTGAGAGTTTATCGGAAAAAACCGTTGAAAGAAAAGCGTATATAAAAGCTCTTTGATTGTTGTCCATGTTAGAAAAACCTTAGAAAGTGGATGAAAGTGAAGTGGGTCGGGGCGTATGCCCCGACTTTTGAGGTAACTATTACAGACAGCCCTTGAAGAATGATTTTCCTTCAGGTGGTGGAGCTTTGTAGGCTCTCATTTTGATTAGATTGCCTTTTTCTAGCGTACCGATAACGGTAACATTGTTTTTGCCGAGCCCCTCATCAAGCTCGTGCAAAGGGACGCTAGCCGGTTCTAGTTTGTACATAATTCCCTCAGAGTGCACATATAGCGCAAAAGGACTAGTTGCCGTTGTGTCAAGTTTACAATCTTTGAATAATCCTTTTTTGATGCACTCTTCAGTCGCCAAAAAACCTTTTTTTTCTACTTCGCCTGCGCCTACTTTTGCATCTTCCGTTGCCGTAGAGGCTAGCAGTGAGCTAGCAGCTAAGCTCGCAAAAATAGCAGATAAAACAACTTTTTTCATTATTTAACTCCCGCTTTTAGAGTTTGTAGGAACGCTACTATATCGTCTATTTCTGTTGGTTTTAGATAGTCGAATGCGGGCATAGTTGAAGTTCTAGCGCCTTTGTCGTCTACGCTATACCATGTGCCTGACGGGTGCGCATTTTTGTTGTATCCCGGTACTACCGCCGCATTTGGAGCCACGATAGACTCTTTTAGGTAAGCGGCAGTTGAATAACCGCCGATGTTTGACAGCTCAGGTGCCATATATGCCATCGGAGCTTTGATGTCGCCCATTGTGTGACAAGCGGCGCAGTTGTCGGTAGCAAGTTTTTTACCGTTAGCAACACTGCCTTTTGATTTTTCGCTGATTTTCGCTATGTCGGCTTTTGCTTTTGCACCGTCTTTCGTTTTGATAGGAGTCCAGCTTGAGAGCCATTTGTTGCCGTTTCTACCGTCTTTTGCACCGTCCCAAATAGCGATAGCCATCGGAGTCGCATCACACGCTTTTGAGTAGTCGTCGTTTAGAGGTTTTTTGAATACCGCCGTCCATTCGCCGCTTTTGTAGTTCATAGACATCTCGTATCCCTTGGCGTCTTTGACTTCCGTCATAGACCTAAAGCCTTCCGCTACGAACACTTTGTTGTACTTTGCCACTAGAGTTTTTTGGGAAGCCTCTTTTTTCTTTAGCTCTTCGCCGAAAAGATTTAGGTTTTGTCTTGCCTGATGCGCAGTTATATCTGCATTTTCGTTAGCAGGATATACGCCTTCCGTATTTTTTTGAAGAAGTACGCTAACAGTTCTGCCTTCGCTACCCATACCGATGTAAGGGAGTTTGTCGGCTTCTAGACATGCTGTCGGGAATTGAATCGCAACGCTATCGCCGAAAGCTTTTGTGCTTTTTTGGCTCTGTTTGGAGTCTGTCGCATCTTTCCATTTGATCACAACAAGCATCTCTTTGTCGTTAAAAGCGGCTCCGGCTTTTGCTTCAAGAGCTTTTAGCCCTTTCATTTTTGCCGTAGCTTCTTTGTCGTTGTTGCCGATGGTTGTTTGCGGATAGAGCATTACGCTTTCAAGTTTTACCTTAGAAGCGTCTAGCTTGTCGGCTTTGGCGGCCGTTATAAAATCGGCGGCGGCAAGGCTGATGCTCGCCATTGCCGTTAGTGTTAAAAGCTTAACAGTTTTATTCATTAGTGCACCGCCTTAAATGATGTGAATTTACCCGCATCGTATCTGTGGTCTACAGGTTTTAGCGAGTTATTGTGATGTGCATAGTAACCAGCGTCAAGTCTGAACATATCAGAATGTTTATAAGCGATTAGAAGGTCTAAAAGCTCTGATTTGCCGGTAGCTTTTCTGTTTTCCATCTCATCTTTGATAGTTTTGATTGCGGCGTGTACCTCTTTGCCAAATAGCGCTTCAAGCTGCTCAGGCGGAACCCTGTCGCTACCCTCTATCGGCTTGCCGTTTGCGTCAAATTTAAGCGGTCCTGCAACAGGTGGTACATAGTATACATTTGCTCCCGTATTTGCATCCGGTCTTAGCGGAAGAGCCACTTTGTATTTTTTGACTAGCTTGTAGATTTGTCCCTCTTCATCGTCAAGGAAACCTACAAATCTGATTCTACCTACACACTGTTGCGCACAAGCGGTTGGAAGACCTTTTTCGATTCTTGGGAAACAGAAAATACATTTTTCTGATTTTGAGATTTTCGGGTTAAAGTATATTTTTTTGTAAGGGCATCCCGCTATACAAAATCTATACCCTTGGCATCTGTCTTGGTCTACAAGTACTACGCCGTCTTGACCTCTTTTGAATATCGCATCTCTCGGGCATGCCGCTAGACATCCGGGATTGTCACAGTGGTTACAAATTCTAGGAATATAGAAGAAGTAGTTGTCGGATGGGAAATTACCCGCACCTTGGTCTTCATCCCAGTTTGGTCCCCAGATAGGAGCGACATTGGATTTGAATTCAACGCCTTTTGCCAAATCTTCGTGATTGAAATCCCATGGAGTGCCGTAACCTGTTTCTATTTCAGGGATTACGCCATCTTTGAGATTGCCCTCATTGTCGAAACCGCCGCCGGAAGTTTGCCACTGTTTTGGATAGCCCTCACCCGGGAAAGTTTCTACATTATTCCAATACATATAATCTCTGCCGTTTCTGTTTGTCCATTGCGTTTTACACGCAACGGTACAAGTTTGACAGCCGATACATTTGTTGAGGTCCATGACCATTGCTAGCTGTCTTTTAGACGCTACGATTGCTGTTGCTGACATATATTATTCTCCCCTTACGCTTTTTTGGCTTTTTCTACATTTACAGCCGCATCGTATGCGTACTGGTTACCGTCCCAAAGCCCGCCGAATTTGAGGTGACCCCAATTATCCGCCATTTCAAGTAGGTTTAGAGATGTAGGTACAACTTCGTTAGGACCTCTCATACCCTTAAACATATTTGGCTCCCAACCGTCCTCTATTACCAAAGAGTCCATTGGAGCAGAGTGCGATACTTTTGCCATCGCAAAAAATTCGCCGATAGTGTTGTATACCCTTATTTCATCGCCGTCTTTAATGCCTTTGATTTTTGCAACTTTGTTATTGATTGCAACCCAAGGTTTACCTCTTTGAAGTCTCATAAGAAACTTAGAGTTTTTCCAGTTAGCGTGTATTGACCATCTAGCATGCGGTGTTAGCATCGTAAACGGATAAGTTTTTGATACAGGCGCTATGCTAGGTCTAGCCGTATTGACGCATACTCCTAGTTTTAGCCACATTTCATGGTCGACATAGAATGTTTGTCTTCCGCTCATAGTTTCAAATCTTTCGAATTTGAACATTTGGTCTTCCCATGAGTTAAACGGTCTGTCCGCATAAAGAGGAGAAGTTTTTGCCGCTTTTTCGTTTAGAACCAAGAAGCCGCCCGATTTTTTCATTTTCTCTATCGTGTACGGCGCATACTGCTCACATTTGTCAAGAGCGACCTCAACTGCCATTCTGTCGTTACCTAGATATGGCTCAAGGTTACCCTCTGACTCTTCGTCATGGTTTGTAAACTCTTGGTGGAACTTATCAAGCTCTCTCTCGCCGTTTTTCGTATATTTAGGATCTTTTACTTTTTTGACAGGACCTTTTATCGCTATCTCTTCAAGTTTTTTGGCAAGCATCTCAAATATGCTCCACTCGTCTTTCGCCTCGCCTACAGGCTTGAGGTTTGCGACCGGGTGCGCAAGGTTTGTAAACCTATGGTATCCAGGCGAGCTTCTAAGGTCGAATACCTCGTAGTGCGATTTTGCAGGAAGCAAGATGTCCGCATATACGGCGGTTTCGCTCATACGATAGTCAACATAGGCAAAGTATTTAGTAAGCTTCAAAAACTCTTCTCTGTAGCTAGTACCTTTGTTTCTTCTAAATCTAGAGTCTGCCACAAGAAGCGCAATTTCCGGCATCCAGAAAGGTTTTGCTTTTTTTGCTTTAGGGTCTGCGGCATAAGCTTTACCGTCTTTTACCATCTGCTCTATAATAGCTTTGTACTCTTTTCTCTCAATACCTTGAGATTTTTTGAGACCCGCATCGGAGAAGTATTTGTCCATTGTCTCCATTCCCTTGCCGAACATAAATTCGCCAAAGAATCCAGAACCGAATCTAGCTTGGTATTTACCGCTAAAGCCGGATAGGTTTTCAAGTCCTGAAAGTTGGAATTCGTTTTCGGTATTTAGACCGCCTCTTGGGCCGTATCTGCCTGTTAGGCCGCAGATTGATGCGATGTTCCAGATATTCAAAATACCGTTGAAGTATTTGTTTAGCGCAAAGCCTGTAGTGATTTCTACTACTTTTTCTTTTGCAATATCACGAGCCAGTTCTTCTACTATTGATGGGTGAACATTTGTAATTTTTTGAGTCTCTGCTGCAGGGAATTTCGCCGCTTCTGCTTTTAGCATCTCAAATACTGTTGTTACTTTGACTTTTTTGCCGTTACCTAAAGTAACTTCCCAAGTTCCTTCGATAGCAGGGTCTATGTCATAGCCCTTGTCTTTTAGTCTAAGAGTTTTAAGGTCGCTTCCTTCAGAGCCCGGCATTAGCGCAACGGAATTAGTTTTTGTATTCCAAGTATAAAACTGCTCGTCAAATTTGTGATGCTCTTTTTCATCTTTTGCGTGTTCAAAATCACCTCTTCTGAGAAGTTTTTTGTTATCCACTCTAACAAGGAAAGGAAGGTCTGTATATGTCTTCATTGCTTGCGGCATATATAGTTTTTTGCTTATTAGTTCGTTGATGATACTCATAGCAAGATAGTTATCCGTACCCGCTTTGATAGGCACCCATAGGTGAGCTCTTGCCGCAGAGGCGTTGTACTCAGGGGTAATAACTACGATTTTTGCGCCGTTGTATTTACCTTCCCATACGAAGTGAGCATCCGGAATTCTCGTTGCAGATGGGTTTGCGCCCCACATGATAGATACATTTACGCCGTACATAAAGTCAAATGTACAACCCATGTTACCTTCGCCGTACGCTACTGCCGCACCTGAGAACATATCCCCAAGGTAAGAAGCCGGATAAATCCTAACCGCGCCTAGCTGAGTCGAAAATCTAAGAGGACCGCCTCTTCTGCCTTCCGTTAGTAGACCTGTTCCGGCGTGTACCGTGATGCTTCCCGGACCTTTTTTCGGGTCTATCATGTTGTCGTATAGTTTTTGGGCTATTTCCTGAGTTGCTTCATCCCAGCTTACTCTTTTCCATTTGCCCTCTCCTCTTTTGCCCACTCTTTTCATAGGGTAGAGGATTCTGTCTTTTTCGTACATTACCTGTGAGTGTTCAACGCCTTTATTACAGCCTCTCGGGTTGAAGTCAGGGATGCTTGGGTTGATTATCGGGTATCTTGCAGATTGGTTTTCTCTGGTTACAACGCCGTTGTTTGACCAGATTTCCCAAGCACAGTTACCTTGGCAGTTTACGCAGTGATACGCAAAACCGTGCTCTTCTTTTTTGCCGTATGTAAAGTTAAATTCGTTTCTATATAGATTTTCCGTAAAGCTCGCATTTGCATACGCATCTTTGCCGTTTTCTACTTTTGTGACATTTGTTTTTGCAAACAAAGAACCTTGACCGGCTACTAGCGCCGCCGTTAGACCCGAAGCTTTTAAAAAGTCTCTTCTGTTTTTTACCATTTTATCGTTCTCCCTCATCGTCTTATCGGCATATTCCAGTCGTTGCCCCACTCATCCCATGAGCCGACATAGACTTTCGCATTTTTGTAGCCTAGTTTTTCAAGAACAGTCATAATATATGAGCTTCTTCCGGCTCCAACATGGCAGTATGTGTATATTATTTTATCTTTCGTTATGCCGTTTTTATCAAGAACCGCTTGCATCTCTTCCGGAGTTTTGTATGAGAGTTTTTTTGTAGCGTCGCTAAAGTTTGTCCACTCTACAAATCTTGCATTTGGAATATGTCCGCCTCTAGCTACATTGTCAAGCTTTGAAACGCCTATGATCTCTTCCATTCTTCTTGAATCTATAATTACATATTTGGAGCTATCGCCGTTTTTTTCAATATCTTTTACCGCTGCAAGTACATCGTATTTGCTTGCGGATATTGCATGATTGATTTTTTTCGGGTCGATTTTGAATACTTTTGGAGCTACTTTTGGTTCAGCGCCTTTTACTATTTTAACGCCCTCGGCTCGAAGCTGCGCTATGCCGCCGTTTACAAATCTGACATTGTCATGTCCGAAACTTTTGAAATAATGCCATACGCCTGAAGCGTTCGGACCCTTAAAGTCATCATAGGCTATGACCATAGTATTGTTGTCGATGCCTTTTGAGCCGATAAACTTCTCAGCCTCATCCTGGCACACATAAAGCGGAGCACAGTGCATATCACCCGTTATATCCGAGTGATGTAGGTGGTGGGCATCCATATTCATAGAACCCTCAACATGATTGAGATTGTAAACATCGGTATTATCTCCGCTTACAAAAACGACTCCCGGTTTTCCGATTAGTTCTTTTGCTTCTTTGGCAGAGATAGTTATATCATCCGCCAGCAAAGAAACGACGGCAACCGAAGAAAATAGGCAAAGCGATGCCAGTAGCTTCTTCATAAACGCTCCTTCTTTTTGCTCTTCTTGACTTTTAATTTTTGCTTTTTCGCAAGGGCATAAATTTTAAGTAAACTTATCTTAATCAACTCTTAATGTATTAACTAAAGTTATTATTATTTTTATTTACAATAACTATAAGTTACACGCACAAAAAAGCTTTTTTGCTATGCTATAAAAAGCTCAAGGAGGCTACTGCTGCTTGCATTTTCATATTGTTTTAGTTAAGATGAAATCCACAAAAAAACACAAAATTGTAAGCAGGACTTATTATGAATATTTCCAATACTAATAATAATAAAAATTTAACTTCTAATTCGCTTGGATTTTATCTTTACGAGTTACTCGGGGTTGATTATAGCGGTATCTATATCACAAGCATCGAGCTTAGGGGTATAGCCGAAAAGTTGGGGCTAGATATAAAGCTGACCGATAACCACAAAATGTTCGGAGAAATCCTCACTCTTACCCAAAAAGAAGGACGAACGGCCGAGACTCTAGGGCTTATAAAAGAGTTGGTAAATAGTAGAATATCTATTTACAAAGAGCTTGCAGAGAGATTTGGCGGTGCGGCCGATAGAATAGAAGAGTGGCAAATAAAAGCTGCAAGAGCTTCAAGAAAAATAGACAATGCGATAAAAGAGGTTAAAAATGAATCCGTCTCCTAAACCGCCGCTTACATACGGCACATTTGAAAAGCCAAACGATAGAGCAACTTTTGCCAAACATGTAATAGCCGTTACGAGCGGCAAAGGCGGAGTCGGCAAGAGCACGGTAAGCGCAAATCTTGCGGTAGCATTAGCCCAAATGGGTAAAAAAGTAGGTATTTTGGATGCGGATATATATGGTCCTGATATTCCAAGACTGCTAAATATTAGACATGAGACGCTCAAGTGGAATGAAAACGACAAGATGATTCCTAGCGAAAACTACGGGGTCAAAATAATGTCGGTAGGTATCACTACGCCAACACCGGATACGCCGCTTGTGTGGAGAAGCTCGGTGGCGGTGAGTGCGCTTGTGCAACTAATCGAAGATGTAGAGTGGGGAGAGCTTGATTTTTTTGTGATAGATATGCCTCCGGGTACGGGGGATATTCAGCTTACTGCGGCGCAAGAGATGAAAATTTCGGCGGGTATTTTGGTAACAACTCCGCAAGCGGTCGCTACCGATGATGTGAGTAGGGCTATTAGAATGTTTCAGGATATTAAAGTGCCGATAGCCGGAATAGTAGAAAATATGAGTTATTTTGTAGCGCCCGATACAAAAGTCAGATATGACATATTCGGAAGCGGCGGCGGGGAGATGCTTGCCGCAAACTACGGTGTGAAACTACTCGGACAAATTCCGCTTCTTATGCAGATAAGAGAGCTAAGCGATGAGGGTATGCCCCCTGTCGCCCATGCGGACGATGAATACAGAGCATACTATCAAGCGATAGCAAAAGAGCTTATAGGCACTTTGGCGTAATTTTACGCCTTTGTGTCTATGGCGTTACCGCCCAGCTCTTCTATTTTTTTATCTATTTTTTCAAGCGCCTTATCAATCGTCTTTTGAGATATGTCGGGAAGTTTGTCGCCCCACATACCTTCGGCGTCTTTAAACCCCTTTATGATTCCCTCTCTGCCTGATTTTAGCTTTTCCACATCATTGCCTCCACCGGAGAGTACAAAATCGGCAAGTCTTTCAGATGTCTTCGCTACTCCAAAATATCCATCCTCGCTTACAAGCGCTTTTGCCTCATCGGTAGTCAAATCTTGCAACGGTTTGCCGGTGTATCCTATCTTGCTTGTGTCTATGCTGCTTAAAATGCTTTTGACTTTACCTATGTCAAATGTTCCGCTTTGCGCCTCAAACGAAGTCGATGAGTAGCTCTGCGTCTTCATACTAAACTCAAGCAGATAAGAGTTAGTTAGGGACTTAGCGGAGAGTTCACCGTTTTTTATCTTCTCTTTCGTCTCATCATCCAAACCGTTTTTATCCGTCCCTACTTCTGCTCCGCTTTTTAAAGACCCCGTAATATCTATTGAATATGATTTAGATTTTGCTACTTCGCCTACTTGCATCTATGGCTCCTTGTCTTTTGATAGTTAGTAAATCGGCTTTTGAGGTTTTGTTTGAAATAAGTTTTGTTTGTCACCTCAAAGTTACCGCACTCCAAGACCCGCCAGCCTAGCACCCGCATAAAATAACTGAAAAATAACCACCAAGCGTTAATATGAATCTTTGAGGGTCAAGATGGCTTGAGTGTAAATGGTATCGAGATGATTTTGGCTAAATCGTTTT
>DIZY01000112.1:0-6720 GCA_002428055.1 Helicobacteraceae bacterium UBA6016
GCTTTTATAAATATGGAGATAGGTATATCAAAAGATAACGGGCAACGGTATGCTTTTGTGCGGATTATAGATAACGGCACCGGAATCAAAGATGAGATTTTACCGAGAATATTTGAGCCGTATTTTACGACAAAAGAGCAGGGTAAAGGCACGGGGGTGGGGCTTTATATGACAAAGATGATAATAGAGCAAAATATGAACGGTACGATAGCGGCCTCAAATAGAAAAGGCGGAGGCGCCGTATTCGAGATAAGATTTGAAGAGGGCAAAGGAGTATTTGCCTAGTCGGCTGTTTTTTCTTTCTTTTCAAACCACCAGTAAAATGCAACTCCTATGCCTGGAGTTTTCGGCTTTTTGAGGTCAAATAAAAAGCTTTTTGCCTCACTTTTCATTATCCAAATCAGCTCTATCTCCTCTGTCTCATCCCCACCGCCATCATGAATAAGCATACTTTCGTCAATTTCGGCGTAAAAAAGTGTCTGATATGCCCCTGATATGCCAACACATGTATGAAACGCTGTTATCATCTCTATGTTTTTCGCATCTACTTTATAGCCGCACTCTTCGTCTATCTCTTCTGCCGTAGTCTCTTCCAGAGATTTATCTTTGTCGCAAATCCCGGCGCAAAGCTCATAAATATATGCGTCCTCGATCTGCCTTGCACTATTCAGGAGTATTGCCGGACGAAACTGCTTGACGAGCAAAAATGCATCTTTTGCTCTGTGGTACAAAAGCACAGCTACGCTATCAAAGCTTTTGACCGCCTCCCATGTTTTTTGAACACCGTTTTGCGTATATAGTATCGATGCCGGTTGTATGTATTTTTGCTCATTTAGCGGTTTTATTTGTAACTCTTTTATCATTTTTGTATATTATCGAAATGTAGTTTTATATGAAAAATATAATAAAAGTATGAATAAGTATTAATCTAATATTTAAAGTAATACTGATAAAGTCTTGTAAATTTATTTTTAACCATGGGGATAAAGTTATGAAAAACGGCTTACTGCTATCCACTGCAGCCTCTTTAGCGCTCCTATCACACTCCTTGTATGCTGAAAATTTAATGATGGACACGATAACTGTCGAATCAGACACCTTTGTTGGTGAGGCATTGTCCGGCGCTAAGGTGGATACAAAAAAAATCCAGACAGGCTCATCGCAGACGATAGCGGATGTTTTAAAAAGCGAGTCGCAAATAGATGTCAGAAAGCGCACCACTGTGGGCGATAATGGAGACATACTCTCTATTCGTGGACTCTCGGCAAACAGGATAATGCTAAATTTTGATGGCAGACCGCTGAATGCCGCAGGTATCAATGGTGGGCACTATATAGACTGGGGCACGATACCTCTTGAAAATATTTCAAAAATAGAGGTCATAAAAGGCGGTAGCTCGGTAGAGTATGGGCACAACGCACTTGGCGGCGTAATAAACATCATACCTAAAATGCCAAGCGCAAAACCGACATTTAGCGCTGAGGCTATAGCAGGGGCTTGGGATGGTGGCGACGGTTTTCAAAGCGCTAGATTTTCGCACTCCTATAAGCCTTCACGCCTTGGATATACAATCTCAGCAAGCGTCCAAAATGCAGATGCGTATCTGTGGAATAACAGCTTCAATGGAAAAAATCTCTATACGGGGCTCTATTATGATTTGACGGATAGCACAAAGCTCAACTTTGGCTTTACATATTCGTATTCAAAACGAGGATTTATAAAAGACAACAATCCTGACAGTGCCGGATACAATGATAGGATAAACAAAGATTATCCTATATCGTACGGCGATACGCTAGCTGGTGGCGGAAACAATCCCGTGCTTTTGAATGTCGGTGAGGGAGCGTTTTGGGAGAAGATAAAATATCTTCTTGATGCGGGTGTCGTTCAGGCTATCGGAGACGGATATGCGGAGCTGAAGCTATTTTCAAACTACGAAGATAGACACGAGGAGAATTTCTCGCCGATTGACGGGCGCAAGGTGATGGATAGGGATATTCAAAGCGATAGGACAATGGGCGGCGTGCTCAAATTCAAAATGCCTTACGAAAACCATGACTTTATGACAGGCGTTAGCTATACCAGAATGGGCGCGGGCAACTTCAAAATCAATAGTTACGACAGAGTGTTTAACAACAACACCGCATATCTATCACCAAATGTTAATACTTATATTTTACAGCAGGGCATTTTTGGCGGCGACAGCGTGGATTTGTTTGGCAAAGCAGTAAATGTGCACATAGGCGCAAGGTACGACAAGTTTGACATACATCCGTTTGACAATCTGCTCTACAAGAGGGTGGTAGGTAGCGGCTTCTCTCCTAAAATGACACTAACATATAGACCCGATGAGATAAATACGGTGGCGTTTGCCATTTATAAAAACTACCGAACCCCCGGAATTCCTGAGAGTTACTGGCATTTTAATGCGGCAAATCCTACAGTATCCATACAATCGGGCGTGCGAAGCTCTCCTTTGAAGGCGGAAGCCTCTGAGAATGCGGAAATATCGTATAAATATAAAATATCAAAAACCGAACCCATAGCGCTTAACGCATTTTATATGAAGATAAAAGACTATATCCAATGGAGAAGCGTTAGCGGTGTCGATAGAGCCGTATATAATGTTGATGCGGTCACGATAAAAGGCGTATCGGTGGATGCCTCCAAAAATATTACGGACTATGCAAAGGTGTCCGGCTCTGTCACTCATCAAAGCAGTAAAAAAACAGGCGATTTTTTGGATACGACAAATACCATGAGCTCTTTGGAGTATTTTCCAAAATACAAAGCAAATTTAGCATTTGACTTTAAACTGCCTGTTTTTGGCGCTACGCTTGGAACAAACACTAGGTATTACGCCGCTCAAAAAGCGTTCAATTACCAATCGAGAGTAGTGGATGTAAACTCCTATACCGTGACCGATATTAGCCTTAAAGCTCCGGTTTTTAAAGGCGCAAATCTGGAGATTTTCTCAGACAATGTACTTGACAAAGAGTATCAAGAAAAGTACGGCTACGCATCTTCCGGCAGAGTCATCGGAATGGCTCTTAGATATAACTACTAAAAGGAGGGCGTGTTGCAAAGAAATAAACAAGCTTATTTTTGGAATAAAAAAGCGCACAGTTATCCAATATATGACGCAAGGGAAGATTCAAGCGCAAAAAAACTACTTGAAAAGCTAGGTCAAAAAGGCGTTGAATTTGGTGGCAAAAGAGTGCTTGATATAGGGTGCGGCACTGGGCGAAATACTATAGAGATAGCCAAAATAGCCGCTAGCGTGGACGCTCTGGATATATCGGGGGAGATGTTAGCACTACTAGACAAAAGCGCAAAAGAGCAAGGTGTGTCCAATATACGAACCGTGCAAAGCTGTTTTATGGATGCTGACCTGCAAGGCAGATACGACATCGTGATAGCTACGATGACTCCGGCTCTTCAGGCTCTGGAGGATTTTGGCAAGGCGCTTTCGCTTGCGGGCGAAAAGTTTGTCTATGTTGGGTGGGGTAGAACGAGGAGTGCGCCTCTTCTTGAAAAAGCTTTTCTTCTTCACGGCGGTAAATTGCATCTACCTTTTGGGGCTCCTGGAGCCAAAGAGCATTTTGGCAAGCTGGGATATAGCGTGGTCGTTGAGTATAGCGAAGAGGTGTGGGAGCATGAGACACCGCTTGAAAAGGCGATAGAGGAGATGTGTTGGCATATTGAGATAGGCGGGGTTGAGCCGGATAGAAGCATAGTTGAAAAACTGTTAAAATCTGAGTTTGGCGATATGGTTAAGCATTCGCACAATGTAGAAACAGGGCTAATAATATGCGAAATATAAAGTTTTTATTGGCGCTCATATTGATAGTGCCGCAGCTTTTTGCCGCAAAAATTACCGATGCGGTAGGCAGAGTGGTAGAGGTCAAAGAGGTAAAAAAAATAGCGCCTCTCTCATCAACGCTACGGATAATGACCTATATGGGCGTAGCCGATAGGGCTGTCGTGACGGAAATGATAGAAAAAAGAGACATTGATTCAAGACCGTACACTCTCGCCACATACAAAAAATCAGCCACGCTCCCTGTAGTGGCTGAAGGCGGAGCGGGTAGGGCGGTAGATATTGAAAAAGTGGTAGCGTTAAAACCGGATGTGATATTTACGGCATTTACCGATAGGCAAAGCGCTGATAGCCTGTCTCAAAAAAGCGGTATTCCCGTCATAGTGCTCTCATACGGAGCAAACGGATACGACGAAAATGCGTTTGCCTCCTCTCTTCGTATAGTCGGCGCCGTCACCGGAAAAGAAAAAAGAGCCGAAGAGCTAATCGCATATATCAAATCACTAGACGCAAAGTTAGAGACCTACGCTAAGGCTGCAAAAGTAAAACCAAAAGCGTACATAGGCGGCGTGGCAAACAGAGGTCAACACGGGATAGGCTCTACAGAGGCAGATTTTTTTGGGTTCAAAAAAGCCGGAGTGCAAAATGTGGCCGATGCTACGAGCAAAAAAGGACATCTATTTGTTGATAAGGAGTTTGTGCTCCGATCTGCACCGGATGTGATGTATGTAGACGGGGGCGGATACGGCAATATTGCAGAGGAGTACGCCAAAGAGCCAAAGTTGTTTGAGCTATTGCCCTCCGTGAAAAAAGGAAGCGTATTTATGAGCCTGCCGAATGTGTTTTACGCTGCAAATGTCGAGATAATGTACGCAAACGCATTTTTCTACGCAAAAACGGCATTGAGCGCAGATATAGATGTCGAAAAAACAGCCGGAGAAATATCTATGAAGTTTGTTGGAATGGACGCATATCCGCCGATGAAAGCAAAATACGGCGGCTATTCTAGGCTCAGATTTAACGGCGGAAAAATAAGCAAAGAGGCTTATTAGATGCAAAAAGCGTATCTCTTATCGCTTGTCAAAAAAAAATTGACGCTCCTTTTTGCCTTTGTTTTGACACTCTTTTTGGCGGCTTATTCGCTGACCGTAGGCTCGTATGAGAGCGGGTTTGATATGCTTCACACGCTTTTTTTCGGGCATGACGAGACGCTATGGTATCTTGTAAGTGAGCTTCGTGCGCCAAGGGTCATTAGTGCCGTGTTTGTCGGCGCATCTTTGGCGGTTAGCGGGGCGGTTATGCAAAATATCCTTAGAAATCCGCTAGCTTCGCCGTTTACGCTAGGTATTTCGCATGGGGCGGCTTTTGGGGCGACGCTGGCTATTACCGTTTTTGGCGCAGGGACGCTGACATATGCGGGTGTGGGAGCAAAATTTGCAAATTCGGGAGCTATAGCGTTGTTTGCGTTTTTGGGCTCTCTTGCCGGTTCTGCTTTGATAGTCGCACTCTCTGCCATGAGGCGTTCTGCGCCGGAGTTTATTGCGCTTAGCGGCATAGCTATAGGCGCTTTTTTCGGCGCTTGTACGATGCTTTTGCAGTATTTTGCGACTGACTTTCAGCTTGCGGCTACGGTATTTTGGAGCTTCGGCGATCTTGGACGGGCTAGTTATCGTGAGATTTACATTGTCGCCGCTTTGTGTATCCCGTCTATCGCTGCTCTTTGCCTACTTGGCTGGTCTTTTAACGCTATGCTTTTGGGCGACATAGAGGCAAAATCGCTAGGTGTTAACGCAACTTCTCTTCGGATACTGGCGGTTGCACTTACGACTGTATTAGCGTCGGCGGCTACTGCGTTTTACGGCATTATCGGGTTTGTGGGGCTTATTGCTCCGCATATCGGAAGAATTTTTGTAGGCGATGACTACCGCTATCTTACGCCGCTATCGGCGTTACTTGGAGCCTCTTTGCTGCTTGCTTCCGATGTTGCCTCTAGGGTGGTTATGTTTCCGGTTATCCTGCCTGTCGGAATTTTGACGGCGATGCTTGGTGCGCCGTTGTTTTTGTACCTCGCTATGTTCGCACGCAAAGGCTCACACCATGCTAGAGCTTAAAAATATTTCAATAACCAGAGGCGCCAAAATTCTTGCCGATTCCCTCTGCCTCTCTACGCAAAGCAAAAAGTTTTTGTCGATAGTGGGTCCAAACGGTTGTGGCAAAACCACGCTCTTGCACGCCGTTGCAAAACTAATAAAACCCCAAAGCGGAACTGTCTACATAGACGGTATGGACACGGATGCTCTAAGCTTGCCGGAGCTCTCCAAAAAGCTAGGCTTCTTGCCGCAAAAGACTAGAACACCGGATCTAAAAGTGTTTGATATGGTGCTACTGGGGCGTAAGCCGATATTTGGGTTTGCGCCAAAACAAAACGACTTTGACAAAGTGGAAAGCATACTAACGCTTCTCAATATGGAGGAGCTTTCAAGCAGAGAGTGCGGCTCGCTTAGCGGCGGGGAGTTTCAAAAAGTGCTTTTAGCAAAAGCGTTGGCGCAAGAGCCAAAGGTAATGCTACTAGATGAGCCGACAAACCATTTGGACGCCGAATCGGTGGACTGGCTGGAGCAGTTTTTGCAGCGATATTCCGGCACCGTGGTAGCCATCACCCACGACCGNNAGCCGACAAACCATTTGGACGCCAAAAACAGGGTGGAGATGCTATCGCTTTTCAAGGCGGCGGCAAAAGAGCAGGAGATCGCACTTGTGGCGGTGCTTCACGATATTAACGATGCTTTGAGGTTTTCAGATAGCGTAGCATTAGTAAATAACGGAGAGATACTATACAGCGGAGAGCCGAAAAATATAGAGGCGGCACACTTGGAAGAACTTTACGGTATCGGCGTGCG
>DIZY01000112.1:6770-7290 GCA_002428055.1 Helicobacteraceae bacterium UBA6016
TTAGCCACTCTCTTAGCGTTTTTTCAAACCCTATATCTTTTAGTTTTACGACATCTACGGGCTTTGCGGTATATTTTTGCTCCGTCCAGCCGCCAAAGTCATGCGGGTATTTATAGCCTATTCCCCGCCCCAGTTTTGCGGCTCCGGCGAAGTGCGCATCTTTTAGGTGCGATGGTACGGCATATATTTCGCCACCGCCTACGAGAGCCAATGCATCGTCTATCGCCATGTATGCGCTGTTGGATTTTGGCGAACAGGCTAGATAAATCGTTAGTTGACTCAGAATAATTCTGGATTCTGGCATACCTATCTTCTCGACGAGTCCGAATGCCGCATTTGCGAGTTGCAGGGCGTTTGGATTTGCGTTTCCTATGTCTTCCGCAGCCAGTATCGCTAAACGACGAGCGATAAATCTAGGCTCTTCGCCGCCCGCTATCAGCCTTGCAAGATAGTAGATTGAGGCTTGCTCGTCTGAGCCTCTGATGCTTTTGATAAGAGCGCTTGCGAGATTGTAGTGCGT